>CAXTWM010000061.1:0-18313 GCA_964247915.1 uncultured Armatimonadales bacterium | reverse complement strand
CCACTGGCCCGCCGACGCAGGCCAGGCGCCGGGCCAGTGGCGGAGTCTGCTGATCCCCGCCGTGGACCAGCCGTATTCCAACCGCGCCCTGGAAGTCGCCTTCCGGCTGGCGCAGGGGACGGACGCGCGCATCCAGCTCGCCTACCTGATCGAAGTGCCGCGCATCCTGCCGCTGAACGCCGCCCTGCCCGATGCCGAATCGGTCGCCGCCAACGCCCTCCACATCGCCGAGCGCGCGGCCATCCCCTACAAGGTGAACGTCGAATCGGTCATCCACCGCACCCGCAAGGCGCACGAGCGCATCCTGTCGCTGATCCCCGAGGGGAAGGTGGACCTGCTCGTCCTGGGCGCGCGCCCGGACCGCACGCGCGGCCTGCCCGGCGACATGGCCCGCGAGCTGTTCCTCGCCGCCCCCTGCGAGGTGATCGTGGACTACATCGCCAACGAGAAGTAGACCCGGCTCAGAATCCCGGCCCGGCCTGGGCCAGCGTGTCGCAGGTCAGGCTGGCGACCGCCTCGAAGTCTTCAGGCGTCAGGCCCAGCGCGGCCAGCGCTTCGGGGTGGAGGGTGTAGGCCAGGCCGTCCAGCCCCAGGCCGATGCCCAGCGTCAGGCAGACGGCATCGGCGACATGGACGAGGCAGGGGAGCAGGGACGAGGAGGGGGATTCGAGCGGCGCGTGGTGCCGGCGCACAGCGAGGACCAGCGCGGGCGGCAGGTTCCAGCGCTCCAGCAGGCACGCGCCCGCTTCGGCGTGGTCAAACCCCAGCACCTCCCGTTCCGCGTCGGCGAAGGTCAGTCCGCCGCCCAAGGCGCGGACGAGGACCCGGATGAACTCTTCTTTGCAGTAGGCGCTGAGGACGACCTTGCCGATGTCGTGCAGCAGGCCCGCCACGAACGCTTCCTCGGTCGCGCGGTAGCCAGCGCGCTGGGCCAGCGCCTGGGCGGCGGACGCGCAGGCGAGCGAGTGCCGCCAGAGCGCGCCGGGCGGCAGGGCGTAGCCGGCGACATCCCGCTCCAGCATCTCCTGGCAGCTCGTCGCCATGACCAGGTTGCGCGTCGTCCGCATCCCCAGTGTGACTACGGCCTCGGAGACAGTGGAGATGCGGCGGCTGGCCCCGTAAAAGGCCGAGTTCGCCAGCTTCAGCACGCGCGCCGCCAGGGCCTGGTCGGAGGCCAGCGCCCGCGCGACGTCCGCCGTGCCGGCCTTGGGGTCGTCCGTGAGCTGCATGACGCGCACGACGGCGGCGGGCAGGGCCGGCAGATCGCGCACCCGGCGCGCCAGCGTCTGGAGCCGGTCATCCATAGGCCCAGGCCCCTTCCAGAGCGGCCCCAAGCGGCGGGGGCACGGCCGGCCCGACCCGTGGGCCGTCAGGCCCCAGGATCACCAGCATCCGCTCCATCAGACCCACCGGGCGTACCCAGACCGTGCCGGTGGCGGCGTCCAGCGTCACCGTCCGCCCGAAGTGGCCGCCCGTGTCCTCGGCGCACAGGGGGATGCGGGCCTGGGCCAGCCCTTCCTTGACGGCGTGGACGTTTCGTTGGCCGATCTCCAGCCGGGACCGCGTCCCCAGGTCGGAGGCAGCGGCGGTGAAGATCTGCGCGCCGCCGACCAGGGCGGCCTGCACTCGCGCCGCCTGCCCGCCCTGCCGGGTGATCTCCCCAAGCGCATGGGCGACGGCCGTGTCGGCGCACTTGCCGGGGAGGGGCGCGACCGGGGCGCGGGTGCCCAGGTCCGAGCGCGGCAGGGTGACGGGCAGAACGACATGCACCAGGACGGCGAGGCGGGCGTGGCTCTCATAGAGGCACAGGCCGACGCACGCGCCTAGGCCGTGCGCTTGCAGGCGCGTTTCCGCCGAGCAGACCAGCCCCGTTTCGCCCATTTCCACCGTCACGACCGATGCCATTGTTCAGAAGGTCCTTCTCCCTCCTGATTATGGCGGGCCGCCGCCCTTTCTCCAGCGAACGCGCCTAATCCAGCAATAGCACGGTGCCGTCCTGGCCGGCGGGGATGACCGAAACCTCAGCGGGAATGACCAGCAGGGCGTTCGCCCCGACCATGGAGCGCATCATGCCGGACCCCTGCTTGCCCCCCGGCGCGACGCGCCAGCCGCCGCCCTCGGGCGTCGCAACCGCCCGCTGGTAGCTCTGCCGGCCCGGCGTGTGGCTTGCGTCCTCGGTCAGCCGCGCCGTGACGGCGGGGCGGGACAGTTCGGCCAGCCCGCGCAGGCGGCGCAGGGCGGGCCGGACGAACAGCTCGAACGTCACCATCGAGGAAACGGGGTTGCCGGGCAGGCCGAAGAAGACGGTCTCGCCCCAGCGCCCGAAGGCGACCGGCTTGCCGGGGCGGATGGCGACGCGCCAGAAGTCCATCGTGCCGCGCTCGGCGAAGACGGCCTTGACGAAATCATAGTCCCCCACCGAGACGCCGCCGCTGGTCAGCAGCACGTCCGCCCCGGCGCAGGCGTCGAAGGCTTCGCGCAGGGCGCCGCGAGTGTCCCGCGCATGGAGCCGGTGGGTCACGACGCCGCCCGCTTCGGCCACCTGGGCGGCCAGGGCGTAGGCGTTGGAGTTGTAAATCTGGCCCGGCTGGAGCGGCTGACCCGGCTCGACCAGCTCATCCCCGGTGCTGAGAATCGCCACGCGCGGGCGGGGGTGGGCGCGGACCTGCGCGCGCCCCACGACGGCGGCCATGCCGACCTCGGCGGGGCGCATCACACGGCCCGCCGCCACGGCAAGGCTGCCCGATTGGACGTCCTCCCCGGCCCGGCGGATGTGCTGCCCAGGCACTATGGGTTCCAGAAACGTGACACCTTCGGGTCGAGCCTCCGTATCTTCCACGGGCACGACCGTGTCCGCGCCGGGCGGGACGGGTGCCCCGGTCATAATCCGCAAGGCATTCGCCGGCGTCAGCGCGGGCAGGGACAGCGCCCCGGCGGGGATGTCCCCCTGCACGGGCAGAGTGGCGGGAATGTTCGCGAGGTCGGCGGCGCGCACGGCGAAGCCGTCCATGCTGCTGTTGTCGAACGGCGGGACGGCCTGGGACGCGAAGAGGTCTTCCGCGAGCACACAGCCGAGCGCGTCGGCCAGCGGCAGGTCAACGGGCGGGAGCGGCGCGATCTGATCGAGGATTTGGGCCAGCGCCTGGTCGTAGGTGAGCATAAAGACCTAACCCCGGCGCGAGCGCCGACCCTTCCCTCCAGGAAGGGTAAAAATTACCATTCGCTGGCTGCACCCCTCGTACAGAGGCAGTAGGCCGATGTATATCATATTCCTCACCCTTCCTGGAGGGAAGGGTCGGCGCTCGCGCCGGGGTTAGGTGGTCGGATGCCCCGTCTCGCGCACACGCAGGACGTCTACGGCGTGGGGGAGCAGGGGGACGAGGCTGGCCGTGTTGTCCTTCGCGCCGGAGGGGCTACCGGGCAGGTTGACAATCAGGGTCGCGCCCCGGACGCCCGCCACGCCGCGCGAGAGGGCGGCGAACGGGGTCTGCTTCAGACTCTCCCAGAGCAGAAACTGGCTGATGTTGGGCGCAGCCCGCTCCAGCACTTTGCCGGTCGCTTCGGGCGTCACGTCGCGCGGACTGAAGCCCGTCCCGCCCGTCGTTAAAATCACGTCGCACCCGTACTCGTCCGCCCAGCGGCGCAGCGTCTCGGCGATGACCCGCTTGTCATCCGGCACGACCGCCTCCAGGGCCACGACGAACTGGTCTGAGGGCAGGCTGTCTTTGATGGCCGGGCTGGACAGGTCTTCCCGCTCACCCACGCTGCACCGGTCGCTGACCGTCAGCACGCCGACTCGGATCATTTCTCCCATAAAAAGTCCCCACTCTTCCCGCCGGTCTTGGAGACCAGATGGACGCCCTCAATGACCATGCGCTTGTCCACGGCCTTCGCCATGTCGTAGACCGTCAGGGCGGCGACGGTCGCTGCTGTCAGCGCCTCCATCTCCACGCCCGTCTGCGCCACGGTCGTCGCCGACGTTCGGATGGTCAACTCCTCTTCGCCGAACTCAAAGTCCACCGAAACGTCCGCCAGCGGCAGCGAGTGGCACAAAGGAATCAGCTCGTCCACGCGCTTCGCCGCCAGCACCCCCGCCACCCGCGCCACGGCCAGCGCGTCCCCTTTGGCGAGTTCGTTTTGGCGAATTTTGTGCAATGTTTGGGGCTGCATCGTCAGGACCGCCTGCGCCGTCGCCACGCGCCGGGTCGTCTCCTTGCCGGACACGTCCACCATGCGCGCATTGCCCTGCTCGTCAATATGGGTGAGGTCAGACATACTTGATTCAGAGTGCATCGCTATCCGACAAAGGAATTACCGAGAGCAACAGCCGTTCCATTTCTTCGGTAAGGGCCAGGGCGTGATGCGCGGCTGCGGGCGTGGCTGGTGTTCGTTCGGCGGCCCGTGTCGCCTGGTCGAGACGCTCTGCGAGGCGGGTAAACTCCGCACTGCTGATCATCGTTTCCAGCGGGGCAGCGCAGTCATAGCCCGCGCCGTTTAAGGCATTCGCCAGCGCTCCCAAGCGTCGGCGGATGCCTTCGCTGCCTCGGCAGGCCCACAGTCGCTGCAAGGCCGTCGCACCCCTGCCCGCGTCCATATCGGCGCGGCACCAACGTAGGGAGAGGTCCACCTCGCTGATGACCCGCCCGAACTCGTGAAGCCGTTCTCCCGGCCAGAACAAATTGTGATCGCCAATCAGTTCCAATCGGTCCGGTTTCGCGATGCCTTTCGCCCCCAGGCAGTCGCGCACCAACGGCATCGCTGCACCCAGAGAATAGTTCCAAAGTGCCTGGGTGTCGGCCAGGACGGCTTCTGCCGTTTCCAGCGCGGGAGCCAGGAGCGCGGCGAGTTCTTCGGCTTTGCCCGCGAAGTCGGGAATGCCTAATTCCTCCGCCGCTTTCCGCGTGTCTTTGCGGAGGGTGGCCGCACCTAGCAAATACTCCAGCCCCCAGCCCGCCCCCTGCGCGTTGTCCAGCGCCTTTCCGAAGTCCCCGGTTTTCAGCAGGGAGCGGGCTTCGTCCCGGCTTATCAGATAATAATCGCGGTAGCCGCGGCGGAGCGAAGCGCGGTTCAGCGCCGCATAAGAAAGCTGCTCGCCCAGGCGCGTCTTGACCCGCTTCAATTCGCCTGTCGGGTCGTACAAGAGGCTGTCACCATCCCCCAGAAGCAGACTTTCCAGGACATACGAGAACGGAAACCCGACATCCAGCGAGGCGGGCAGCGGATCAAGCAGCGCAGTCACGTCGGCCATGGGGAAGGCAATGAGATCCACCTTCACCCCATTTACCACCCGGTGTTCGATCCGGCACGGAGGCGTGTCCCCATAAAAGATCGCCAGATCAATATCCGAGAACTGCGTCAGTTCTCCCCGGATGAGGGAACCGTACAGCAGGGTCCCGACTAGACCGGGGCGGCCCTGAAGCGACTTGGCATAGGTCCGGGCCACGCCCAAAAGATGATTCTGGAAAGCGCTGGCGTCGAATATAGGCATTTGCCTATTATACCACGCCTGTCCTTCACAAACAAGCAATGCCGCCCTTGACAGCCATAGTAGACACTTGGTATAATCCCAAAGCGCGTCGGTAGAACGGTGTCTACTCCCATGTCCCTTGCCTGGCTGTTCCTGGATATGAACTCGTTTTTCGCCTCGGTCGAGCAGCAGGAACACCCTGAGCTGCGCGGCAGGCCGGTCGCGGTCGTCCCCCTGCTGGCGGACACGACCTGCTGCATCGCGGCGTCGTATGAGGCGAAGGCGTATGGCGTCAAGACGGGAACCAGTGTCGCCGAGGCGAAGCGGCTGTGCCCGAGCCTGCGTTTGGTGGAGGCGAAGCACGGGCCGTACCGGGACTATCAGGCGCGGATATTCCAGACGGTTTCGCGGTGCCTGCCGGTGACGGAGGTTTGGTCGGTGGACGAGATGGTGTGCAAGCTATGGTCCAATGAGCGGCACCTGAGCGACGCGATCCGGCTGGGGGAACACATCAAGGCGCGGATCAAGGCCGAAGTGGGCGAGTACATGCACTGCTCGGTGGGGCTGGGGATGAACCCGTTCCTCGCCAAAGTCGCCGCCGAGATGCAGAAGCCGAACGGCCTGGTCGTCCTGGACGCCGATGACCTGCCGCACAAGCTGTTCCGGCTCGCCCTGACGGACTTTCCGGGCATCAGCCGGGGCATGGAGGCGCGGCTGCACGCGGCGGGAGTGTGGACGACTGAGCAGATGTACGCGCTGACCCTGCCGCAGATGCGGGCCGTCTGGGGCGGTGTCGGGGGTGAGCGCTGGTGGCACCTGCTCCGAGGCCATGAGGTCGCGACGCCGCCCCCCGTCCGGCGCAGCGTCGGGCACTCGCACGTCCTGGCCCCGGAACTCAGGACGCCCGAGGGGGCGGCGTCCGTGGCCGGGCGTCTGCTGGAGAAGGCAGCGGAGCGGATGCGGCACCACGGGTATTCGGCGCGGGGGCTGGCCGTTCATGTCCGCCGTGACGACAGGCAAACTTGGTCGGCCAAGCGGCGGCTCCTGCCCTGCACCGACACCTGGACGCTGATGGCGACGTTGCGGTCATTGTGGGAACATCCGTTCCCTTCGGTGCGTCAGGTCGGCGTCGTGCTGTACGACCTGTTGCCGGACGGCCAGGGAACGCCCTCGCTGTTCGGCGAGGACGCGGCGCGGCGGACGGCGTCCTGCGCGGTGGATGAGATCAACCGTAAGTTTGGACGCGGGACACTATCTATGGCCTCGGTCGTCCCGGTTCGGCGGGCGGCGGAGGACAAGATCGCCTTCGGCAAGATCGGGGAGATGGATTGAGGAGGCCGAAAGGGGAAGGGCGAACACGAGGTTCGCCCCTACGGGGACAGATTGTAGGGCGCGAACCTCGTGTTCGCCCTCCCGTTCCGTGGGTACATACCCCTCATGCTGTTCCTCGGACTTGACCTTGCCTGGGGTGCCAAGAATACCAGTGGCGGCTGCGTCCTTTCCTACTCCCCCAGCATTGCGAACCGGGGGGTGGTCCTGGATGTCGCGGAAACGCTGGGCGATGATGACGAGATCGTCGCCTGGGTCCGCCACTGGGATGCGAAGGTCGGGGCGGAGGGGCTGCTGCTGGGCGTGGATGCGCCGCTGCTGGTGCCGAACGTGACGGGGAAGCGGCCGTGCGAGGCCGAAATCGGGCGTCGGTTCGCGAAGTTCCAGGCGGGGGCGCACCCGGCCAACCGGACGATCTTCCGGGATGATGTCCGGGGCGAGCGGCTGGTGGCGCGGCTGGCAGAGCAGAGCATCACGGACAATCCTTACCTCGACGTCCCACGCCAGGCCGGCAGGCGGCAGATGATGGAGGTCTTCCCCCACCCGGCCCACATCGTCCTGTTCGGGCTGGCGCGGACGCTCAAATACAAGGCCAAGCCGGGGCGGGACTACCTGAGCCGCTGGGCGGTGATGAACGAGTACAGCCGTCATCTGCGCGGGCTGACGGCCCACGATCCGCCGCTGGAATTGCCGGGAGACTGGCCGCCCACCGATGCCACGGGCCGGATCGCCGGGGCGCTGAAGCGACTGGAAGATGGGATGGACGCGCTCACCTGCGCGTACATCGTTTACTGGTACTGGTGGCACGGCCGGGGAGGCGCGGAGGTCTTGGGGGACCTGACGGGCGGCTACATCGTCGTCCCCCGCCGACTTGAAGAAAGCAATCAGGTACAATAGCCTTATGCCTGCGCCGCTCCCCGTCCTGCAAACGCCGCGCCTGACCTTGCGCCCGATGACGGTCGCCGACTCGGACGCCGTTTACAAGATGATCGCCGCCTCGCGCGACTCATTTGCGCGCTGGTTCGCGTGGGCGCGGGACAGCACGCGCGAGTCGGTGCAGGAATACACGCAACAGGCGACCGAGGCGGTGACGGTCGGCAGCGCGTGGCATTACGTCGTGCGGACGCGGCAGGGGAGCCTGATCGCCCGCGTCGGCCTGACGCAGATTGACGCGGTCAATTTCAGCGCCGAGCTAGGATACATGCTGCGGACGGACTTTGAGGGCGGCGGGCTGATGACCGAGGCCGCGCGGGGCCTCTTGTCCTACGCCTTCGGCGCGGGCGGCCTGCACCGGATCGTGGCGTATGCCGACGTGGAGAACGTGGGCAGCCAGCGAGTGCTGAACCGTTTGGGCTTCCGGCATGAGGGGACGGCGCGGCACATGCTCCACCTCCCCGAGCGCGGCTGGCGCGACCACCACGCCTACGGGCTGCTGGAAGGGGAGCTGCGTGACGGACGGAAGTAAACCGCTGAACCTGCTGGTCTGCGCGGCGACGGAGCCGGAGATGCGAGCGTTTGGGGAGGTGCGCGAGGAGGCCGGGCAGGATGCTTTCCTCACCGGCGTCGGCATCCCCGTTGCGCTTGCCCAGACGCTGCTCATCGCGGGTCGAGAGCGGCCCGCGCGTATCTTGAACATCGGCATCGCGGGGGCCTACCCCGGCAGCGGCCTTGCCGTGGGTGACATCGTCCTCGGCACCTCGGAGGTCTACGGCGATGTCGGCTTTGAACTGCCCGAAGAGCCGGGCTTCCGGCACGTCCGCGAGTCGCCCTGGGGAGCGCCTTACCAGGAACCCATGACGCTGACCGTTTTCCCGGAGTTCGCGGGGGCGGCGACCGGGCGCGGCTGCACCGTCAACGCCTGCACCGGGACGGAGGCGACCGGGCGGCTGCGCGAGCGGCTGTTCCAAGCCGCCTTTGAGACGATGGAAGGCGCGGCGGTCGCGCAGGCGGGGCACATTTTGGCGATCCCCGTCTGCGAGGTTCGGGCCATCAGCAACATCGCCTCCCATCGCGACATGCGGCCTGAGAACATCCAACGCGCCATTGAAAGTCTCCGAGCCTACCTCCAGAACTGCCGAAAAAAAACCCTATGACCGAACTGAGCCTGGGCATCTCGCCCTGCCCGAACGACGTTTACATCTTCAGCGGCCTGCTGCTCGGCGCGGTCCGTATGGACGGCGTGACGTTCCGCGTGGACTTTCAGGACGTCGAGACGCTGAACGCGCGCGCGCAGGCGGGCGCGATGGACGTGGTCAAGATCAGCTACGCCAACTTCTTCCACTGCCGATCCCGGTACGATCTGCTGCCCTGCGGCGGCGCCCTGGGGCGCGGCGTCGGGCCGTTGCTGCTGTCCCACGGGGGGGGCTGGGACCCGGACGGGGAAGTCCTCGTGCCGGGCGAGTTCACGACCGCCAATTTCCTGTTGGACTTCTACGCCGGGCGTCCTCTGCGGAAGCGGTTCCTGCCGTTCGACGCGCTGTACGCGAGCCTGCTGGGTACGCCGGGCGCGCAGGGCGTTGTGATCCACGAGAAGCGGTTCACGTTCGCTCAGGACGGGCTGCATCTGACTCAGGACCTGGGCGACTATTGGGAGCGCGAAACCGGCTTTGCGATCCCGCTGGGCGCCATTGCCGCCCGCAAGGGGCTGGATCGGGCGCGACTGGCGGACTTGGTGCGTGAGAGCCTGCGCTGGGCCTACGCGCATGACGCCGAGGCGTTCGCGCTCTGCCGCGAACATTCCCAGGACCTGAACCCGGACGTGGTCCGGGCGCACATCGCGCTTTACGTCAACAGCTTCTCGGAAGACGTGGGGCCGGAGGGGCAGGCAGCGGTGGGCTTCTTTCTTGCTCGACAGCAGGAACTCCTGGCCCTATCCCGATAGGAGGCACTTATGCGGCCCGGTCAGAGCAGGAGCGTGTGGTGGCTGGCGCTCACCCTCGCGCTGACGGCAATCACCGTGCCCACAGGGGCGCAGGGCACAAAATCGGGCGCTGCTACCGCTGGGAATAACCCCCTGGACCCGTCGCCGTTCGGGGTCAACTTCCTGAAGTGGGAGTTCCTGAAGGGCCACGCGGACGTCTGGGCGGACCTGCGGCAGCGGATGGCCTTGATGAAGGCGGCGGGCATTACCTGGGACCGGG
The DNA here is from genome assembly GCA_964247915.1 of uncultured Armatimonadales bacterium. GTDB lineage: Bacteria > Armatimonadota > Armatimonadia > Armatimonadales > Capsulimonadaceae > JANXMY01. Next base: position 8,377 of record CAXTWM010000061.1, on the reverse strand, counting down.
ACGGCATTGACAAGAACACGGTCAACCCCAAGCCGGGCGTCTGGGACTGGGACTTCACGGACAAAGTGGTCGCGCTCGCCCAGGAGCAGCACATCCACCTCGCCGTCATCCTCATGGGCGGCCCGCCGCCGCGCGACGCGGCGGGGCGGGCTTCCTATACCGAGTACGTCTACCAGACGGTCCATCGCTACAAGAACAGCGTCAAAGTCTGGGAGATCTGGAACGAGCCGAACATCCCCTCGTTCTGGAAGAACCCCGACGTCTACCTCTACACACTGATGCTGAAGGACGCCTACGCCGCCGCCAAGCGCGCTGACCCGGCCTGCGTCGTGCTGGGCGGCAGCGCCAACGGGCCGGGCAACGACTGGTTCAACGGCATCGCCGACGAGGGCGGATGGGATTCATGTGACGCCATCTCGCTGCACCCCTACGCCATGTCCCCGGACCCGATCCGTCAGCGGCTCGACCTGATCCTGCACGTCATCAACGGCGTGGTTCAGGCCCACGGCCCCAAGCCCGTCTGGATCACCGAGGACGGCTGGCGGGCGTCCCGCGACCCGGCGGAGGAGGCGAAGCAGGCGATGCGCGTCTTCCAAACCTTTGTGATCGCGCTGGCGAACGGCGTCCACAACATAGATTACTTCTGCATGGACGATTACGACGGTTGGGGCCTGATCCACACCAGCCGGCCCTTCGATCCCAAGCCGTCGTACACCGCCGTGCAGACCCTGACCCGCGCGCTCGGGGCGCCCGGCCGCGCCGCGCCGTTTGTCGGCTACCTCCCCATGCCCGAAGGAGTTGCCGCGTTCGTGTTCCGCGAGCCGGGCTATCAGCGGACCCTCATCCTGTGGAACAACGACGACCAAACTCGGACTGTTACCCTGCCGCAGCGGACGGGGCTGACGGCGACGGACATCTCGGGGCGTCCCGTCGCCGTGACGCAGGGGCGATTGACGCTGGGGCAGACGCCCGTGATTGTCGCGGGCGCGGACGTCCGGCGGCTCGGCCCGATCAGCCCGGCCTTCAACCCATTCACGCTCGTGAAAGGGACGAACCTGCTCCCCAACGGCAGTCTGGACGCCTCGCCGGACACAGCCGCCGGGACATGGAAGACGCCCGGCAGTTGGTACGCGGGCGTATTCAACGCGGGCGGCAAGGACGCGGACCTGCGCGTCAGAGGCGACGGGCACGACGGCTCGACCTGCCTGTCTATCACCAAGGCAACGGGGGTTGCCGCTTGGAACAACGCCATTATTCCAGTCGAGCCGGGTAAGCGTTACCGCCTGACGGCCTGGATCAAGACGCAGGCGGCGACCGGAAGGGACTTCGCCCAGATCGTCTGGTACAGCGGCAACATGTGGACGCCGATGGGGACGGTGGACACGCCCCCGCAGGCGGGGACGCAGGACTGGACGCAGGTGACGGCGGAGGGCGTCTGCCCCCGCGACGCCATGTTCGTGCGGGTACACCTGCGGAGCGAGCACAACACGGGCGAAGTCTCGTTCGACGACATCGCGCTGGTGGAGGAGTAGCAAGGCGGCCCGGCCTTCAGGCCGGGGGGGATTTTCGGCCCAGCCGTGCCGCGTCCTCGTAGCGCACGAGGGAGCCGCCAAATATGTCCAGGGCGCTGCCGATGGTCAGGTCTACTTTGCCGCCGGAAAGACCTTCTAGTCTTGAGATGTCTTCCAAACGGCTCGGGAAGACGGCATAGGTGGTCGGCAGCGTCACCCATTCCCCCAGCAGGCGCACTAACTCCTCGTCGATTCCCTCGCACTTGCCTTCCACGTCGGCGGCGTGGATGAGCAGTTCGTCGCACGACGCCTCAAACAGCGCAACGGTTCCGGCGCTCAGGCGGGTGTCGGTGAGGGTGCGCCAGCGGTCGGTCGCGACGTGGTACGCGCCGTCGGGTGCGCGGCGGCACGAAAGGTCCACAACGAGGCGCGACCGGCCCACGGCCTGGGTCATGGCGCGCAGGCGGTCGGGGGCGAAAACGCCGCCGGGGAAGAGGTGAGAGGTGACGATGACATGGCTCGCGCCCGCATCCAACCATCCCCTAGCGTTTTCGGGCGTGACACCGCCGCCGACCTGGAGGCCGCCGGGGTAGGCTCCGAGTGCAGCGCGGGCAGCGTCTTCGTTGCCCGGTCCCAGCAGGATGACGTGGCCGCCGCGCAGCCCGTCGCGGCGGTACAGGGCGGCGAAGTCGGCGGCGGATCGGTCCGAGACGTGGTTGGTGACGGTCTGCGCGCCGTCGTCGGTCAAGGTGCCGCCGACGATCTGGACGACGCGGCCCGCGCGGAGGTCAATGCAGGGGCGGAAGGCCATCGGCTCAGTCCTTCCGCATTAGCAGGGAGAAGGTGTTGGGCAGTCTTGCGACAACTTCTGGGGGCAGGTTGGGGAACTGGTCCCAGTAGTCCTCGGCGTGTTCCTCCAGCTTTTCCAGGCGCAGACCGGCCTGGAGCAGCGGGTTGATGATTTGGCCGAATGTCTTCTGGCTCTCGTACTTGCGGGACAGTTCTTCCTTCGGCTTCGCCAGTTCGCCGATGTAGGTCGGCCCCCATCCCTGCTCCATCTGGGCGGTCGTCTGGAAGTAGTCGCCGTAGACGGGGTCCAGCCGCAGTTCCCTCGCCTCCTGGTCCCAGACCCACGTCAGCGGGTGGCCGTCAAAGACGTATAAGCGGCCACCAGGCGCGAGCAGGCGGGCGGCGACGGACGCCCAGCCGTCCATGTCATGCAGCCAGCAGAGCGCGCCGCGCCCGGTGTACACGAGGTCGGCGGTGCCGTCGAGTTCGTGCGGCGTGTCCAAGATGTCACAGCAGAACCATTGTGCGGGGGCGTTCAGGGCGTCGGACTTCTGCCGGGCGACGGCGATCATGTCCTCGCTGATGTCCACGCCGACCACTTCCCTCGCCCCCTTGTTCCAAAGCGAGAGTGTGTCCGTGCCGCCCGCGCATTGCAGGTGGACGGCGCGGCGGCACCAAGCGCCGAGGTCATGTAGGTACGGCTCTTCGGCCTTGCAGAAGTTCATACCGCCCGCGCGCAGGAACTGGATGCGGTCTTCCAGGTCTCCGGCGTAGTGCGCCGCCGCCTCGTTCCAGGCGGCCCGGTTGGACTGGTGCATCTCTTGGACGGTCATCGGCGTCTCCAAACGGCAAAGGCCCTGGGGGAACCCCCAGGGCCTTATTGTACCTGATGTGCGCGGCCTACGAGACGGCAATGTTACGAGACGGCGATGTCGCCGCGCTCCCCGGTGCGGATGCGGACGGCTTCCAGGACCGGCGTGATGAAGATCTTGCCGTCGCCGATCTCGCCCGTCCGGGCCGCGCCCTCGATGGCTTCCACCACGCGGTCCATCTGCGCGTCCGCGACCACGACGACGAGCTGCACTTTGGGCAGCAGGTTGACCTGGTACTCGGACCCACGGTAGTGCTGCGTGTAGCCCTTCTGCTTGCCCGCGCCCTTGATCTCGGTGACGCTGATTCCCCGGACTCCCAGCTCATCCAGGGCGGATTTGACTTCATCCAGGCGGCTGGGGCGGATGATCGCCTCGATACGAACCATGATCTTGTCTCCTTAACTGTGGCTTAATCCACGCCCGCCAGGGCCGGGATGCCGGCGTTGTCGCCGGAGTAGCCCTCCTCGCCGTGTTCGGTCACGTCCAGCCCACTCTCCTCCTCCTCATCCGGCGCGCGCAGGCCGCCGCAGACGACCTTGACGAGCGAGCCGATGATGAGCGTGGAGACGACCGCCATGATAACGGTCAGGAGGACCGCCTCGATCTGCGCGATGAACTGGTCAATGGAGCCGGCGGGGCCGCCCACCAGGGCGTCCAGGATGCCGTTGCTACGGCCCAGCGGCGTGCTGCCGGTCGTGATCGCGGAGTTGACCGCGCTGTTGGCGAACAGGCCGGTCGCCAGAGCGCCCCACATCCCGCCGCAGGCGTGAACGCCGAAGACGTCCAGTGCGTCGTCGTAGCGGTTGAGCTTGCCCTTCATCTGGATGGCGGAGAAGCAGATCGGGGAGACGATCAGGCCGATCAGCAGGGCGGCCATGGCGTTGACGAAGCCGCAGGCGGGGGTGATGGCGACCAGGCCGGCCACCGCGCCCGAGGCGAACCCGACGGCCGTGGGCTTCTTGAACTTGATCCATTCCACGAGCATCCAGGAGAGGCCCGCCGCCGCCGTTGCGATGTGGGTGTTGATGAACGCGGCGGTGGAAACGCCGTCGGCGGCGAGCTGAGAACCGGCATTGAAGCCGAACCAACCGAACCAGAGCAGGGCCGCGCCAAGCAGGACCATCGGGACGTTGTGTGGGCGCATCTCTTCTGACCCCGCGCCGCGCCGCTTGCCGAGCATCATGCACAGGACCAGGGCAGAGACGCCCGAAGAGATGTGGACGACCGTACCGCCCGCGAAGTCCAGGGCGTGGATCTTGCCCGTGCCGATCACGCCACCGTCCCAGACCATGTGCGCCAGCGGGTCATAGAAGAAGGTCGCCCACAGCAGGATGAACAGGCAGTACGCGCCGAACTTCATGCGCTCGGCGATGGCTCCTGAGATCAGCGCCGGGGTGATGATCGCGAACGTCATCTGAAACAGCATGAAGATCGCGCCGGGGATCGTCGCCGCGTTGGACACCGGCGTCGGCCCGGCCCCCGCCCTCAGCCCCATCCAGCTCAACGGACTCGCGAAGATGCCCAGCCCAAAAATCTTGACCTCCGTCGGGCCGAACGCGACGGAGTAGCCCCAGAGCATCCATTGGACACTGATGATGCCCAGGGCGGCGAAGGACATCATCAGGGTGTTCAGGACGTTCTTGGACCGCACCAGGCCGCCGTAGAAGAAGGCCAGGCCGGGCGTCATCAGCATGACCAGGGCGGTCGCAACGATCATCCAGGCGGTGTCGCCCCGGCTCGCGCCTTCCGGCGTCAGCGCGGCGTTGTTGATGTTCTTCAGGGTGGAAAGCGGCGCGACGGGCTTGGCGCTGTCATCCTGTACGGTCACGCTGCCGTTGATGGTCGTCGGCGCGGCGGGAGCGGCGGTGGCGGCGGTCGCCGCAGCGGCCCCAGAGGTGGATGTCGCGGACGGCGGAGCGGCGGGCGCGGGCGCAGCGGGAGTCTGCGCGTAGACGGTCAAGCACAGCGGCAGGAGCGCCATCACGCCGAGCGCGTGACGCCAGAAGTTGGGTTTCACGAAAAAGCATCCTCCTGAACGGGGTAAGTTGACCGGGGTGCTTCATCGCGTGTGCCGGAAGGCTCCTTGCCGGGCGTCTGTGCCTGGAAGTGAGTTAGTCTAGCACAGGTCGGGAACTTTTGTCAAGCCTACAGGCGTACATGTTCAACCTTTGTTTCAGTTCCGTGTTTCCCTGCCTCGCGAAATCCTCATAAGTGAGAGGCAAGGTGTTCCACGAACTCGTCCTGCGCGTTCCCGGCCTGGCGGGCCGTGCCGGGGAAGTTGTTCATCAGCAGGGAGAAGGCGTACAGCGCGCCTGAGCGACCTGTGACGTAGCCGGACAGGGCGCGCACCCCGCCCAGCGTCCCGGTCTTGGCATGGACGTTGTTCGCGGCGGGTGTGCCCTTCATGCGGCCCTTCAAAGTGCCGTCCACGCCCGCGATCGGCAGCGAGTCGTACCAGACGCGCCAGTCCGGCTTGCGGTGCATCCCCAACAGCAGCTGGGCCACGGCGCGGGCAGTGACGAAGTTGCGCCGCCCCACCCCGCAGCCGTCCACGAGGTTCAGCGTGGACGTGTCCAGGCCGAGGCTCCGCAGGAAGGCGGTTTCCCGCGTGTGGCCGGCGTCGTAAGAAACGGTCTTGTCTCCATCTGTGCCCGTCAGCCGCACCAGGCATTCGGCCAGCAGGTTGTCGCTCGGCTTGTTCATGCGGGGGAGGTAGAGCGCCAGCGGCAGGCTGAGGTGTTCGGCCAGCAGTGTCGTTTGGGGCGGCGTCTGCCCCGTCACGGCCCGGCCCGTCACCGTGATGCCCGCTCGGGCGAGCGACTGCCGCAGCAGGGTGGCGGCCAGGAGCGGCGGGTCCTTGACGGGGACGCTCTGGTCCAGCATCGCCCCCAGCGGAAGCGTCCCCGTGACCCGGAAGTAGTTCTTGTCCCAGGGCCGGGACACGGCGCAGTCGTTGGGCGCATCTTTTGCCCCTGTCTTCGCGGCGACCACGACCGGCAGGAAATCGGTCGGCGGCGTCAGGGTAACGACGGGGGGGTCGCCCACGGCCTTGCCGGGCGCGACGTGGACGCCCAGCACGCCCTCGTTCACTTCCAGGGCGGAGATCTGCGGGAACTCTTCATCGGAGAAGTCATCCCATTCCCAGCCGAAGCCGTAAGGCCCGTCGGTGAACAGGCCGCCGTCGCCGACGACGTTGCCCGCGACCCGCTTGACGCCCGACCGGGCCAGAGTCCGCGCCAGCGCGTCCAGGTCATCGGGGGACAGCAGGCCGTCGCCGCCGCCGCGCAGGTAGAGGCTGCCGCCAATCGTCCCCGCCGCGTCCGGCTTCGCGTCCGCCCGCAGGGCCGTGTGTATCCGAAAGCCGTCCCCCAGCACTTCCAGGGCCGCCGCCGAGGTGAACAGCTTCCGGTTGGAGGCCGGAATCAGCCGGGTGTCGGCGTCGCGCGCGTACAGCACCCGCCCATCCTCCACGCGGCAGACGATGGCCCCGGTGACGCCGCCCTTCAGCGCGGGCGCGTCCAGAATCTTGTCCAGGGCCGGGGCCAGCGCGTCCTGCGCCCGGGCCGGGGCGAGGCCGGCGAGCAGCAGGAAGGCAGCCGCGAGGGCGCGGGGGAGACGGATCATCATTCCCCTAACTGTTTCGTGAAGTAGTAGCCGTCGTTGCTCATGCCGACCGCCTCATAGACCTGATGCGCGGCGGTGCGGGCGTAGCCCGACTCCAGCCGGACCCAGTCGCAGCCGTGCTGCCTTGCCTGGGCAAAGGCCCGCTCCAAAAGGGCACGGGCCGCGCCCTGCCCCCGCGCCGCCTCGGTGACGATCAGGTCGGGAATCCAGCCCTGTGGGTGGACGAAGTTCAGGTGCTCCCGGAACACGAGGGACAGAAATCCCACGACTTGCCCATTCACCTCGGCAACCAGGGACGCCGTCTGCGGGTCGGCGACGTGCCGCTCATAAACGGCCTGCACGGCATCGGACGTTTCCGGCTTGAGGGCGGGCCGACCGAGTTCGGCCAGCAGAGCGGTGACGTGGAGGAAATCGGCGGACGTGATCGGGCGGACGTGGATTTCGCTCATGCCGCTAATATACGACATCCGGCAGGAATCCCCTCCCCGCTCCCCGAACCTACCGCCATGACACCACTGGGCGCGATTTTTGACTGCGACGGCCTGCTGGCCGACACCGAGACGCCGGATTATGACGCCTGGCGGCAGATCTATGAGGAGCAGGGCCTGCACCTGCCCGTGGAGCTTTGGGCGCAGAGCATCGGGACGGCGAAGGGCCACGACCGGAACGACTGGCACGCGCCGCTGGCCGAGCGCGTCGGGTCGGGCTACGACCGGGAGGCGACTCAGACCCGCAGACGCGCCCACTACCAGGCCGCCATCGGCCGGCTGACGCCCATGCCCGGCGTCCTCGCCCTGCTGGATGCGCTGGACGGGGCGGGCATCCCCTGCGCCGTCGCCTCCAACTCCGAGCGCGCCTGGGTGGACCGCGTCCTGGACATCACCGGCCTGACACCCCGCTTCCGCGCCATCGCCACCGCCGACGAGGTCGCGCACGCCAAGCCCGCGCCCGACGTGTACCTGCTGGCCGCCGAACGGCTGGGCGTCACGCCCGCCCACTGTGCCGCTTTCGAGGACTCGCCGCGCGGCCTCCAAGCCGCCCACGCCGCCGGCATGTTCACCGTCGCCGTGCCGACCGCGCTCACCCGCCACTTAGCCTTTGAGCAGGCGCATCACCTGGTGGAAACGCTGGAGCATCTGACGCTGGACCAGTTGGAAAGGCAGCCATGACACCCCAAGAAACGGTCCTCGCGCTCACGCGCCACATCCGCGACACCGTCCGGCCCCACCTGGGGGCATGGCACGGGCGGCAGATTTCGGGCACGGCAGCCAGCGGCGACGCGACGTTCGGCATTGACGACATCGCCGAGGAGGCCATCGTCTCGTTCATCGAGCGCGAACGGCTGTCCATCGCCTACTACTCGGAGGACAAGGGGCTGATCGAGTTCGGGGCGTCGCCCGAGGCGGTCCTGATCATTGACCCGATTGACGGGACGCGGCCCGCCGTCGCCGGGTTCGAAGCCTGCGTCGTGTCGGTCGCGTGGGCGGACTACGCGCCGGACGTGACGCTGGGGGACGTGCGGCTGGGGTGCATCGGCGAGATCAAGAACGACGACCTGTTCTGGGCGGAGCGGGGCGGGGG
>CAXTWM010000060.1:0-18390 GCA_964247915.1 uncultured Armatimonadales bacterium | reverse complement strand
GGTCAACGACCTGGGCCGAGGCTGGGGACGCCAGGGCGGGCGCGAGCAGGGCACCCGCCGCCCCGGCCAGCGCCCGCCGCGCCAGTTCGCGCCGCGTGAGTGTTTGCTTGGTCATAGCGCGGCAGTTCGACGTCCGCTTCGCGAAATCCTGCTGGGATTTCAGTCCGGCGCCGTCGCGAACTCGATCCCGTAGGGGGCTTCAAACCCCGCACCGACCGCCCTGGGTTCCGGGGCGGGCAGCAGGACGGACAGCAGGTGCGGGAAAGCCGGGTCCGAAACCGCGCCGTACTGCGGCGGCTTCACGAATGGGCGCGGCGCCTTCGTCGGCAGGAGGCCGCTCACGCGGCTGGAGTGCGCGCTGCCCGCCACATAATGGAAGCCGCGCGGGATTTTCAGCAGGAACGAGAACCCCCGCCCCAGGAAGTCTCGGCGGAAATGGAGCGCCGGCTTGAGCGCGACCCCATGCGCGTCCGAGGGGGGCAGCAGGCGGATCGTCACCGAGTCGCAGGTCAGGTCCGGCTCCCGGAACGTGACGTCGCAGCTCAGGAACTTGATGACCATGACCTCCGCCGCGATTCCCGGCACCGTCGCAAACGTAAGCGTCTCGCTGCTGACCGTCAGGACCGGCTTCGATTGGGGCTGGACCAGGCCCTGCTCCGCCGTCAGCCGGTAAGTCACCTTGCCCCGGTCCGTGCTGTCCGCCCTGCTTTCCAGCTCGACGTGCCAGCTTCCCTGCCTGCCTTCCGCGTGGGCCGACGCGGGCGCGAGGGCCGCCAGGAAGGCAAGCGGCAGAGCAGCGCGCGCCGGCCAGGCCCGTTGCGTGTGCGTCCAAGTCTGCTTGGTCATAAGGCGGCAGTTCGACGCTCTCTCCCTATAATCCTGCCTGGCTTTCCGCAGTCAGTTGGTACAGGCACTCTTGGGCGGCCTCGCAAACCCGCCTGTGGTTCTCCGTCTGCCGGGGCAGGGTCGTGAGTCTTCGGAGGGCAGGGACAGCCATTGTGAGACGAAGCTCACTTACCGCACGAAAAACTGTAACGTAGAAGTCGGCACGCCGATGATCTGGCGCGTTCCACCACTTCCCCCTTCGTGCTCGCCATGCCTGATGAACTATCCCCAGCAGTGCTTGCTGTTGTTTCGCCGTCAGCAATTCCGCGTCAGGCGCTTGCAGTCGTGGCAGAAGACGTAGCAGGGCACCAAAGGCCGCATCCGCAAGCCGGGTCCCAGGCCACCAGAAATAGGCCAGTTCCAGGAGCGGCCCGACAGAGCGATGGTCTTCCACTGTCTCCCAGAGAGCCGCCAGCCCCGCCGCCGCGTCCTGCTGGCGTTTGGTCGCTGGGGAGCCTTCGGAGAGTCTTGTCGCTAAACCGATGGCGGAAAACAGTGAGACGAGAGCCAGCAGTCCTATCGCTAGGAGCCATCCGCCCGGCCCGAAGAAGAGGCTTACAGAGAGGCCGATGAGGGACAGCACGGCTAACGAGACGATCCGCGCCGTCAGCCGACGCATATGGGCCGCCTGCCGGGGCGCTTCTTCGTCAAGAACAGCCAACAGCAACGCCTCCGCCGACGGCCTCATCTGCGGGATTTCCTGAAGGGCTTCCATGACCCTGAGCCTGTCGCGGCTGCCTAAAATGTGGACGATCTCTTCGTGGTTCACCGGCTGCTCACCTCCCGAACGGTTGTGAGCATTATCGGCATTACCGAAGCCTTGCCCTACCGAGAGTCAGCCTTCCCGCTCCGCCGCACTGAGAAGGCCCGCAAGATCGAGCCGCCGCGTGTACATCACCAGGCTCCCATCGGCGGCGCGCGGCCACGCCTCGCGCGGCCTGTCCCAATACAACTCCACGCCGTTGTCGTCGGGGTCGCGCAGGTACAGGGCCTCACTGACGCCGTGGTCGCTCGCGCCTTCGAGCGGGATGCCCGCCGCCATCAGCCTCCGCAAAGCATCGGCCAGCGCGGCACGGGTCGGGTAGACGAGCGCGACATGGTACAGCCCCGTGCTGCCGGCGGGCGGCGGGCTGCCGCCCGCGCTTTCCCAGGTGTTCAGGCCGATGTGGTGGTGGTAGCCGCCCGCCGAAAGGAAGGCCGCGCCGTCGCCCACGCGCAGCGTGACCTCCAGCCCCAGCACGTCCCGGTAGAAGCCCAGCGCCCGCTCCAGGTCCGCGACCTTCAGGTGGACGTGGCCGATCCGCACCTGCGGGTCAGCCGGGGGCGCCGATTGCATTTCGTCTGTCATGGTTTCCTCACGACCCATACACGGGGCTGGGGATGATCTCCAGGAGGTCGCCCGCGTCCGCACTGGCGATGCGCGCGCGGGCGAAGCGGTCTTCCAGCGTCCGCCGCTCCTCGTCGTCGTCCCAGTCCGCTTCCGCCGATTCGACCGCCGCCTCCATTGCGCCCCGCTCGGTGGCGTAGGCCGCCGCCGTGAGGCTGCCGCCCTGAGTGACGACCAGGATGAAAACCTCCTCCTCGGCCCGCGCCTTCGGGATGGCCCCCAAGCCGAATCCCGTGAACCCCTGATCTTCTTTTGCCATGCCGCGATTATACCCGGTCGCCCGACATGCCCTACAGCCCTTGGGCGATCGCCACCAGGAGGCACTGGTCGTCGCGCACGCCCGCGCCCGCGTAGGAGTCCACCCCCGCCATCACGCCCGCGACGATCGCTTTCGGGTCCGCCGCCCCCGCCTGCTGCCGCAGCAGGTCCGCGACGCCGTCCCCCGTCAGCAGCGCCGTCCGGGTCGGCCCCGCTTCGGTCAGGCCGTCGGTGAACAGCGCCAGCACGTCGCCGGCTTCCAGCGTGACGGTCTCCTCGGCGTAGACCGCCCCGCCGATGGCTCCCAGCACGGGGCCGGTCGGAGGGAGCGCCTGGACCGTCCCCGCCCCGGCCCGCAGGACCAGCCCCGCGTCCTGGCCGCAGTTGACGTAGGTGAGCGCCCGCGCCCCCGCGTCGTAGCGCCCGACGAACACGGTCGAAAAGCCGTCCAGCAGCCCGTTGTCGGCGAGGGTGGCGTTGAGGCTGCTGACCGGCTCCGCCACCGTGATCCCGTTGTAAAGGGCAAACCGCAGCATCTGGCGCACCATGGCGACCTGGCTGGCGGCGGCCAGGCCCTTGCCGCTCAGGTCCCCTACGACCAGAAACGTCACGCCCTTGTCGGTCGAGAACACGTCGCTGAAGTCTCCGCCCACGCCCTCGTCCTCCAGGGCGGGCCGGTAAAAGGCGGCCAGCGCCAGGCCGGGCACCGAAGTGGGCGTGAGCGGCTGGAGGGCGGCCTGGAGCTGCTCGGCGATGCGGTGCTCGCGCAGGCGCAGCCGGGCCTCCTCGGTCGCCGTCCGCGTCTGCGTCAGGACCGCCTCCATCAGCGACACCTCCTCGGGCGTCCAGGCGCGGGCCTCCCCGCTCACCGACGCCGCTAGGGCCGCCGCGAACCTCCCGCCGTCCAGCAGGGGGACCGCGAGGAGCGAGCGGATGCCGAAGCCGCCGAGCACCCGCCGCACGTCGGGCGGCACGTCGGGGGCCTGGGCGTCGGGGACGACGGCGGTGCCCCGCGCGTACAGCGCGTCCACATACCCCTGGTACTCCGCCAGCCGGTACTCGCCCGCGACCGAGGGCAGGTCGGGGCGGCGCCAGTCGCGGGCGATCCGCACCGCGTCCCGCTGCGGGTCGTACACGGAGAAGTAGCACCGGTCCGCGCCCAGCGCCTCCCCGACCAGCGCCGCCGCCGTCTCCTGGATCAGTTCGGGGTCACTGGTCGCGCGGATCGCCTCGTTGATGCGGTTGACCAGCGCCTCCCGCTCCGCGCGGGCGCGCTGCTCCGCCAGCAGCCGCTCGCGCTCCTCCTCCGCCCGCTTGCGCGCGGTGACATCCTGGTAGAAGACGGAAAGGCCGTCCGGGGACGGGTAAGCGCGCACCTCCAGCCAGGCGTCCAGGGGCGCGTAGAACACTTCAAACGAGACGGGGACGCCCTCGGCCACGGCGCGGCGGTACTCGCGGTCGAACGTGGAGCCGGCCAGCTTCGGGAAGACCTCCCAGAAGTTCCGCCCCAGGATCTGGTCGCGCGTCTTGGTCATGAGCCGCCTGGCCTGGTCGTTGACGCGGACGACGCGCCACTCGCGGTCCAGGGTGAAGGAGGCGTCGGTGATGCTGTCCAGGATGCGCGCCGTGGCCTCGGTCTCGCGGGCCAGGGCGCGCTCCTGGCGCAGCACCTCCACGGTCAGCCACGTCCGCTCCACCACCGTCTGGAGCAGTTCCACCTCCTCGGCCTTCCAGCGCCGGGGCGTCGCGCTGTGCGCCCCGATGCAGGAGACGAGGCGGGCGGAATGCACCACGGGCACGCCGATGTGGGCGCGGATGCCCACGGCGTCGTAGGTGGCGACGCTCTCGGGCGGCACCTGGGCGGGGTCGGCGCGCACGTCTCCCACCACGACCGACCGCCCCGCCGCGTATTCAGCGACGACGGTCGCGCCGAATGCGGAGATCGGGAAGACGCCCGCCATGCTCGCCACCGCCTCGTCGGCGCGGTAGTCGGCATGGCAGGCGCAGGTGTCGGCGGCGATGTCGATGTCCACGAAGACGCAGCGCGAGACGCCGAGGAACTCGCCCACCGAGCGCACGGCGTCGGCGATCACCGCGTCGGGGTCCGTCAGCCCCCGCGCCCGCTCCGCGAGGTCCGCCAGGAACCGCTCGCGGCGGTGCCGCTCCACCCGCTCGGTGATGTCGAAGGCGATGCCCTCGAAGCGCAGCGGCTGCCCCCCCGAGTCCGCGTGGGTGCGCCCCCGCCCCTCCACCCAGCGCACCTCGCCGCGCCCGACGACCCGGTGCTCGATCCTGACCGCCTCCAGCGTCGCGACGGAGCGCCGGACGGTCTTGGCCACCCGCGCCCGGTCCTCGGGGTGGACCGCCTCCAGGAGCGCCTCGAAAGGCGCCTCGAAAGGCGCGGAGCCGGCGTCCGGGCCAGGCGGGAGCAGGTACAGCTCGGCCATGTGCGGGGAGAGCGTCGTCACGCCCGAGCGCACGTCCATGCGCCACGTCCCCATGTCCACCCCCTCCACGAGCTGGCGGTAGTGCTCCTCCGACTGGCGCAGGGCCTCCTCCGCCCGCTTGCGCGCGGTGACGTCCCGGTAGAAGACCGCCAGCCCGCCCTCGGACGGGTGGGCGCGCACCTCCACCCAGACGTTCAGCGGCGGATAGAACTCCTCGAAGGTGACGGTGACCTCCTCGGCCACGGCGCGGCGGTACTCCCGCTCGAACGTGGAGCCGGCGGCGGGGAACTCGCCCCAGAAGCTCCGGCCCAGCAGGTCCGCCCGCGCCCGCCCCATGACCCGCTCCGATGAGGCGTTGACGTAGGTGAACCGCCAGTCGCGGTCGAGGGCGAAGAAGGCATCGGTGATGCCCTCCAGAACGTCGGCGGCGCGGAAGGGGAGCCTCGCGGCGGCCTCGCCGGCCGGCGTGACATCAGGCGCGCCCTGGGGCGAGTCGCGGTCGGCCGGGTCTGTAAGCGAGTCGGAAGCCATTCGGTCGGGGTCCAGTCTTCGGGGAGCTACCCAAGATGATACCTCACGGGGCGCAAAGCGAGGGCGATAACGTCAATCAATAGCCATCCCAGTTTCGGTGGAACGCCAGACGGCGACGCCGAAGCCGGCCAGCATCTTGCACAGCAGAAACACGGGCAGCCCGACGACGTTGAAGTAGTCACCCCGGATGCCGGGAATGAAGGACAGCGCCTTGCCCTGGATGCCATACGCGCCCGCCTTGTCCAGCGGTTCGCCCCCCGCGACATAAGCGGCGATGGTCTCCTCAGTCAGCGTGTCGAAGGTGACGTCGGTGACGGCGTGGTCGGTCCGGGCAGCCCCGGCGACGCCGTCCTCGACCGGGATCAGGCACAGGCCCGTGTAGACCCGATGCGTCCGCCCGCTCAGGAGGCGCAGCATCCGCCGGGCGTCCCCGGCGTCGGCGGGCTTGTTCAGCGTCGCGCCGTCCAAAATCACCGTCGTGTCGGCCCCGATGACCAGCGCGTCCCCCCCGGTGCGGGCGGCGACCTCGGACGCCTTGCCGGAGGCGAGGCGGGTGACGTACTCGGGCGGCGCCAGCCCGTCGGGCGGCAGCAGGGACTCGTCATAGCGGCTGGCGACGACCTCAAAGGGCAGCCCGAGCAGGCCCAGCAAATCCCGGCGGCGGGGCGAGGTGGAGGCGAGGATCAGTCGGGGCATCACGTCTTCCCGCCCAATCTTATTCCTCTCACCTTCGGCTCCGTCCCCGCCTTCAGACGCCCCATGTTGGAGCGGTGCTTGACGACGACGAACAGGGCGACCAGCAGGGCGAACAGGACGTGCGGCAGGTCCCGGTTCAGCCCGATCAGGACCAGGGACGTGACCACGGCGGCGATCACGGAGGAAACGGAGATGTAGCGGGTGACCAAGAGGCACAGGCCCCACACCGCGAAGCCGACGGCGGCGGCCAGCGGGGACAGGCCGTAAACGACGCCCAGCGAGGTCGCCACGCCCTTGCCGCCCTTGAAGCGCAGGAACGGGCTGAAATTGTGCCCCAAGATGGCGGCCAGCCCGACCACGACCGGCAGCCAGTGCCCCGCCTCGGGGACCCGCCCAGCCAGGTGCGCCGGGAAGAAGCCCTTGCAGAAGTCGAACAGGAAGACCGCGATGCCCCAGAACGGCCCCATCGTGCGCCAGACGTTCGACGCCCCGATGTTGCCGCTGCCGTAGTCGCGGACGTCAATGCCCTTGACCATGCGCCCCACCAGCAGCCCGATGGGCAGCGCGCCGAACAGGTAGGACACCAGGACAAAGACGAATGAGTGGAGGAGTGTCATAAGATGGTGAGCGGTCGCCTCAGAATGGCCCCATTATACCCGCTGGCGCACCCGAAAATTAAATTTCTGTTTCCCCGCTCAACTTCTTGACTTTGCCTACAACCCCATGTATAATGCCATTGTTACTATCGCTATTGTACCGCCGCTTGCCGAGCGCTTGGTTGGCTTTATACTGTTCGCTGCCTGTAGGTTCTGACCTGTCGTTGACTTTTCGTTGACCTGTCGTTGGCCTGAAGGGAGTTATCCAATGTCGCGCCCGCCTTTCCGCGCCCGCCTTTCCGCGCCCGCCTTTCCGCGCCCGCCTTTCCGCGCCTGCCTTTCCGCGCCTGATCGTTAGCCTCGCGTCTCCCCAGGCGTGCGCGTCTGCCTCCGCCTCTCCCTCTTTCTGCCGTGTCAAGCGTCCCTACTTGCTCCTCATTCTGTTGTCCTGCGCGCTCGGCCTGCTCATGGGAGCGGGGCCGGTTCATGCCCAGGCGGTGGGAGGCGGTGGCGCCACCCAGCCGGACACTGGGGAGGTCACGGATATCACCGTCACCTTCCCCGGCAGTGGTGCCCCCGCCAGTGCGACCGGGGCCGTTGACAAGCCGGTCACGTTCACGGCGACCTCAAGCGCGGGAACGCAGCAGCCCAACACCGCCGCCGGGTGGCACGTTGTCGGTCCCGCCATTTACAAATGGTCCACCGACACGACCTACCCGACCGTGACCTTTTCTCCGCCGGACGCCGCCCAGACCACCGTCACTGTCCCTTATACCTCCCCTGGGAAGTACACCGTGACACTCTTCTGCCGTGTCAGTTATCCCGTCATGAACGGTGACGGGCTTCCCGGCGAGATATTCGGGACCGGCAAAGCGCCCATCACCATCTATGTCATCGGCGGACCCATCAAGGGAGATAAAGACGAGTATTTCTTCTGTGATGGAGGAGATTTAGACTCGGTAGCTACCCTAAGTGCAGCACCTGGGCAACCTGCGGGAACAACATACGCCTGGTCTATCAGCGGTTCAGCCATCTACTGTGATGGTTACGGAACCCCCACAACTCCCACCGGCGCAACAGCCCAATATCGCGGAACTCTTCCAGGAAGCCAGAAGGTGGGCGATGTTACGGCAAATGTCACCTACTCCCTCAATGGCGTCAGCGCAAAAAGCAGCCCAGATTTTCATATCACCACCCATGTTCCGGCAACATTCGTTCCCCTCACGAACGGCACTACTGGTCCAACGCCACTACTTCCACCTGATCCAAACTCCTATGGCTTTGACGGACAGAAACTACATTTTCAAGTCTTGGATGGTGTTGGTCAACCTGTCCAGAACGCTTATTGGGATGAGATCTGGGATGACTCAAAAGCAACAGGTGGTGGAGGTAAGCCAGCGGAAATTGGTCATTCACTCGATGCTCAGGGGGTGGATACAGACTTCTTCCATGTATACGGTAGATCGTGTCCGACTGATCCCTCGGGAGACCTACTAATCGCGAACTTAACACACACCTATTATGTCACCAATATTGGACAAACCGGCGGTGGCATCGGCTGTCCAGTGAAGACTTACACAGGTGTGAAATACTTCACCTACAAAATGACAGGCAACGGGTTCTAGAACTGAGGAGCAGGAAAATGAAACGCACATTGATGATCTCGTGCTACTTATTAATTCTTCTGTCTTATTATGCGAGTGCCCATGCTACGCCTGAACTACCCGTCTTTGTGCAACAAGCCGATGCCATCTGCATCGGGTCAGTCAAAGACGTGGAACCCCAGGGGCAAACCAGCATAATGATTGGGCGTAGCGATGGTCAGCCTGTCATGGTGCAAGCCGACAACGAGGTCGCAACTGTTTCTGTCGAAGATGTTCTAAAAGGGAACCTTACCCAGAACACCATCAAAATCTCCTTCACTAAGAACGCCTATACCGCTTTCAACCGAACCCGGTTCGCTCAGTTGACGACTGGTGAAAGAGCGATTTTCTTTCTGGCCGCTACTTCGGATAGGCCTGTCTTTTCCCTGACACTACCCTCTACTGATGGGTACTCCAGGATTCTGATCGGAGCGACGCCGCTGACGCAGCACTCAACCAGCCCATTACGCTCTACTCTCCTCACCCTCACAGGAGCTTTGTCACAGAATACCAAGAGCGTGCGGATTAGCTGTTTGGAACGGCTGGGAAGCGCAGGATTCCTTCTCGACGTCAGTCCTGATAAGGGCACCGACCGATTTGGCGTAAAATTCCGGCGGGACGTTGGCGAACTGCCATTCAGCGACGTTGCCTCTGCGGCAAGCTTGGAGCAATTTGTCAAAACGAAAGTACTGCCGGCTATATTACAACTGACCACAGACGTAGATGTGGATGTGCGAGATGAGGCCCTAATCGCAGCGGGAAATCTTCAGGATGTGAGTATAATCCCTCAACTTGCTACCATCGCTGATAAAAATTATGCCGCACCAATCACTATCAGTAGCTTCCGAACTCCTGACGCCGCCAGACCTTTGATCCGTGTTCTGAGCAGTAAAAATGCTGATGTTAGAGCAAAGGCGGCTTATGCTCTTCGCAACTTAGCGGACCCACTGGCCGTGCCATTCCTGCTTGACCATTTGGATGATCCCAGCCCCGACGCAAGATATTACATCGTGACGGCGCTGTACACCGCTACGAACACGCCTGAATATCCCGGAACCGTGCTCTTCCATGATGATGAAGAAAAATATGCCTCACTCTGGAAGAAGTGGGCCGCCGAGCATCAGGACAAGGTGGCGGCCTTGCGCGAGCAATTCCTGGCTCCCATGCCGGTCAAAGCGGCCCCGGCTCAGGCGATCCCACAAGCGGCCCATTGAGGTCTCCGGCAAACGCAAACCCGCCCGGTGCATTCGCGCCGGGCGGGTTTCGTGTCTCTGTCGGCGGCTACTTCGCGTGGGCGGAATGGGCAGTCAGCCCAGGGTCATATAGCGGAGGATGCCTAAAATCTTGTCCACGTCTTCGATGAAATACTCCGCCAGGTCCGCTTCGGCGTGAAGGCCGCGCAGGCGCAGGAAGCGCCAGTTCGTGCCGCTCGTCACCGCGCCGTACAGCACGTCACGCCGCTTGCCGTCGCGGGCGTTGACCAGCGCGGCGGCGTACATCTCGGCGATGCACTGGGCGACCCCGGCGGTCAAGTCCTCGCGCTTGGCCTCCACGACGGCCAGGACCGGGGCGGTGACGGCGAGCAGGGTCGGGGAGCGGGAAACCAGAAAGTCGCAAAAGCCGTACAGTCCCAGCGCGGGGTCGGCGCTCATCTCGACGCCGGAAAAGACGGCGATCTCATGCCCCGCCTGCTCCCGCAGCTCCACCAGCAGCGGCGCAATGATCATCTCCGACCGCGCTTTCTCGGTCCCTGCCCCCGCACGATCGGCAGGTGACGCTTGAGAAGCGTGTGGAAAAAATCGGAAACGGGCAGCGGCGGGACGTCGGCAAAAAGGTCGTCGGCGTCCGAGACCGTGATGCCGAACCGCTCCGCCAGAAGCCGCAGGGTGAACTCGCTGTACGCCATCAGATTTGTCCTACTTGGCGTTGACGGGCATTTCCAGGGCGAACTTGGAGACGCGGACGTGGGGGGGGATCTCGATGGGGTACTTGCCGTCGAAGCAGGCGCGGCAGAACTTGTCTTTGCCGATGCCGATGGCTTTGGCAACCCCGCCCAGGCTCAGGTAGCCCAGCGTGGTCGCGCCGATCATCTGACGGATCTCCTCGACGGAGTGCTTGGCGGCCACTAAATCTTCCTGGTTCGCCATGTCGATGCCGTAGAAGCACGGGAACTGGACGGGAGGGGCGGTGATGCGGACATGCACCTCGGCGGCCCCGGCGTCGAGCAGCCGCTTGACCACCTGGCCCGTCGTCGTGCCCCGGACGATGCTGTCGTCCACCATCACCACCCGCTTGCCCGCCAGCGCCTCCTTGATCGGCATCAGCTTCATGCGGACCCCCGCCTCGCGCATCCGCTGGTTGGGCTGGATGAACGTCCGCTGGATGTAGCGGTTCTTGACCACCCCCTCGCCGTAGGGGATGCCGCTTGCCTCGGCGAACCCGATGGCGGCGGGCGTGGCGGCGTCCGGGATGGGCATGACCATGTGCGCGCCCGGAACGGGATGCTCCCGGAACAGTTCCTGGCCCATCCGGCGGCGGCAGTCGTGCAGGCCGCGCCCGTACATGGCGCTGTCAGGGCGGGCGAAATAAATGAACTCGAACAGGCAGGTGGCGTGCCTGGCGAGCGGCACGGCCTGGCGCTGGCGGAAGCCGTCCCGGTCAATGATCACCATCTCGCCCGGCTCCACCTCGCGGACATAGGCTGCGCCGATGGTCTCCAGGGCGCAGGTCTCCGACGCGAGGACGTAATGCTTGTTGTCCAGCAGGCCCAGGCACAGCGGGCGGACGCCGTAAGGGTCGCGGATGCCGATCAGGGCGTCTTCGGTCAGCACCGCCACCGAATAAGCCCCGCGCAGGCGGCTCATGGTGTGGGCGACGGCGTCCTCCAGCGTCTTGTCCTGCTGGGTGGCGATCATCCGGGCGATCACCTCGCTGTCGTTGGTGGTCTCGAACGGGACCCCCTCCGCCTCCATCTCCGCCCGCAACTCCTCGGTGTTGATCAGGTTGCCGTTGTGGGCCACCGCGACCGTGCCGTCGCCCCAGGCGCAGTGCAGCGGCTGGGCGTTCCGCAGGACGCTCGACCCCGTCGTGGAGTAGCGCGTATGACCGATGGCGATGTGGCCCTGGAGCTGGGACAGGGTGCGCTCGTCGAAGATCTGCGTCACCAGCCCCATCTCCTTGTACCACTTGACCTCGTGCCCGTCCGAGACCATGATCCCCGCCGACTCCTGGCCCCGGTGCTGCAAGGCGAACAGGCCGAAGTACGTCAGCCGGGCGACGTCCTCGCCCGGCGCGTAGAGGCCGAAGACGCCGCACTCCTCGTGGGGGGCGTCATCGTCCGTGGCCGGGTCCCAGGGCAGGGAGGCGGGTTGTGTCTCTTCCTCGAACATACGCCGCCTAGTATACCTGATTCCGACCCGAATCAGCCGCCGACCGTCGCGAAGTAGTGCCGGAAGAGGAGGTCGGACTCGACGCGCACGGCGATCTCGTGCGGCTTTTGGGGCGGGTCGTTCTCGAAATACGTCTGCCCCTGCCCGCGCGGGCTGACCAGCTCGACCTCCACGCGCTGCGCCTCCAGGGTACATAAGCCCGGTTCAAAGACCAAGGCCGCCGCCAGCGGGTCGTGGAACGTGATCTGCGGCGTGTGCCGGAACCAGACCTCCGCCATCTCCAAGACGAGGTCGAGCGGCGGCCCTGCCTGTGCAAACCGCGCGCGTACCTCCTCTGAGGGCATCCGGCACTGCGTCGTCACGTCCAGCCCGACCGCGACCAGCCTGGGCACCGGGGCGTGGAAGACGACGGCGGCGGCGTGCGGGTCGTTGCGGATGTTCCACTCGGCGTTGGACCCGTCATAGCCGCGCGTGTAGTAGACGCCGCCCATCAGAACCAGTTGTTTCAGCAGGGCGGGGACTTCGGGGTCCAGCGCGAACAGGACGGCGAGGTTGGTCAGCGGGCCGACCGCGAGCAGGGTGATCTCGCCGGGCCGCGCCCGGATCGTCTGACGCAGGAAGTCTACGGCCGTCGGATGCGGCCCGAACGCCCGGTGCGCGCGGGCCGCCAGTACCTCCGCCTGCGCGGCCTGCGGCTGGAGCGGGGGGATGAGGAGCGGCGCGGCCAGCCCCACATGGACCGGCACCCCCTCGCGCCCCGAAGCCCGAAGGATCGCATCGGCTAGGGCGGCCCGCTTGTCCGGCTCGCCGGATACGGTGGTGATGCCCAGCAGCTCGCAGCGCGGCTGGCGCAGCAGGTAGGCCAGCGCGACCGCGTCGTCAATGTCCGAGCCGATGTCAGTATCAAAGAGAAGGGGGATGGTATCCATGCCTCGCCGATTCGGCTTGGTGGGCCGTTTTTCCTGCTGAGAACGGGGGGTGCAAGTCGGCGAGGCGGCGGAGGCCGCTGGGGGCCGCTAGTGACTCGGGGAAAGAGGGGTGAGTCGCTGCCGGAGATAGGAGTTCGCCTCGGCGGCTTCGGCGGCGCTCAGGGTATGCGCCGTGTAGTCCGGCCCCCAGCAGCAGGACGGCTCCCGGACGCTGCCGGCTATCTCCTGCTGCCTCACGAGTGCTTCCTGCGCGGCCTCACGCGCGATGCGGCAGAGGGTGTTGAGGGGCAGGGAGGGGGAAAAGCTGACGACCATGTGGACCTGGCAGGGCGTGCCGCCGATGGCGAGGACCTGGCAGAGTTGGGAGCGTGTGCGGGCCTTGATGGCGAGGAAGGCGGCCTGCCGGAGCTGGTCGTCGCCCAGGAGCGGGCGGTCGTCTTGGGTCCCCCAGGTGAGGTGAGCGAATAATTGCGCGTTCGTGGATCGCAGGTGTGACATCGTGCCGTGTGACTCCTTGTGATATGGTCTGAATGATCTCAGGACACAAAACCAGCAGTTTTATCAGGGGAACCCAAGAATCCGATTTTTCTGACTAGCAAATATCGTGCCAAACCCCAAAAATCATAAGAAAAAAGTGTTTGGATTTTGCGCCTGTAACTCTCCTTGCATGAAAAACGGGGGCAAGCACATAGCCCGCCCCCACCCACGCCGAATCGCAGACATTTGTGCGCCGTCAGGCCGTCTCAGCCCCCGTCCCCATCGCCGCCGGAATCGCGCCTTCATAGGCAGCGCGGAGGTCAAAGACCGGCACGGCAAGCGTCGGCCCGCTCTCGTTCTGCCCGAGCATGAGGCGATCCCCGTCTACATAGCCAATGGCCTGTTTGCCTGAGAGCGCCTCAAATGTGGCGGCTTTCGCCGGAGGCAGACTGATAATCACTGTAGCCGTCATTTCAGCAAATAAGTCTTTCGCCTGATAATCCGGCCAGTCAATTGTTGCGCCCCGCCCGCCGGCGATACAGCACTCGGCGAGAGCGACAGCCAAGCCGCCATCGGAAATATCGTGCGCAGATTCCAGCAGCCCCTGGTCAATGGCCTCACGCAGAAGGGCTTGTAGCCTCTTCTCCGCGTCCATGTCCAGCGCGGGCGGCCTGCCGACTTCCTGCCCGTGGACGACGGCCAAATACTCGGAGCCGCCCAGGGAAGGCTTGCCGTCGCCGATGAGATAAATCCTATCCCCCTCGTTCTTGAACCCCATCGTCACCCGCTTGCCCGCGTCCGGCAGCAGCCCGACCATGCCGACCGTCGGGGTGGGGAAGATGGCCCGCTCCGGCGTCTCGTTGTAGAACGACACGTTGCCCGAGATCACCGGCGTTCCCAGCGCCTCGCAGGCGTCGGCCAGGCCCTCCACGGCGCGGCGGAACTGCCAGAAGCCCTCGGGCTTCTCCGGGGACGCGAAGTTCAGGCAGTCCGTCACCGCCAGCGGCGTCGCCCCGACGCAGCTCAGGTTGCGCGCGGCTTCGGCGACGGCGATCCGCGCGCCCTCATACGGGTCCAAATAGCAGTAGCGGGGGTTGCAGTCGGTCGTCAGCGCGATCCCCTTGCCGCCCGAGTCGCGCAGGCGCAAAACGGCGGCGTCGGCGGCGCCGGGCAGAACCGTCGTCTGAGTCTGCACCATCGAGTCGTACTGGTCATACACCCAGCGCTTGGACGCGACGGACGGCGACGCCAGCAGCCGCAGCAGGACTTCGTTGTAGTCCTCGGGTTCGGGCAGACCGGACAAATCTGCCGACTGCACCTCCCGGATATACGCCGGCTCGGACGCGGCCAGCGAATACGTCGGGCAGTCATCGGTCAGCGACTTGGCCGGGACGTCCGCCGCCACCTCGCCGCCGTCCCTAATGACCACCCTCCCCGTGTCCGTGACCGTGCCGATGACGACCGCGTTCAGGCCCCACTTGTGAAAGACAGCGGCCACGTCGTCCTCGCGGCCCTTCTCGATCACCGCCAGCATCCGCTCCTGGGACTCGGACAGCATGATCTCATAGGCCGTCATGCCCGCCTCGCGCTGCGGCACCGCCCGCACGTCCACGTCCATGCCGACCCCGCCCTTGGCGGACATCTCGCACGTCGAGCAGGTCAGCCCCGCCGCCCCCATGTCCTGGATGCCGACCACCCACCCCGTCGCCAGCGCCTCCAGCGTCGCCTCGATCAGCAGCTTCTCCGCGAACGGGTCCCCCATCTGCACATTGGGCCGCTTGCTCTCCGAGTCCGGCCCCAGCTCCACCGACGCGAACGTCGCCCCATGAATGCCGTCCTTGCCCGTCGCCGACCCAACATACAGCACCGGGTTCCCGGTCCCCTTCGACTCCGCCGACGCGATCTGGTCCAGCGGCACCACCCCCACCGCCATCGCGTTCACCAGCGGGTTGCCCGTATACGACGGGTGGAAATAGATCTCACCGCCGACCGTCGGCACCCCGACGCAGTTGTGGGTGATGATGCCTCCACTCGTTGCAAAAAGGTGAGTGTCGTCTACTTCGACATCGTAAACGTCACACTCAGCGACTAAAATACGCTCGACTTTCTCCACTCTTATACCGGAAATATCCCCGGCTTTGAAGGAGAGGTGATCGTCGTCGAGTGGGCATCCTTCACCGGTGACATGGCTCAGGGGATCGCGGAAAAACGGCAACATCTCCCCAGGGCAAAGTGACCCGGCAAGTTGAACGCGCATCTTGACGTCATCGGAACCGGTGCGATCCGGCTCAACAACAAGCATGGGATGATCTAGGGTGACTGTCAAGCCGCCGGTGTGCGTCCGAAAATGGACTAGCTCTTTCGCCTGCCGCTTGAAAACGCGGCGGATAGGGCGCCAGCAGCTTTGCAGTGTTTCAGGATCAAGAGACAAGGTCTCGATGCCCAATCCTGGTTCCAAGTCGGCGGTATCTTGACCGAGTTTCAGGTGAGCCTCGACGAACTGCCCGATGGTGTCGAAGTGGATTCCTGAGCTGTCGCGCCAGACAAAGGTTTCGTCAGCAGCCAAGCAGTTCCCGTAGTGGCTGATTCCGCTGACGACGTGCTCAAACAGGTAGCGGGTGCGGTCGTCGCCGTTCTCTTTGTCAATCGGCCCGAACCGCAGGCTGTTCAGGAGGGCGACGGGCCGCGCGCCCATCGTGAAGATGTCGCGCAGGATGCCGCCAACGCCCGTCGCCGCCCCCTGGAACGGCTCCACGGCGGACGGGTGGTTGTGTGATTCCATCTTCATAACCACCCCTAAGCCGTTCCCGATGTCAATGACGCCCGCGTTCTCCACCGCGCCCGTGTCCATCGCTTCCTTGTATTTCTTGAACAGGCGCAGCACGGGCCGGGAATACTTGTAGCCGCAGTGCTCCGACCACATCACGGCGTACATGCCGAGTTCCGTGATCGTCGGCTCCCGCCCGAGCGCGTCCAAAACCTGGGCATACTCCGAGTCGTTCAGTCCCATCTCGCGGTAAACTTGGGGGTCAATCATGCTTTAACTCGTCTGCTTAATCGTCTTCTTCTAAAGACCATCTGGTCATGGGTGACTGTGAACCGTGCAGAACGCGCAACACCCGCACCGTGGGTGGATCTAACGCATTGCGGCTGGGTATTCTGAACAGGATGCGCCAGGCGGCGTTGCCGCGCGTCTGCTTGTGAAGCAACACTCGCAACGTCTGGCCAGGTTTGACACGTTGAAACAGATCGTTCTCGGGAGCGATTGGGCAGCGTTCCGGCAAGGTTGCGAGGGAGGCGATGGCATCCATCACGGCGTCCTCCCAGGCGTCCGCCGCACCAAACCCAGACCTTTGTTGGAGGCGCTGGTGTTCCGCCGCGATCTGGTCTGCGGCGAGGCTGGAGGGACGAACGGCATATACCGTCGGTTCTTCGTCGTCCCGACTCATGCCGCCATCTCTGTCTGCGGGACGTTTCTGGCGTCCCGCTCCTGACGCCGGGCAAGCGCCTTCACGCGGTACTCTTCAATTGTCATGCTGCGCCCAGCGTCGTGGTCTTCCTCGCTGGCACGAAGCGCCGCAAGCATTTCTGTCTCCGCTTCTGCCTTGGCTAATGCCTGATTCAGCAAGGCGAGAAGCGCATCTTCCGGGTCCTGACCGTTCATTTCAGCAACGGAACGTACCCGTGCTTCTGTGTCCGCTGTCAAGGTGAGTGTCATGGTTGAGTCTCCAAAAGGCCAGTGCAATTATACCTCAGAAAGCAGCAGAGCGGGCTACGGCTTGGCGGGCGGCGCGGGCACCCGCACGACGTAATCCGCGAGGGCTTTATCTGTCGGGGGCGCGGCTTTTTTGGGGTCGGCGACGGGGACGACCGAGACGATCACGATCCGGGTCAGCGGGCGGCGCCACAGGACGCGGCGGGGGATGCCGTCGCCGTAGTCCGAGTGGAACTGGCCGTTGAGGTGCAGGACCAGCCCGCCCGGCGCGGCCTCCAAGCGGCGCGTGATGCTCTCGGCCATCGTCTCGTCCCGCACGACCTGGGCCTCGTAGAAGCGCCCAATCATCGCCGCGTCCATCGCCATGCCGCCGTGCGCGCCGCCCATCCCCTCCATGACGGCTTTGAACCGGAGCCACGCGCCGTCATGCGGGGCTTGAACCAGAGCGGCGGATTGGTCAGCGGGGAAGTCTGCCAGGGCGGCCAGCCCGCGCTTGCCGACGGCGGAGGCGATAGGCTGGGGGACGTTGGAGGCGACGACCGGGATGCCGTTCGCCTTCGCATACTCGACCAGGGGCCGGTAGTCCGTCTGGTAGTTGGACCAGGGCCGGGCCGCCTTCCGAAACGCCGCCTCGTCCGTCCGCCCGTGCCCGTAAGCGTCCAGGGCGGGCTGCGTGTCCCGCTCCCACATCTCCATCCCCAGCGTCAGGCGCTTGCCTGCGCGCCGGTGCAAGCCTTCCAGGACGGTCAGTTCCAGCGCGTGCGTGGCGGGGTCCGTGTGCTGCTCGCCGACGAAGACGACGTCGGCCTGCGCCAGACGGTCCAGCAGGGCATTCTGCGAGATCGTCCTGCCGGTGTGCGTGTCGGTGATGGTCATCATGGGTGCGGCATTTGCGGCGGGCAGAAGCGAGCAAAGCGCGAGGGCTGAAACCAGGGCAAGAACCTGCCGATAATAGAGCATTGACACTAATTCGGCGCCCGGCGCCGCTCTTCCTGCGCGCTGCGCTCTTCCGGCGCGTTTCGGCACCATGCACATACCGACCACTCTGGCTGCGACACTGGGGACGCCCGCTTCGGCGGCGTTCGGGCTATTGGGGCGGATCGCGCAGGCCGCGCAGCCGCTCCTGTCGCCGGTCGCCTTGCCGATGGGGGAGGCGGCGGGGACGCTCACGCCCGACCGGGTGCGCGCCGCCCTGCTGGAAATGGGCATGGCGGCGGCGGATGTGGACGTCGCCCTGGCCGAAGCGCTGGTGCAGGCAGGCCTGCCGCTGACGGCGGCCTCGCTGGCCGAAGCGCACGGGGACCTCGCCCGTGCGCCGGGCGCGTCGCCCCAGGCGTATGTGCTGGCCCAGACGCTGGCCCTGCCGACCTCGCCGGACGCGCTGCGGGCGCTGACCGCCGTGCTGACCTTCCGGGGCTACTCGCGGTTCCCCAACAT
>CAXTWM010000059.1:0-18750 GCA_964247915.1 uncultured Armatimonadales bacterium | reverse complement strand
TCCGGCTTCAGCACCCTGGCCCTGAGCTACGCCCTGCCCGCCGCACTGTTCGTCGGCATGACCCAGCTTAAGCGTCAGGCGCTGCTCCAGGAAGGCCCGCTCGTGCTCGCCCTGCTGCTCTGCTACGGGGCGACTTACCTCCTCACCTTTCTCCTCGCCCGCCGCTCCAAAACGTTGGGTCCCGCCGGCGCGGCCATTCTGGCCCTGCTTGTCAGCATGCCCGCCGCGCCGGTGTACGGCGTCGCCGTGCTGAAACCCCTGTTCGGCGCGTCCAGCATCGGCACGGTCGGGATCATCGCCCTGGTCTGCAATCTCACCCTGACGCCGGTGACCCTGGTGCTGCTGGCACGAGCAGGCGGATCAGCCAAGCCGGAGCCGAACAAGCCGGAGCCGAAGAAGCCGCCGGCAGGCATGGGCAAGGTTGTGCTGGGGGCGCTGGCGACCCCTCTGGTCTGGGCGCCGCTGCTGGGCCTGCTGGTGTCGCTCGCCGGCTGGCAGTCTCCGGCGCTGCTGAACGACGCACTCCTGCTCCTGGGCAATTCCTCGTCGGGCGTGGCGATCTTCGCCTCCGGGCTGGTGCTGGCCGCGCACAAGGTCCAGTTCTCCCGCAGCGTGTGGGGCATCAGCCTGGGCAAAATGGTCGTGGAGCCTGCCCTGCTGCTCCTGCTGCTGCTGGCTTTTCGTGTGCATGGGGAGACGGCGACGGCGACACTGGTGGCGACCGCCCTGCCGACCGCCGTGCTGTCCGTGCTGCTGGCGGCAAAGCAGGGGGTCGCCGAAGCCAGTTCCGCCACGGCTTTATTTGTCACCAGCCTCAGCACAATCGTTGTCATGCCGCTGTCCATCCTGGTCGCCGCCTGGCTGAAGTGACACGCTGATTCCGCCTAAACGAACGCTCCAAACACCCCAAGAGAGAAGGAAAAGAAAATGAATGTCCGTGAAGCAACATTCCAGCTGCTGCGTGAACTCGGCCTGACGACCGTGTTCGGCAATCCCGGAAGCACGGAGGAAAACTTTCTGATGGACTTCCCGCCGGACTTCCGGTATGTGCTCGCCTTGCAGGAAGCCTCGGTGGTCGCCATGGCCGACGGCTACGCGCAGGCCACCGGGAAACCCGCGCTGGTCAATGTCCACACCGTCGCCGGCACCGGCAACGCCATGGGCAGCATTGTGACCGCGTTCCAAAACAAGACGCCGCTGCTCATCACCGCCGGAAACCAGGTGCGGGCGATGCAGCTTATGGAAGCCTGGCTGACCAACACGGATGCGACTGTTCTGCCGCGTCCCTGGGTGAAATGGTCTTATCAGCCAGCCCGCGCCGCCGATATTCCCACCGCGTTCATGCGGGCGTATGCCGCCGCGAGCCAGCCCCCGCACGGGCCGGTCTACCTGGCGCTGCCGCTGGACGACTGGGCCGCGCCCGCCGAAAACGGGGCGGAAGCCGTGCGGACCGTGAGTGGGCGCGTGGCGCCCGACCCCGACCGCCTGCGGCAACTCGCGGACGCGCTCGCGGCCAGCCGGAACCCTGCGCTCCTGATGGGCGCGGGCGTAGACCGCGCGGGCGGCTGGGAAGCGGGCGTCCGACTGGCGGAAACCCTCCAAGCCGCCGTGTACGCGCCGCCGGCCAATGAGCGCACGGCGTTCCCGGAGAATCACCCGCTGTACGGGGGCGGCCTGCCGTTCGCCATCAAGCCGCTGTGCGAAAAGCTCCAGGGGCATGACCTCGTGGTCGTCTTCGGCGCGCCGGTGTTCCGCTACTATCCCTATGTGGCGGGGGAGTACCTGCCCGCAGGGACGAAACTCTGGCATGTGACGGATGACCCCGAAGAGGCGGCCCGCGCCCCGGTCGGCGACAGCCTGCTCGCCGACCCCGTGCTGGTCATTGGGGCTTTGAACGGTGCCCTGCAAGGCCACGCCCCTTCGCGGCAGCCGCCGGCCCCGATGGCCCAGGCGGGCGTGCCGGAAGCCTCCGCGCCTTTGTCCGCCGCCGCTTTGTTCGCCGCTTTGAACGCCGAGCGTCCCGATCATGCCGTCATGGTGGAGGAATCCCCCTCCAACCTGTCGGATCTGCACGCGCAGTGGAAGGTGACTGAGCCGCAGTCCTTCTTCACGTTCGCCAGCGGCGCTTTGGGCTGGGGCCTGCCCGCCTCCGTGGGGGTCGCGCTGGCCGAACGGGACACGGGCCGCAACCGCCCGGTGTTCGCGGTGATCGGCGACGGCTCGCTCCAGTATTCCATCCAGTCGCTGTGGACGGCGGCGCAGCACAAGCTGCCCCTGGTCGTGGTGGTGCCGGACAACAGCGAGTACGCCATCCTGAAGTCCTTCGCGGTCACGGAGAAAACGCCGGGCGTGCCGGGCCTCGACCTGCCGGGGATGGACATCGTCAAGCTCGCCGAAGGCTACGGCTGCACCGCAGAGCGTGCCGGCACAGCCGACGCCGTGCGCTCCGCCGTGCGCGCGGCGCTGGGTCGTTCCGGCCCGACGGTGCTGGTCGTCCCGATCAAGCCGGACGTGCCGCCGCTGCTGTGAGGGCCGCCCTCCGTCCTGATGCCCAGTTTTAACCTCCGCTGCTTGCAGCAGGGGTTAATTTTTTGCCCCTTGACTATTTTATCATTTCGTGTTATTATAGCTAATGTAACGAAATGATAAGGAAAAAGGAGGGGAAACAATGTGGCAACGATTTACGGAACGCGCCCGCCAGGTCGTGTTCTTCGCCCAGGAAGAAGCCGGAAGGCTGGGCACTCACCTCGTCGAGCCGGAGCACCTGCTGCTCGGCGTCACGCGGGTCCCGGAGAGCGTGGGGGCGCTGATCCTGGAACAACTCGGACTGGCCCCGGATGTCGTGCGAGCGGTGATCGAGGCGCACGTCACGCGCGGCGAAGGCAAAATGGGACAGGACATGCAGTTGACGGCCCCCGCCAAGAAGGTGATTGACTTCGCCTACGAGGAAGCAAAACGGCTGAAGCACAGCTACATCGGGGTCGAGCATCTGCTGCTCGGGACACTCCGAATCGGGGACAGCCTTCCCGCTCGGGTGCTGGCGGAACTCGATGTGACGCTCGACGCAGCACGGAAACAATTGCAACAGATGCAGGACAAAGGCACCGTGCCCGATGAGGGCCTGCCGCCCGTCGGCAAGATTCAGGACATGGCGGCGTACATGAAGGCCGCCTTCACCGTCCCGGCCAGCAAGCCCACGGAAGATCTCCTGAGCCTGGACGAAGCCGTCAAGTTCCTCGGCACCAGCAAGCCGACCCTGTACCGCCTGCTCGGACAGGACGAGATCAAAGGACTCAAGGTGGGCCGCCAGTGGCGGTTCCGCCGCGCCGACCTCGTCGCCTACATGGAGCGCGGTCCCGTGGCCGTTTCCGCCGCCCCGAAGGAGGATTTAGACATGGAACTCGCCTTTTTCAACGAACAACTGTCCCAGGAGGACACGAACACTTCGGGCGATCCCGAAGCCAAGACGGTCCGGCTCGCGCACAAGATCATCCAGCTTGCCATCCAGGCGAAAGCCAGCGATATCCACCTGGAGGCGAACAAGGACGACTTCCTGCTGCGCCTGCGCGTGGACGGCGTTTTGCAGGAGACGCGCCGCCTGCCGGCCAGCACGCGCGAATCGCTGACGGCCCGCTTCAAGACAATGGCCGAGATGGACACGGGGGAGAAGCGGCTCCCGCAGGACGGGCGCATCCCTGTCCGGCACGAAGACAAGGACTTCGACGTCCGCGTCGCCGTCGTCCCGTCCATGTACGGCGAAGCCATGACCCTGCGGATTCTCGCCAAGCAGGACATCCTGCTTGGCCTGGACAAGCTGGGCATTGCCCCCGAAGACCTGCATCAGATCCGCGACTTCCTGGGCCAGCCGAACGGCATCGTCCTCGCGACCGGCCCGACCGGCAGCGGCAAGACGACCCTGCTGTATTCCTGCCTCCAGGAAGTCGCCGGGGTCGAGAGGAAGACGGTGACCGTCGAAGACCCCGTGGAGTTCGCCCTGCCCTACACGACCCAGACCCAGGTGAACAAGAAGGCCGGGCTGACCTTCCCCGGCGTCCTGCGCTCGTTCCAGCGGCAAGACCCGGACGTCGTCCTGGTCAGCGAGATGCGCGACCTGGAAACCGCGCAGATCGCCGTCGAGGTCTCGCTGACCGGGCATCTGCTCCTGTCGGCCCTGCACACCGGCGACGCGCCTTCGGCTCTGCATCGGCTGCTAGACATGGGCGTCGAGCCGTACCTGGTCTCGGCCACCGTCGCAGGCGTCGTCGCGACCCGCCTCGTGCGCCGGGTCTGCGACGGCTGCAAGCAGCCCGTGGACCTGTCCGGGGAGCCGACCCTGGGCTACGTCGCCCAGCTCGCCAGGGAAGGCGGCTACGAAATCCCCGGCGGGGCCGTCTTCGTGCGCGGGGCCGGCTGCGAGCAGTGCCGGGGGCGCGGCTTCCGGGGCCGGACGGGCCTGTACGAAGTCCTGCCCATGACCGAGGCGCTGTCCGAGGCCGTCCTGCGCCGCGCCCCCGTCGAGGAGCTGACGGACATCGCCGTGGCGGGCGGGATGCGGACCCTGCTGGCCGACGGCATCCGCAAGGCCGTCGAGGGCTTGACCACGATCGAGGAGGTTATGCGGGTCGTGACGGTGTCGGTGTAGAGAGCACCGGGGCAACAAGAGTGACCGGCCCTGAAGGGCCGGTCTACGCCCGGCTCCGCCGGTGGGCCGCCCCTTCGGGGCTACAGATGAAGCCTCCCACCGTCAGTCGCGTCGTCCGAAGCCCCAAAGGGGCGGCCACTCCGAGTAGCCTGGGGTTTAGCCCTGGGCTGCTCCTGCATATCCGCGGCTGTAGGTTTTTTCCAAACCCGTGCAGGATTCCCCGCCATTGGGGTAGAAACGTATTCGGAGAACTTATTCCAGGGAGATTACGCGCATGGCATCCTATGATGCAAAAATCGCCGGATACACCGTCACCATCAACTATCAGCAGGGCGGGACCAACCAGATCGGCGTCAAGAAACCCGCCAAGGTGAAGGCCTGGGCGCTCTGCCCCGTCTCGGAGAAGCGCATTGACGCCGCCGACAACTCGATGGGGGTCGCGACGCGGGAGGTCGAGCGCAAGGTCGCCGAGAGCATCCAGACCGAGACCGAGGCCAAGGCCGCCCAGCCGGTGGAAGCCTAGAGCACCGCGAATGCCGAGAATGGGAGTCCCATGACCGAATCGCTGGGGCGGCGGGAGCTGATCGGGCGCGGCGCCCGGCTGGGCGCGGGCGCACTGGCCGCCGCCCTGCCCGCGCCAGCCGGGGCGCGGGAAGAAGTCGCGCGGGCGGCGGGCGGCTCGTTCACCTTCCTGCACTACACCGACATCCACATCGAGCCGGAACTGCACGCGACGCAGGGCTTCGCGAAGGCCGTGGACGCCATGAAGCGCGCCGCCCCCGGCGCGGCGTTTGCCCTCTGCGGCGGCGATCTGGTGTTCGACGCCAACGCCGTCCCCCTCGCCCGCGCGTCCCACCTGTACGACCTGTATGAAGAGCAGTCGCATCGCCTGGGCCTGCCCATCCACCACTGCCTGGGCAACCACGACATCTTCGGCCTCGACTCGGTCAAAAGCGGCGTCCCTTCCGACGATCCCCGCGCCGGCAAGGCGCTCTTCCAGGAGCGGACGGGCCTGACCAAAACCTTCTACTCCTTCAATCACGGCGGCTGGCACTTCGTCGTGCTG
Source organism: uncultured Armatimonadales bacterium (assembly GCA_964247915.1). Taxonomy (GTDB): domain Bacteria; phylum Armatimonadota; class Armatimonadia; order Armatimonadales; family Capsulimonadaceae; genus JANXMY01. Next base: position 13,042 of record CAXTWM010000059.1, on the reverse strand, counting down.
GACACGGTCCAGATCACCACCAGTCCCACGGGCGACCGCTCCTGGCGCGGCTTCGTGGACGACGCCCAGATGGCCTGGCTCGCCGCCGACCTGCAAAAGACCGGCAAGACCACACCCACGGTCCTGCTGGTCCACATGCCCCTCCTGTGCGCCATCACGCAGTACACCAAGGGCACGACCGAGCCGACCCCCGACAAGCTGATCGTCGCCAACGGCCTGGCCGTCCACGACCTGCTCCGGCCCTACAACGTCAAGGCCGTCCTCCAGGGCCACACCCACGTCGTCGAGGAGATCGCCTACCTGGGGACGCGCTACATCTCGGCGGGGGCGGTCTGCGGCGACTGGTGGAAGGGCTGGCGGCTCGGCGTCCACCCCGAGGGCTTCACCGTCTGCACCGCCCACGCCGACGGCGACTTCCAGTGGCGCTACGTCCCCTACGACTGGGTCGCGGACAGGGCTGCCTGATGCCTCCCCTAGTGAACCACCGAAAGAAGGTCCCGATGAAACGCCCACAGTCCTTTCTGTGGCTCGGTTCTATCCTGCTCTTTCTGCTGCTTGTAGTCAGTACCCCCGATGCGAACGCTCAAGGTGTCCCACAACGGATGGACGCGCGAACAGCCGAGCAGTGCCTGGGCAGCGAGACGATCACGATCTTGTCCGAAGCGACGCGGGTCGAGGTCTTTCATCTTGGAAGTCTGTCTCAACCCCGTGGCACTGTCGCGGCGCGTCTCGACGGCTACCCCATCACCTCTACGGGGAAAGAACAGGGCGCAGCGTTCGCGTCTAAGCTGACCTCCGCCCTCCTCGATGACCGCATCTACCGCATGGGTGGTTCCCTGTGCTTCAGTCCCCGTGTCGGCTTCCGCGCGTGGAGCGGCAGCCGGTCTGTAGATGTCCTCATCTGCTTCCACTGTCGCAACATACTCGTCTGTCGCCCAGGCCGGCAGGCCGTCGGTGCAGTCACCTACGGATTTCGCCATCCGACATTCGTGGACTTAGCAAAAGAGGCTCTTCCGAATGATGAAGATGTCCAATCTTTGGACAACCGGCTTCAGGACTATTCCCAATTCAAGCATCCGCCTCATGTGCCTCTGCGCCGTTAGTGACATTCACGGCTGCTCCTCGTTTTCTGGTAAAATGGGGGCAGGAGAGCGCCATGACCATTACCATTGAACTATCCCCCGCCGAGGAGGCGCGGCTGCGGGCGCAGGCGGTGCGCGAGCAGCGCGACCCCGAAACCATCATCCACGCCCTCGTGCGCGCCGGGCTGGAGCCGCCCTCCGCCCAGGCCCTGCTCGACACGCCCGTCTCCGAGGAGGCCCACGCCCGCGTCGTCGCGCTTCTGAGGCGGGACGGCCTGCTGACGACGCTGCCGACGCGCCCCGGCCAGACCACCCCGTTTAAGCCTATCGTCGTCCACGGGCGCCCCGTCTCCGAAACCCTGCTGGAAGACCGGGAGTAGGCGGTAAGGCGATTTGCTTCTTGGACAGCAGCGCGCTCGTGAAGCGCTACATCGCCGAAACCGGCTCGGCCTGGGTTCAGTCTCAGACGGACCCGGCTGCGGGCAATCAGCTTTATGTGGCCCGGATCACCGGCATGGAGATGATCGCCGCCATCACCCGGCGACAGCGGAGCGGCGCTACTCCGTCGGCGGATGCCGCCGCTGCCATCACAGCGTTCCGGGCCGATCTCGCGGTTGCCTTCTTCCCGCTGGATGTGAGTGAAGGTTTGGTGTCTCACGCGATGGACCTGGCCGAGCGGCACGGCCTGCGCGGGTATGACGCCGTGCAGCTCGCCGCCGCGCTGGAGCTGAACGCGCGGTGCCTGGCGGCCGGGGCCGCGCCCCCGCTGGTCATCACGGCGGACACGGAGTTGAACCGGGCCGCCGCCGCCGAAGGTCTGGCGGTGGACGACCCCAACGCCCACCCCTAGTGTTCGGGCTGGGGGGGGCGGCCCAAAATAGTTCCAAACATCCCCTTGACAATACAAGCGGTCTCTGCTAGAATGAGTGTCAATGGAACAAACAGGAGGGCTGAAGGCTTTCCCCCGTTTGTTTACAGTAAACAAACACGGACTCTAGACGCCATGCCGCGCTCCTCCATCCGCCAGGTCGCCGCCCGCGCGGGCGTTTCGCCGATGACTGTCTCGAACGTCCTCCGCAACCGGTCCGAGAAGATGGCGGAGGAGACGCGGCAGCGGGTCTTGCAGGCGATCCACGATCTTGATTATACGCCGGTCCGCACGGCGGCGCAGAACCGGCACGTCACGACCAACGCGATCGGCGTCGTCTTCCTCTGGGAGATGGAGGGCGTCGTCGGCTACCCGACGTTCTTCGGCATGTGCCGCCGCGCCCGTCAGCTCGACCACGACCTGACCATTTTCCTGCGCCCCGAGCCGGACTGGGTTGAGCCGGGCACTGAGGCGCAGTTTCTGGACCGCCGCTGCGACGGGTTCATCTTCGTCGGCGACAACCGGCGCGAGGTTTCCGAGGTCCTGATTCGCCACGGGGTTCCCGTGGTGGAGTGCTTCAGCGTCCACCCCGCGCCGGGCGCGGCGTCCGTCCTCAGCGACAACGCCGGGGGGATGCGCCGGGTGGTCGGGCACCTCGCCGGGATGGGGCACCGGCGCATCGCCCACCTGGCCGGGGCGCGCGACAAGACGGAAGCCGCCGAGCGGCGCGAGGGCTTCCGCGACGCCATGCGCGGGAGCGGCCTGCCCTGCCACGCCGACTGCATCGTGCAGGCGGACACCTGGGGCGACTTCTGGGGCTTCGGCAGGGGGAACGGGGACGAAGGGCTGCTGACGCGCCCGTTCGTGGAGGCCGCCCTGCGGCTCGTGGCGGCGGAGGGCGTGACGGCGGTGGTCTGCGCCAACGACCTCTTCGCCCTGGCGCTGTGGCGCATGGCGGAGGAGAAGGGCCTGCGCGTCCCCGAGGACCTGTCCATCACGGGCGTGGACAACACACCCGAGGGCGCGCTCCGGGGGCTGACGAGCGTCGCCCAGCCCTGGGATCAGATCGGACAGGCCGCCGTCAACGCCGTCGTGGCCCTCCTGGGAGGCGCGGACGCGGCGGACGTGAGCCGCGTCCTACCCGTGGAACTCGTCCACCGCGCCTCGGTCGCCCCGCCGCGCGCCGACACACGGAACCCGTCCTGCCGGAACCCGGCCTGAAGGCCGGGTCTACTCGGATGGGCCGCCCCTTCTGCACTGGCAGACCCGGAGGGCGGGGCTTTGGATAACCTGCGGGTGAGCCGGGACCTGTTCCCCAACCCCGAAGGGGCGGCCCATCCGAATAGCCTGTCCCTGCACTGGCAGACCCGGAGGGCTTCAGGGGCAGGGCCGCGAACGAGAAAGACCATGAGCCTACAGATACACCCCGCCCTGCGCGCCTCCGGCCTTGCCCTCGGCGGCCTGGTCCTGCTGGTGCTGGGGTCACTGGCCGCAGTCAAGGGCCTCAGCGCGCTGGCCCAGGCGGGGATGCCCGCGCCGCCCGCGCCCGTCCCGGCGGCTCCGGCCACGCCGAACTACCGCGACCCGTCCGTGATGATGGCGCGCGCTCGCCTCGTCTTGCGGCAGACGCACGGCGACTGGAGCCGGGTCTCCCCCGCTGACCGGCGGCTGCTGAACGGAGTGACCGGGGGGCACGGGCGCGAGATGCTGCGGGCGATGGCAAAGAAGCAAGGCGAGGCCGCCCAGACTCATCAAAAATAACCGCCCGGCGGTTCTCATCTTCCGGCGGGGACCAAGCCCCGCCGGGACCCGGCAGGCGGACCCGGAGCGTCCGCCAATTCAGAGAAAGAGACGAAAAGAGAGAGGACGAAATGTATCAACGCAGAGAAGGCAGGCGGATGGGCTTCACGCTCATCGAGCTGCTCGTCGTCATCGCCATCATCGCGATTCTCGCCGCCATCCTGTTCCCGGTCTTCCAAAAGGTCCGCGAGAACGCCCGCGCGGCCAAGTGCGCCAGCAACCTGAAGCAACTCGGCATTGCGACCCTTCAATACCAGCAGGACGCCGACGAGTCGTACCCGGATGGGTGGCACCCGGACGGGGCGGACCGCACCCATGATGGCCTGCAAATGTGGCGCGTCGTCCTTCTGCCTTTCATGGGCGGCGGCGAGCGTATCCCCGTGAACACCGCTGACATCGGTAGCCCGGCCACGAGGGCATCCTGGAGTTCAGATAATGTTCTGTCCTGCGCGGACCAGCCATCCTCGGAGAGCTACGGTCCGACCAGCTACGGCTACAACACTTCTGCTTTAACCGGCAACTGGGAAAACGGGAACGGCAACGAGGACGGCGGCAGCCCACTGCACTACATCGGCAAGAAGCTGTCACAGATCCGCAGCCCGGCAAACGTCGTCGCCTACTGCGATGCCGCCCTGACGTACAACGGCGGCGCAAGCCCGGCGGCGGACTCTCATTACGGCGACGCTAACAACGCCTGCTATGGGTATGAGACCAACGGCGGCGCGAACGGCACCGGCGCCTGCGGCCCGTTCGCGATGAACCCAGACGTATGGACGGCCGCCACCGGCCGCGATTCTAGCGTGGACTGGAGCGTCGGGGTTCCCGGCGGCAACAGCGACTGGGCCGCTAACGGCGACCGGCGACCGTTCGCTCGCCACAACAAGCGGATCAACTGCGCCTTCGCTGATGGGCACGTCAAGTCGGTCCTAGCCGCCCCCTCCCTGAATTCTCGCATCGGCTCCACTCAAGACATCTGGCATGACCACGACTAGGAACGCGCCCGCGCGCGACACCCTCACCGACAAGGGGCGGGGGGCGGCATCAGCCGCCCCCCGCCTGCGCCGATCGGGGAGGGCCGCGCTGCTCGGCGCGTTCGCGCTCCTCGTCCTCGGCCTCCTCGCCTGGGACGTCACCCACAGCGCCGCCTACCAGGAGCGGCGGCTGTCCCGACTGTCGCTGGCCCAGCTCCAGCGCGAGCGGGGCGGGCGGCTGGACGACCCGCGCCTGCTGTATTACATCGGCCTGCGCCTCAACGGGCAGGGCCGGTTCGCGGAGGCCGACCCGTACCTGCGGAACGCCGTCGGCCTGGACCCCGACTCGCCGCGCCTGCGCGACGCCTGGATGCAGGCACTTTTGGGCAGCGGCCTGACCACGGCGGCCTTCGGCGAGACGCGCGAGTTCGTCGGGACGCACGAGGCTTCGGCCCCCGCCCACCTGATGCTGGGCAAGTATTACGCCTCTCAGAACTCGATGATCCGCGCCATCGAGGAACTGAACCGGGCCGTCGCGCTTGACCCGGAATCGGGCGAAGCCTGGTCCCTGCTGGCCGTCGCGCAGTCCAGCATGGACCACATCCCCGAGGCCGAGGCCGCCGCCGAGCGGGCCGTGGCCCTGCGCCCCCGCAGCGCGCCCGACCGGCTGGGCCTGGCCCTGCTGCAAGCGCGGCAGGGCCAACGGCCGGAAGCGCGGGCGTCCTTCGAGCAGGCCCTCGCGCTCGGCCCGGACTCCGCCCCCGCCCACCAGGCTTATGCGCGCTTCCTGCTGACGACCGGGGCCGGCCCGGACGACGACCGCCGGGCCGAGTCCGAGGCGCGGCGCGCGCTCGCGCTCGACCCCGCCGCCGTGGGGGCGCCGCTGACTCTGGGGCAGGCGCTCGTCGCCCAGGGGCGGACGGGCGAGGGGCTGCCGCTGCTGCTCCAGGCCGCCCGCCGCAGCCCCTACGACGCGGCCCCCGCCCTGGCGCTGTCCCAGGTCTACTACCGGCTCGGTCAGGCCGGCCCGCAGCGGCAGTGGCAGGGCGAATACTCGGCGCGGCAGCGGCGCGCGTCGGCGGAGGCGGACCTGGTGACGTCCATCCTGAAGGCGCCGGACGACGTCCGCCCGCAGCGGAAGCTGGCGCGGATGCTGGCCGAAGAAGGGGACGTCGCCGGCTGCCTCCGGCATCAGTCCAAGGCGTTCCACTGCGCGCCGGACGCCGCCCCGGCCCAGGCCGCTGCGGCGGAAGACCTGGCCGCGACCGGGCGGGCCGCCGCCGCCCTGCCCCTGGCGCGGCGGGCCACCGTCATCGCCCGCAACAGTCCGGCTGCCTTCGAAGCGCTGGCCGATGTGCAGCTCGCCCTGGGGCAGCCCATCGAGGCCCTGAAGACCTTCGGCAAGGCCGCCGCCCTGGCCCCCTACCGCACCCCGGTCTATCAGGCCCGGCTTGACCGATACGCCCGGCAGCATGGGGAGGTTCCCCCGCCTGCCCAACAGGCTCTCCGCACACGAAAGGACACTCGACTCCATGCAAAATAAGATCAGCACGCCCATCGCCGCTGCCGCCATTGCCGGCGTCCTCATCCTCATCCTCGTCATCTCCCTCGTCGTCCGCAGCCGTTCGTCTTCGGGGACTGCGGGCGTTTCCCCCACGACTTCCACCGCCTACACCCACCCCGGCCCCGGCAACCACCCGTAGGGCAGCAACCGGCCTTTCAAGGCCGGTTGCTGCTCGGCCCCTTTGTGTTAAGAGCAACATGACCTACCCCCTAAAAGCCTCCCTGCCCCTGTTGACTCTGGCCGCCGCCCTTGCTTTGGGGATGCCGGCCCGCGCCCAGCTTGCCGGGCCGCGCGTCCGGGCCGAAGTCAAACCCGCCGTACCCGCCCGCGCGGCGCTGTTCCCGCTGGAGGATGTGCGCCTGCTGCCCGGCCCCTTCAAGGACGCCCAGGAGACGGACCGGGCCTATATGCTGCGGGTGGACCCCGACCGTCTTCTGTCCGGGATGCGGCTGGCGGCGGGACTGAAACCAAAAGCGCCCACCTACGGCGGGTGGGACAGCGGCGGGTCGGGGACGGTCGGCCACTACCTCAGCGCCATCTCCCAGATGGCGCAGGCGACCGGCGACCCGGCCCTCAAAAAGCGCGTGGACTACATCGTTTCCGAGATGGCCGCCTGCCAGAAAGCAGGCGGCAATGGCGGCCTGTGGGCCTCCCCCTGGGACCGGGACTGGTTCGGGAAACTGGGGCGCGGCGAGGTGCAGACGATGCCCACGACGCCCTGGTACACCACCCACAAGACCCTGGCGGGCCTGCGCGACGCTTACCTGGTGGACGGCAGCGCGCCGGCGCGGGACGTGCTGGTGCGGATGGCCGACTGGTGCGTCGCCGTCACGTCCACCCTCTCCGATGACCAGTTCCAGCACATGCTGGGTGACGCGGGCACGATGGGCGAGTTCGGCGGCCCGCATGAGGTCCTGGCGGACGTGTACGCCATCACCGGCGACCGCAAGTACCTGGCCCTGGCTGAGCGGTTCAAGCACCGCGTCATCTTCGACCCGCTGGCGCGCGGCGACGCCTCGATCCTGACGGGGCAGCACGCCAACACGGAGATTCCCAAGTTCGTCGGCTACGAGCGCATCTATCAGCTCACCGGGGACAAGGCTTACGGGGACGCCGCCCGCTTCTTCTGGGAAGACGTCACGGCCAACCGGTCCTGGGCCAACGGCGGCGACAGCCAGTGGGAGCACTTTTTCGCCCCCGCCGAGACCGAAAGCAAGATGCTCGAAGTCTGCGGACCCGAGATCTGCAACACCTACAACATGCTGAAGCTGACGCAGGCGCTTTACACCCAGGCCCCGTCGGCGCGGTACATGGACTACTACGAGCGCGCCCTGTATAACCACATCCTGCCGTCCGAGGCCCCCGGCGGCGGGTTCGCCTACTACACCCCCATGCGCCCCGGCCACTACCGCGTCTTCTCGCGCGACTTCGACGCCTTCTGGTGCTGCGTCGGGACCGGCATGGAGAACGGGGGCAAGTACGGCGGCATGATCTACGCCTCGGCCCCCCACCGGCTGTACGTCAACCTGTTCCTCCCGTCCGTGCTGACGGACCGGGCGCACGGGCTGACGCTGACGCAGCAGACGCGGTTCCCGGAAGAACCCAAGACGCGGCTCGCGCTGACGCTGGCGCGGCCCCAGCCCATGACCCTCAGCCTGCGCTATCCCGCCTGGGTCGCGCCCGGCGCGCTGAGAGTTTCGGTCAACGGCCACGCCGTCCCGACTTCGGCCCGCCCCGGCTCCTTTGTGGACGTTTCGCGCGTGTGGCACTCCGGCGACCGCGTCGAGATGGCCCTGCCGATGCGGCTGACGACCGAGCCGCTGCCGGACTCCACGCGATACGCCGCCTTCTTCTACGGCCCCGTCCTGCTGGCCGGGCGGCTGGGGACGGAAGGGCTGGCCCCCGCCGACTTCCACGGCGGCGGCCCGTTCGACTCGCCCGGCCAGACCGCGCAGAAAAAAATCCCCGAAAGCCACGTCCCGGTCTTCGTCGGGACGCCCGCCGACGCCCTGCGCCGCATCGCCCCCGTCCCCGGCCAGCCGCTCACGTTCGGGACGGGGGGCCTGACGCGACCCCGGCCCGTCACCCTGGTCCCGTTCTACCGCCTGTTCTTCGAGCGCTACGCCCTCTACTGGCCCGTCCTGACGCCGGACGAGGACGCCGCGCGGCAGGCGCAGGCGGCCCAGGAGGCGCGCGAGGCAGAAACGCTGACGGCCCGCACCCTGGACCGCGTCCGCGTCGGCGAGGCGGATTCCGAGGCCGCCCACGCGCTGGACTCGGACCGCTCGAACACGGGCGGGGCGGGCGAGCCGTTCACGCACTGGCGCGACGCCCAGGGCTGGTTCAGCTACACCCTGAAGGTCCCGCCGAATCGGCCCGTCGCCCTCCGCTGCGTCTACTGGGGGGGTGACGCGGGCCGCGCCTTCGACATCCTGGTAGACGGCACGAGACTCGCGACCGAGACGCTGACGGGCGCGCGCCCCGGCGAGTACCTGCCCGTCACCCATCCGCTCCCGGACGCCCTGACGCGCGGCAAGACCCGGATCACGGTGCGCTTCGAGCCGAGGAACGCCGCCCCCGCCGGCGGCCTGTTCGACCTGCGCGTCGTGCGGCCGTGACTGCCCGGAGCCGCCCAGGGCTGCCCCGGCCTGAAGGCCGGGTCTATTCGGATGGGCCGCCCCTTCGGGGCTACAGACAAAGTCGCCGGTCATCAGCAGGCTCATCCAAAGCCCCGAAGGGGCGGCCTTTCCGTGTAGACCGGCCCTTCAGGGCCGGGCCTCGCGACGGGTGAGTTCATGCGTCCCGCCGACGCGCATACGCATAATGCTCGACATACCAGAGCGTGTCCTGTTGCGCCGTCACCTGATACACTTCCTGAGCGGCGTACTCGGCGGGCACGTCCGCCCACCCGTACTCCCAGCGGTGGCCGACGGCCAGCGGCAGGAAGCCGCCGCCCCCGTCCCCGGCCCCATAGGCTTGCAGTTGCAGGGTCGCTTCCAGGCCGTCGTCGCGGCGGACGTGCAGCCGGACCAGCCCAACATTGCGCGCGTACCAGGCGCGGACCGTCCCGCACAGTTCCCGGTTGGCTGCGGTCGCCGGGCCGTCCTCCGTCGTCACCTGTTCGGTCAGCAGGCAGCCCGCGAATGTCCCCGCCGGGACGGTCACTGTCTCCGCGTCGCTTACGGCCGTGACCGTGGCCTGCAAAGGCTGATTCGAGAACGAGAAGGCCGGGCCGGACCACCCGCCGCCGACGGGAACATCAGTGTCAAGTATCTTTTGGAGGTGCGAAGACTGCCAGAAGACGCGGCTGATCTGGAGCGGCGAGCGGGCCAGCTCTTCCGGCCAGGTGTAGCCGACGTAGCAGGTTTCGCCCACATGCGACACGACGCCGCCCTCGGCCCGGAAGGTGTCGCAGCCCGCGTAAAAGCCGATGATCGGCTGCCGGAAGCCTTCCTCCGGCGAGAAGTCCACGCGCAGGTTGTCCGGGCCGAGGCGATCCGCCACGTCCAGCATGGCGCGGCAGTAGGCCGCGCCGTCCCAGTCCCCCGCCGCTTCATAGAGCGGCAGCGCCTGCGCGAAGAGCGCCCTTCCCTGCGTCCCGTTTCCCCACAGACGCCCCAGGCCGAGGCTGGTCAGGCACCGCGCCTGGCTGCGCGCATCCCCAAGCTCCTGGGCCAGCGCCCGCGCCCGCCCGAAGCAGTCCTCCGCTCTGTCGTCCCGCCCGCTGTTGTAAAAGGCGCTGCCCAGGTCCATCAGCTTCCGCATCTGGCCGGGCCGGTCGCCGACTTCTGCGGCCAGCGCGAGCGCCTGTTCCATCAACGCCAGGCCCTCCTCCGACCGGTATCCCTCGGTCCTGCCCTTGCGCCAGAGCGCGTCCATCGTCCGCCGCGTCCGATCCGTCCCCGGCGGCAGTGCCCCGATGGCCGCCAGCGCTTCGTCATAGTGCCGGACAGCCTCGCCTTTCTCCCAGACCGCCGCCGCTTCCTCCCCGCGCCGCATCGCCTCGTCCACCGTCCGCCGGGTCCACTCGGCGTCCGGCCTGCCCCCGCTCAGTTCTTCGTGTACCATCTCCCGCATCTCCTCCCGCAGCCTCCGTTTGGCGTGCCCCAGGCGGCTGCGGACGGTGTTGACGGGGATGTCCAGGAAGCGGGCGACTTCCGTGTGCGAGTAGCCGCCGAGCCAGCAGAGCGTGACCGTCAGGCGCATCGGCTCCGGGAGGCATCCCAGCGCCTCCCGCACGGCCAGCCGCGTCAGGACGCCCTCGGCGCCGTCCGGCACGGCCTGCGCCTGACATGCCCTCTCCAGCGGGAGCGTCCGCGCCCGACGCCGGCGGAGGCTGTCGGCGCAGACGTTGTGCGCCAGCCGCCGCAGCCAGGGCGCGAACTTGTCCGGCTCGCGGAGCTGCCCCAGCCGGGCATAGGCCGCGATGAACGCTTCCTGAGCGGCGTCCTGCGCGTCCTCCCGGTTTCCCAGAAAGCAGATGGCCGCCGCATACACCGCGTCCCGGTAGCGGCCCACCAGGGCCGTGAAGGCGTCCCGATCGCCGCCGCGCGCCCGCCGCACCAGTTCCCCATCGTCCCGTTTGTCGTCCCCCGTCCGCAAGCCGCGTCTCCCTCTTTGCACACTCTATGGACAATGACGCGCGGGCGGGGCGGAAGTGATCATTTCGGTGGCTGGGTAGACTTGGGGACCGGCGCGTTATATCGCTTTCGCTGCTCTTCCTGAGCGGACAGAGGGGGCACGCCGAGCTGGCGTCGCAGTGCGTTGGAGATGAGGGCGCGGTTGTAAGGCTCCTGGGTAAAAGGCTTTGTGCCCTTGTTGTGGAACTGTGTCCCGTAGATCTGCGGCTTTCCGATTGAGTTGAGGTAGCGGTCCAGCGTCGCCGCTGCGATCCAGGTCGCGCCCGCGTCCCCCTTGGCGACCGCGACCAGCGCCAGCGTGTGGGCGAGCAGGTAATCCTCCGGCGTGTCGCCGTGCTGGAAGATGAACGCCGCCGAGGCGAAGTCCTGGGCGGCGTGGAGGCTGCCCGCCGCGAGCAGCCGGCGCGTCGCTTCCCGGCGTTCCGCGTCCTGCTTGGCGATCACGGCCCACTGCTCCTGGGTGAGCGTCATCGCGGTCTGCCGCGCCTTTTGATCCGCCGCGATGATCCCCTGCATCTCCGCGTTGGGCGGGACGGAGTCGTCCGGCAGGTAGGAGCGGTTCGGGTCCCAGTCTGTCGCCACGGCGAGTTTGCTGAGGTCATGTACCCGGCTGACCGCCCACGGCTCTCCTCCGAGTTGGACAAAGCCGACGAGACTCAGGGACGCCTGATCCCCGCCCGCCAGCGTCATCTCGTACTCGTCCCCGCTCCCCTTGTCTGCGGGGGCCTTCGCCACGAAACGCAGACGCCCCACCTCATAGGAGCTTTGAACGATGGCGTCCTGTTCCACGTCCGGGCTGACGTGCGAGAAGCTCATCAAGCCCCCCGGCGCCCCGCTTGTTTGGAAATGCTGGGGGCGCCTCAGGCTGCCCGTCACCCCCGCCCCGTCGCCGTTGATCGTCAGGACGAGAAAGGTTTTGTGGCCGACCGTCATCACCCACCGGCCCACAAAGTCTTTGGGTGAGGCTGCGCTGACGCCGGATGCAGTGAGTGTTAGAAGCAGACACATTATACTGGCAGCGTATATGATAAAATTTGTCATCGTGTCTTCCCTTTGCTCCCTATCCCAGAATGAGCAGCGTCATGGCGAGTGTGTTGCCGGTCCATTCGTAATACTCCTGTCCCGAAGCGTCCTTGCCCCAGGTGACTTCGTAGCGGTCCAGCAGGGGCGTCATCGCGGCCTCCACCTCGGCCTCGCCGACGCCTAGAGATGCGGCCAGGTCAGACTTGGCGCGGCGCTTGTCCTTGCCCTCAAAGTGCGGTTCGGCCAAGCGGCTCAGGGCGCGCAGGGCCAGCGGCTGGACGAGTGGGGCGAGCCGCGCCACTTTCTCGGCGATCTGCTCGTCGGTAGGCAGGTCAGCGGCGTCGTCAACGGAGACGCTGTAGGAGGCGGTTCCGCTGCCGCCGTCGCCGCGTATCTGCGTGATGCGGTGGGTGACGGAGAGGCCGTTCGGCTTGTCCTTCTCGGTGAGGCTCCGCCGTAGGTCGCCCGCCGCGTCCGTCTGTTCGGGCGGGGCGGGGGCCGCCCGTGCCCGCAGCTCGCCCATCTCGCGCCGCAGGGCGGCGATCTCGGCTTGGATGTCTGTGATGGTCGGTTCGCTCATGGCTTTGTTTTCCTTCAACGTGTCTGCGTGAACAGGGAAACGGTCGTCCCTTCGGCGTCCCGACGCTGGACGGTGCGGACGACTGAAGCTGGCGCGGCGGGCCGGGCCGCGTCCGGCTCCGGCCAAGCCTGCCCCTGCCGCCGCTCGACAACCCAGCCTTCCCCCTGGGACCGGCTCCAGGTCTGCACCTGAGCGGCGGCCTCGCGCCGGACCTGGGCCATGACCGCGCGGCGCAGGCGGGGCGGCGGGGCGGGGCGGGGCGCGGGTGATCGGCGGAATCCGCATCGCAGTGACCGGGCTCGAGAACCTGCCGGATGGCCCGGCGCTGATCGCATCGCAGCACCAGTCCGCATTCGACACGCTGGTTTGGCTGATGCTCGTGCCCCGGGTCAGCTACGTGTTCAAGGCGGAGCTGGCGCGGGTGCCGCTGTTCGGGTCGCTGCTGGTGCCGGCCGGGCAGATCCCGTTGGCCCGGGCGGCGGGGCTTGCGGCCGTCCGCCCCTTGTTGCGGGGG
>CAXTWM010000058.1:0-18756 GCA_964247915.1 uncultured Armatimonadales bacterium | reverse complement strand
AGGAGGCCGACCGTGAGCGGACGTTCCCGCCGCCGCAGCGCCCGCAGGCCGTGGGCCGCCCACAGGGTCAGGGCCGCGTAGGCGAGCAGGATGGAGAAAATCCAGAAGAGCGGACTGTTCGGCATCCTATTTGCCCCCCGTTTCGTAATGCACCCAGCGCGGGGCCATCTTGAGCTGGCCCAAAGTCAGGCCCAGAATCAGGATGAACAGCAGCCAGGCCAGGGCGCTGGCGTAGCCCATCTTGAAGTACTGGAAGGCGTTGTTGAAGAGGTAGACCACGGGCACCAGCAGGCTGTCGTCCGGGCCGGTACTGCTGCCCCCGCTCGTGCCGCCCAGGATGTAGGCGGTCTCGAACGTCTGCAACGCCCCGATGGTGCCCATGATCAGGTTGAAGAAGATGTACGGCGAGAGCATCGGGAGCGTGACGTTGCGGAACTGGGACCACCAGCCCGCGCCGTCCAGCGAGGCCGCCTCATACAGCGTGGCGGAGATAGACTGGAGGCCGGCCAGCCACAGGATCATGCCCCCGCCTGCGCCCCACAGGCCCATGAAGATCAGGCCCGGCTTGGCCCAGGACGGCACCGAAAGCCAGCCCGGCGGGGGCAGGCCGAACCAGTGCGAGATCGTCGCCTGCCACGCGGCGTTCACCAGGCCCCGGTTCGCGTCGGAGTTCAGGATGAACTCCCACAGCACCGAGGTCGCCACGACCGGCACGATGCTGGGCATGTAAAAAAACGTCCGATACCACTGCTGGCCGCGAATCTTGGTGTTGAGCAGCAGCGCCATCGTCAGGCTGGTCACCATGCCGAGCGGGATGCCGACGGCGGCCAGGTAGAGGGCGTTCCCCAGGCTCTTCAGGACGAGCGGGCGGTCCTGAGTCACCAGGGTCTGGTAGTTGGACACGCCCGCCCAGCGCGGCGGGTGCAACACGTCGTAGTCGCAGAAGGACAGCACGAGCGAGGCCAGGATCGGCCCCAGGGTGAAGACGACGAAGCCGAAGACCCAGGGCAGGATGAAAATGAAGCCCGCCCGCGCCTCGGCCCGGCTCGACTCCTGCCGCCCCCGCATCCAGCGCGCCGTGCCCAGCCCCAGCGCGGCGAAGCCCGCCAGCACGAGCAGGGCGACGACGACGGCGACCGGCCACGAGGGCAGGAGCGGGTGCCCTTCGCGGTTGTACACGCCGTCCAGCTCGGCCTGCACGGCGCTCTGCCCTGCCAGAAGCGACTGTTCCGGCGTCTGGCTGTGCCGCAGCGCGCGGTCCACGGCCCGCACCTGCTCGTCCCAAAGCTTCTGGCCGACGAACGTGACGGGACGGAACCTCGTCTGCGGCAGGAGGTCGGTGCTGATTTCCTTGGCCCGAAGGTACTTGGGCGGCAGGCTGCTTTTGAAGGCACTAAAAACCAGGCGGTTCGCCGGGATGTTGGCGAACAGCGGCGGGACATACAGGCGGCCCTTGCCCCGCGCATACGCCGCCTGCGCCCGCGCGCCGATCAGGGACGCTTCGGGCGAGTTGAACCACTGGATGAACTCCCACGCCTCGCGGACATGCTTCGCGCCGCGCGGGATGGCGAACGAGTGGCCGCCGGACCACGTTACCCAGGTGGATTCGTGCGCGAACCGCCCCTCATGCCGCAGGCGCTCTTCGGGAACGGGGACCGGGGCGGCGGCAAAATCCAGGTCCGGGCTGTACCGGGCGATGGAGTTCATCAAGGAGTCGCCTTCCACCCGCATCCCCAGCTTGCCGGTGATGAACGGGTCCTGGGCGTCGCTGCCGAAGCCGCCGGAGAAGGCGTTGATGGCGTCCACCCCGCCCAAGGCGTCGTACCAGGAGGTCAGGGCGGAAAGCGCTTTGAGGGTCTGCGGATTGTCCAGAGTGCAGGTGCGGCCGTCCGCCGACATGACTTCCCCGTCCTCCTGCCACGACCAGAGGTAGAGCCAGCCCTGCCCGAAGAGCGGAACCAGGCCCATCCGCTCAAAGCCGCCGTTCGGCGCGCGCTTGGTCAGCTTCTTGGCGTCCGCGATCATCTCCTCCCAGGTCTGCGGGGGCTTGTCCGGGTCCAGCCCCGCCTGCTTGAACAGGGTCCGGTTGTAGAACAGCAAGCGGTCGTCGGTGTCGTTCGGGATGGCGTAGACGTGGCCTTTGTAGAGCGTCTCAGTCCAGGTCGCCGGGACGTAATCTTTCTGGCGGATGGCGAGGGGGCCGCCCGAATGGGCGTCACCGAGGAGCAGGTCGTCGAGCGGCCGGAAGGCGTCCCGGCTGGCCCAGTCGCCGATGGTGAAGCGGTCCTGCTGGACCAGGGCGGGCGGGACGCCGCCGACGATGGCGGTCATCAGTTTCTGCGGGTTCATGGCCCCCGCGCCCATGGACAGCGCGGCGATCTTGATGTCCGGGTGGCGCTGCTCGAACACAGCGATTTTGGCGTCCATGTCCTTGGACTCGGCGGTGGACTCCATGCCCCAGACCACCAGGCGCACCGGGGCTGCGATGCAGAAGCCGGGCGCGAGGACGAGCGTCAGCAGCAGCAAAACCCGGACGGCCCCCCACAGGCCGGCGAGGCGTGATCGCCCGGCGTCGTCGCTCAGGCATTGAACCCAGGAATTAGTAAGCATAGGATTATAACTTTCTTCGAACCCGGTTGAAAACACCGCCCGCGCATTTAGGATGGGACGCGCTCCTACGGCTTGTTCGTCCGCAGCAGGCCGTACTCGATGCTGTCCACGACGGCGTGCCAGGAGGCGTCAATGATGTTGGTGGAGACGCCGACCGTGCTCCACGTCTCGCCCGCGTCGGCGCTGTCCACGACGGTGCGGACTTTGGCCGCCGTGCCTTCCTTGACGTTGACCACGCGCACCTTGAAGTCGGTCAGCCGGATGGACTTTAGCTCCGGGTAGTGCTTGGTCAGGGCCAGCCGCAGGGCGCTGTCCAGGGCGTTGACGGGGCCGTCGCCCTCGGCCACGGTCAGCACCTCCTCGCCCCCGACGCGCAGCTTCAGGGTCGCCTCGGTGATGGCCTCGCGGTCGTCGGCGCGCTTCTCGACGATGACCCGGTAGCCGATCAGCTCGAACAGCCGCCGGTAGCCGCCGGTCGCCTTCTTGACCAGCAGATCGAAGGAGGCTTCCGCGCCCTCGAACGAGTAGCCCTGGTGTTCCAGGGCCGTCACCTGTTTCAAGATTTCCTTGATCTCGGGACTACCCTTTTGCAGTTCCAGGCCGCTCTTCTGAAGTTTCTCTAAAATAGTGGACGAGCCGGAGTGCTCGGAAACAAGGATGCGGTTCTCGTTGCCGACCAGGGCGGGGTCGAGGTGGATGTAGGTTTCCGGGTTCTTCCGCATGGCGTCCACATGCAGGCCCGCCTTGTGGGCGAAGGCGGACCGGCCTACATAGGGCGCGGACGTGTCCGGCGGGAGGTTGGCGATCTCGTCAACCGAGTTGGCGAGGTCGGACAGCTCGCCCAGGCGCGGGGCGCAGGCCAGGTCGTAGCCGAGTTTGAGCGCCAGCGCGGGCAGGATGCTGGTCAGGTTGGCGTTGCCGGTCCGCTCCCCCAGCCCGTTGATGGTCCCCTGCACCTGGAGGCAGCCCGCCTGGATGCCCACGAGGCTGTTGGCGACCCCACATTCGGCGTCGTTGTGGGTGTGGATGGCGAATCGCCCGCCTGGGAACCGCTCCCGCACTTCGCCGACGATCCGCGCGACCTCATTCGGCAGCGTCCCGCCGTTGGTGTCGCACAGCGCGACGGCGTCCACGCCCGCCGACAGGGCGGCTTGGAGGCATTGGGCGGCGTAGTCCGGGCTGCGCTTGTAGCCGTCAAAGAAATGCTCGGCGTCAAAGATCACTTCCCGGTCGTGCGCCTTGAAGAAGTGGACCGTGTCCCCAATCATCGCCAGGTTCACGTCCAGCGGCAGGCGCAGGGCCTCGGTGACGTGGAAGTCCCAGGACTTGCCGACAAAGGTGACGGCGGGCGTCTCGGCGTCCAGGAGCTGCCGCAGCATCGGGTCGTCTTCCGCCTTGTAATTGGGCCGGCGCGTACTGCCAAACGCCGTCAGCTTGGCGTGGCTGAGTGTGACGCCCTTCATGCGCTGGAAGAACTCAATGTCTTTGGGGTTGCTGCCCGGCCAGCCGCCTTCAATATAGTCTATGCCGAAGGCGTCCAGGCGGCGCGCGATGCGAATCTTGTCCTCAACGCTGAACGAAATCCCCTCCCCCTGCGAGCCGTCCCGCAGGGTGGTGTCATAGATGTCTATCCGTGTGGTCATATTGTTAGCCCTCGTCTGGGCATTTCCGATAATCGTAAACCATTAAGGCAACCAAGCTTCATGGGCATGAACGTCATATCCAAATTCAGCAGCCATCAGCAAGTCGCGCCAATCGCTCTGAGCTAACTCAAGAGCATGGATGAGTTTAGGAAAACTGCCGTTGCTAATTTTGAGAGCAGCGAACCGAACACGCTCCAGTTGATACTCATCAAATCCCTCAAGAAAAGGGAGGTTGTTGCCGCATTGTTCAACCAGTAGAGTTGCGGCTTGTTCCCGTTCCTCGGCGTTGAAGAGTAGGTTCACACGCTTCCATGTTTCTGGACTCAGCATGATTTGATCCGTAGCCTAACACTTTATCAAAGTGCGTCCTCGCCCTCGTCGCCGGTGCGTATTCGGATGGCGCGCTCGACGGGGTAGACGAAAATCTTGCCGTCACCGATCTCGCCGGTGCGGGCGGCGTCTTCCACGGCCAGCATCACGGCTTCGGCCACGCGGTCGGGGACGACGAGTTCCAGCTTGATCTTGGGCAGGAGGTTGACAACGTAGGTGTTGCCCCGGTACTTCTCCGTGTGCCCGCGCTGGTGGCCGTAGCCGCGCACGTCGGTGACGGTCATGCCGACGACGCCCAAGTCTTCCAGAGCGGCTTTGACCTGGTCCAAGCGGATCGGGCGGATGATGGCTTCGATCTTTTGCATGGCGAATAGCCCGCGCGATGGGTCCCGGCCTTTCAAGGCCGGGCTAAGAAGAGCACAAAGCCCCTCCGGGGCTGAGGAAATGTTGACGCAGACCGGGTTCCTAGCCCCGGAGGGGCTTCGTCCGGCGAAGCCGGGAATAGCCCGGCCTTTCAAGGCCGGGAGAGGTTAGTCCCTTGGGTCGCTCCCGCGCATGACGGTCCCGGCTACGAGGTCGCCCATCTGGCGGCAGGTGACGTGGTTCATGCCGTCGCCTTCCAGGATGTCCGAGGTCCGGTAGCCGCCTTGCAGGATGCGGGCGACGGCGGCCTCGATGTCCCGCGCGGCGGCTTCCGCGCCGAGCGAGTAGCGCAGGAGCAGGGCGCCGGACAGGATGGTGGCGAGCGGGTTGGCTTTCCCAGTGCCCGCGATGTCGGGGGCGCTGCCGTGGCTCGGCTCGTACAGGCCGAAGGTCCCGCTCTCGGTCTTCCCCTCGCCCAGCGAGGCGGAGGGGAGCATCCCCAGCGAGCCGGTGAGCATGGCGGCCTCGTCGCTGAGGATGTCGCCGAACAGGTTCTCGGTGACGATCACGTCGAACGACTGCGGGCGGCGGACCAGGTCCATCGCGGTGGCGTCTACCAGTTGGTGCGAGAGCTGGACGTCGGGGTACTCGGCGGCGAGCTGGGTGACGGTCTCGCGCCACAGGCGCGAGCTTTCCAGGACGTTGGCCTTGTCCACGCTCAGGAGACGGCGGCCCCGTTTCTGGGCCGCTTCAAAGCCGACGCGGGCGATGCGGGTGATCTCGGCGCGCGTGTAGACGCAGGTGTCCACGGCGCGGTCGCCCTCCCAGCTTTTCGGCTGCCCGAAGTAAAGTCCGCCGGTCAATTCGCGGACGACCAGGATGTCAAAGCCGCCCTGCACCAAGTCGGGCCGCAGGGGGCAGGCGGCGGCCAGGCTGGGGTACAGGACGCAGGGGCGCAGGTTGGCGTACAGGCCCATCTTCAACCGCAGGGGCAGCAGGGCGCCGCGCTCGGGGCGCAGGTTCGGGTCGGGGATGGCGTCGTACTTCGGGCCGCCGACCGCGCCGAAGTAGACGGCGTCGGAGGACTGGACAAGGGCCAGGGTGTCGGGCGGCAGCGGGTGCCCGGTGGCGTCGTAGGCCGCGCCGCCCACTAAAGCCTCCTCAAAGTCCAGCGTCAGGGAGTGCTTCTGCGCCGCCGCATGGAGGACCTTCAGGCCCTCCGCCATGATCTCCGGGCCGATGCCGTCGCCCGCCAGGACTGCGATCTTTGCCATGTTATGTTCCTCTTGCTGAGAGTGTGCCTAAGAACTTCCAACCGGCGGTTGAAACCGCAGCAACAAGAGCACGAAGTCGCCCTTCGGCGACTGAGGACTTGAACCTGCGAAGGCAGGTTTCGTGCCTTTATTGCCGCGACTTTAGTCGCCCGCTTTTCCGGCGTGTTCGCACTCTTCCCACAGGCGCGCGACGAGATCGGCGGCGGGGGGAACGTCCCGGACCAGGGCGCTGCTGGTGCCCGCGTACAGGGCCATGTCCCCCACGTCGCCGCTCATGCCCAAGCGCGGCGCGGTGTCGTCGTAGCGCCGGATCGGCTCGCCCCCTGCCGTCCGCCCCACGGTCTCGCCCTCGCCGGGCCGCTGGCCGCGCGGCGGGCAGCCGGACGCCTCCCACCCTTCCAGCGTCGGGTTCCGCAGGACGCGGTGGGAGGCGTAGGGCCAGTCGCCGTCGAAGCAGACCGTCAGCGCGGTCCCGCCCGGCGCGGCTTGCGTCAGGCGCTCCTTGTAGGCGGGGTGCGCGCCGCTCTCGGACGTCGCCACGAAGCGGGTCCCCAGCATGGCCGCGTCCGCGCCAAGGGGCAGGACGCGGGCGATCCCCGCGCCGTCGCCGATGCCGCCCGAAGCGACGACGGGCAGGCCCTGGGCCGCGTCCAGGACGCCCGGCAGCAGGTTGTCCAGGGGCGTCGTGGACTGGACGTGGCCGCCCGCCTCGATGCCCTGGCAGACCAGAAAATCTGCGCCCAGATCAACGGCCCGCCGCGCCCCGGCGATGTTGGCGACCTGGATGCCGAGCCGCGCCCCCGCCGCCCGGACCTGATCCAAATAGGGGGCCGGATCGCCCCAGGAGAACGTCACGACCGGCGCCCCGGCGTCCAGGGCCGCCGCGAGCGAACGGGGCGGCTTGTATAGGGCGTAATTGACCTGGAACGGGGCCGTCGTCGCTTCCCGCACCCGATGGACCAATTCTGCCGCGATTTCGGGCGAGGCCCAGGTCAGCGCCATCGCCCCCAGCGCCCCCGCGTCCGACACGGCGGCGGCCAGCTCCGGCCCGGCGATGGAGCCGGTCGGGGCCTGGCAGATCGGATAGCGCAGGTCAAGAAGAGTTTGCAGCCGCGTCGTCATGTGCCCGCTCCCAAGTCCACGCGCAGTGTCCGTAGAAACTCGGTGTACCCCATCTTGCGCCAGAACGCCTGTGAGGCGGGGTTAGCCCGGACCACCTGCACCTCGATGGCCGTCAGCCCGTGCGCCAGGAACCAGGCGCGCAGGCGCTCGTACAACTGCCGCCCGATGCCGCGTCCCCGCCAGCGTTCCTGGACGCAGACATCGGCGACGTAGCCACAGTCGCCCGAGGCGAGGGTCGGGCGGCGCATGATCTGGCCGAAGGCGTAGCCGACGACGGCCCCCTCGTGCTCGGCGACCAGCACGGCCATGTTTGGGTTGTCGAGCTGATCCCCCAGGTAGCCGATGAACCAGTCCGCCGCCCCGTCGCCCAGTTGGAGGCGCGGGTCGAACGAGGCGTTGATGTCCTGCAACTCCCGCCACAGCGCGATGACGGCGGGCAGGTCCGGCGGCCGGGCCGGGCGGATCGTGACGCCCCCCCCGCCCCCAATCCTGGGGGAGTCAGACATGTTCCAGCACGCGCTCGGCCTGGGCGCGGCCGCCGGACCGGGCGATCTGCTTGTTCAGGGCTTGCAGGTACGCCTTGGTGGACGCGACGAAGATGTCGGTGTCGGCGCCGTGGCCGGTGTAGATCGTGCCGCCCTCGTCCTTGAGGCGGATGGTCACGTCGGCCAGCGCGTCAATGCCGCCGGTGACGCTCTGCACCGTGTACTCGATCAAATCATTGGGGACGCCGACGATGCGGTTGATGGCCCGATAGATGGCGTCCACGGGGCCATTGCCCGTGTCGGCGTCCATCAGGATGGCCCGGTTCTCGTGGCGCAGCTTGACGGTCGCCGTCGGGATGGCCTGATCGCCGCATGAGACCTGCACCTGGACCAGCTCATAGGTCTGCGGGACCGTCGTCACTTCGTCGGAGACGATGGCGTCTAAATCCTCGTCATAAACGACCTTCTTGTTGTCCGCGACTGAGAGAAAGCGCGCGTAAACCTTCTCGAACTCGTCCTCGTTCGTGAACGTGTGGCCTAGCTCGCTCAACCGATGGCGGACGCCCGCGCGGCCCGACCGGGCCGACAGGATGATCTTGCTCTCGTGGATGCCGACCGTTCTGGGGTCAATGATCTCGTAGGTGGACCGCTCTTTCAGGACGCCGTCCTGGTGGATGCCCGAGGAATGGGCAAAGGCGTTGGCCCCGACAATGGCCTTGTTCGGCTGGACCAAAATGCCGGTCATGGTCGAGACCATGCGCGAGGTCTTGTAGATCTCCTCGGTGCGGACATTGGTTTGCAGGCCGTACACGTCTCCGCGCGTGTGCAGGGCCATGACGACTTCCTCCAGGGACGTATTACCCGCCCGCTCGCCGATGCCGTTGACCGTGCATTCGATCTGGCGCGCGCCGGCCTTGACGGCGGCCAGGGCGTTCGCGGTCGCCATGCCCAGGTCGTTGTGGCAGTGGGCGGACAGCGTGACGTTCTCGCTGCCGGGGACGTGGTTCAGGATGCCCGCGAACAGCGCGCCGTACTCGTCGGGCGACATATAGCCCGTGGTGTCCGGGACGTTGATGACGGTCGCGCCGGCCTTGATGACGGCCTCGATGACGCGGTACAGGTATTCGGGTTCGGCCCGCCCGCTGTCCTCGGTGAAGTACTCGATGTCCGGGCAGCCCAGGGCGCGGGCGTGCCGAACGGCGGCGACGCCGATTGCCAGCGCCTCCACGCCGCTCTTCTTTAGTTTATGCCGCAGGTGGCTCTCGCTGACGCCCAGGCCCGTGTGGATGCGTGGCCGGGCCGCGCCTTTGAGGGCGTCCCACGCCACGTCAATGTCTTTCGGCACGGCGCGCGTCAGCCCGCAGACGGTCACGCGGTCGCCCACGGCGGCGGCGACCCGGCGGACGGCTTCAAAGTCGCCGGGGCTGGAGATCGGAAAGCCCGCCTCAATGACGTCCACGCCGAGCCGTTCCAGTTGCCGGGCGATCTCCACCTTCTCGTCCACGTTGAGCGACGCGCCCGGCGACTGCTCGCCGTCACGCAGGGTGGTGTCAAAAATCTGTACGCGGTTGCTCGGCATGGTCGCCCCTCGCCGGGCCGATGAACGGCCCGTCTCCAAAAGCAAGCGTCCTGCGGACGCATCAAGCGCAGCGGCTGTTCCGTCCGCAGGACGGTCGTTCAGGCAGACGGGCCGTTCATCGGCCCGGACATCGCTAATCCGCGACGTTGTCGGGCTTTTTGACCCAGGACATCAGGCCGCGCAGGGTCCGCCCGACTTCCTCGATCTGCGAGGCGTTGTCTATCGCGGCCAGGGCGTTGAACGACGGCCTATTAGCTTTATTTTCCAGAATCCACTCTTTGGCGAACTGCCCGGTCTGGATCTCTTTCAGGATGCGGCCCATCTCCGCCTTCGTCTCGTCGGTGACGATGCGCGGGCCGCGCGTCATGTCGCCGTACTGGGCGGTGTCCGAGATCGAGTAGCGCATCCCGCCGATGCCCGCCTCGTACATCAGGTCCACGATCAGCTTCAGCTCGTGCAGGCACTCGAAGTAGGCGATCTCGGGCTGGTAGCCCGCCTGTACCAGCGTCTCGAAGCCAGCCTTCACCAAAGAAGTCGCGCCGCCGCACAGCACGGCCTGCTCGCCGAACAGGTCCGTCTCGGTCTCCTCTTTGAAGGTCGTTTCCAACACGCCCGCGCGGCTGCCGCCGATGCCCTTGGCCCAGGCCATCGCCAGGTCGCGCGCCCGGCCCGTGGCGTCGCGCTGGACGGCGATGAGGCAGGGGACGCCTTTGCCTTCCTGGTAGACGCGCCGGACCAGATGGCCGGGACCTTTCGGGGCGACCATGAAGACGTCCACGCCCTCGGGCGGCCTGACCTGACCGAAGTGGATGCTGAAGCCGTGCCCGAAGGCCAGCGCGTTGCCCGGCTCCAGGTTGGGCGCGATGCTCTCGCGGTAGACGTCGCCCTGCACCTCATCGTTGATGAGGATCATGATGACGTCGGCCTCTTTGGCGGCCTCTTCCACGGTCTTGACGGTCAGCCCCGCCTCTTCGGCCTGCGCCCAGCGCCGGGAGCCGGGCCGCAGGCCCACCCGGACGTCCATCCCGCTGTCGCGCAGGTTGAGCGCGTGGGCGTGGCCCTGGGAGCCGTAGCCAATCACGGCGAGCTTTTTGCCCTCGAGCAGTGTCAGATCGGCATCATTGTCGTAGTAAACCTTCGCTGGCATATGTTTGTGTGTTCTCCTCAGTTATCCTCGTAAAGCACCGGATGGTGTTCGCGCGTAGTCTTCAACGCCGTCTCTACTTCCTTGAAGGCGGCTCGGCTTCGTGCCGCCACATGCAATTCCTTGTCCCCAAACACTTGGATCAATATGTCATCACCACCATAGAACCGTGTCGCGTAGACAGGCCAGTGCCAGTCAGGGAAGCCCAGCGGGACAAAGCTTTGTTGCACTGTGTCGAGTGCGAGTGAAGCGCCTCGGCTATAGCCCTGAAGGACCTGAGGCCGAATGATTGTTTCAAGGACAACCATCTGCAACGCGAACTCAGAAAGCGTGTCGTTCTCCTGTATAAGCTCCTGCTGGGTATCATGTAAACCACTGTCGTCCAACCAAATCGGCGGATCAGCGAGTCCGAGATCAGGCACCTGGATGCCCCACTCAACGATCTGCTGGTTCTCGCTGTGAAATACGAGCAGGCCGTTTTCCTCTTTGATCTCTAATTCTGCTGGCGAGACTAACCATTGTTGTGGGGCTACGATGTCCTCCCGCAGCCCTGCTAATTGATACCACTCACGCAACGCAAGCGGCAGTTTCAGCCCAAGCCGCTGCTCCGCCGCGTCCAGTTCTTTCGGCGAATAGCCGTCGCCTTCTTGCAGAGGCGTGTGCCATTCGGCCACGAAATCCGTCAGCAGGGACCAGCGATCCTTGCGCTCCGCGAGACGGGCGGCGAACTGCCGGGCATCAAACATGGCGTACCTCGGCTACTTCTGAGTGTCCATCCAATCCGGCACGACAGGAAGGATGCTCACATAGAGGTTGTCCAGCTTTTGGAGGTCGCGCTCTGCTTTCTCCACGCGCCCGTTGTAATCGGAGGCGTTGGTCATGCTCCGGCTGGGGGGCACGACGACGTACCACCAGCGCCCTTCTTGATGGACGGCCTTTGGCAGCACTTCGAGCGCAGCGTCGGCGGGCTGATAGGGAGCCAGACGCTCTTGAACGAGGCTGACGACCTCTTGGGCCGTTTGATTCAGTTTGTCCAGCGTGTTATTCATGGTCCGCTCCGAAGTAGCGAAAGAGTCTCCCAGCATCGCGCATCGCTCTCTCAGCAGCCCGACGGTCAACGCGCTGATCGGAATAATACGCGTCAAGCCGAAGGCGGTACAGTCGCAACGTGGTGAGCGCAATGGCGGTCCGGCGCGTCTCAGAGAACTGCGTCAGGTTTTCCACAATCAGGTCCGCAAGTTCCGCGTGGGCAGGTGTCTGTCGGCCCATGCGAAACACGACCCCACTCCGCGCCAGTTCATAGGTCAGCAGCGAGAAAACCGCATAGTAGAAACGACTGACACTGCTCCGGTATTGCTTCATGTCGTACAAGTCATGTGCAGTGCGAAGATTATCCTGTCCGATCTCCTGCCACGTCGCCATGTTCTCCTCCTTGAACGCCTTGCCCCTTTTTTCTGCGCGTGCCGTAAACTCCTGCCACTAAGCCAATGACAACGCCGACCACGACGAACAGGCCCAGGTTGACGAGCAGGTTGGCGACGGTATCCAGCCCTAGTTTCTCGGTGATGGCGTTGTAGACGGTCCAGAGGGCGTAGTTGCCCGCGCCGACGAGTGCCCCGAGGAGAAGCCCTGGCCCCACCCGCTTGGTCCACGCGCCCCAGGCCAGGCCGACCAGCGGGGCGAGGACGAGGACGGCGAGCATGAGCAGGTGGGCCTGGCGTTCGTCGATCAGCTCCTTCAACGGTCGTCTTTCATGCCGTCAGATGCCCCGGACGCCGCGCGCCATGGCGATCCGGCCCGTGCGGACCAGCTCGCGGACGCCGTAGACTTCCAGCAGCTTCTCGAAGGCGTCTATCTTGTCGTTCCCGCCGGTCAGCTCGATGACAAAGGTCTTTTCAGACATGTCAATGACGCGGCCCCGGAAGACCTCCACCAGTTGCAGCAGGGCCGTCCGGTGCTCCACGGGCGCGTTGACCTTGATCAAGGCCAGCTCGCGGGCGATGATCGGGATGTTGATGTAGTCCTGGACCTTGCTGACATCAATCAGCTTGTGGAGTTGCTTGGTGATCTGCTCCACCTCCTGCTCGTCGCCGTTGACGACCAGGGTCATGCGGGAGAGTTCGGGGTTCTCGGTGATGGAAACGGCCAGGCTCTCGATGTTGTAGCCCCGGCGCGAGAACAGGCCCGAGACGCGCGAAAGCACGCCCGGCTTGTTGTCCACGAGAACGGTAATCGTATGCTGCTGCTGCAAAGCGTCGTCGCTCCTTAAACAAATGGGGCTTTAGAAACCCATGATCGCGATAATCGCTTTTTCTACGTTGCCCAAATCTTCCGGGGACATCACGCCGAGGATGCGCCGGACATCGGCTCGGTCAACCGTCACTACCACGCCGCGCACGGCGGAGGGGAAGGCAAGTCCCGCCGCTCCCCACTCGTTGAGGATAACATCGCCTGGGCGGGACGGCGGACCGAGGTTACTTGTAATCGCCGCGCCGATGAGCTTGATTCCGGCCTGGTTGAAGGTTTCCGTGCTGAGAATAACGACAGGCCGATACTTACTGCCGGGGCTGCCGCTGAACGCGACGTTCGCCAGGATGACATCCCCGCGCTGGCAGGTGAGGCTCATAGGGTGTCATAGATGGCGTCTTGATCGTTGTCCCAGAGTTCTTGCAGGGTACGCGCCGACGCGCCCTTCCACTCAGCGAAGGCCGCCCTTTCCGCCTCGTCGTCGCTCCGCAGGAAAGTAATGATAACCTCTTCCTGGTCAAAGCCTTCTATCGGCTCGGCGGGTCGGGCAACCCCATCAACGAAGTGTCCTTTCACGGATAACATGGTAGTATCTCCTCAAGCACCGGCTTGTCGTCCACGGGAACGGTATTCGTGTGCATCGCGAACTGTCGTCGCCTTTCACAGACAGCTTATTTTAGGCGTTGAGATTTTATCCGATGTGTCATCTCGTCATAGTTAGTCGGCACATCACTTTGCTTGCCTTCCACGGGAGGGGGAACAAATAGGATTGCTGCCATCGCCTGCACATATTCCGTTGGCGACAATTCACATTTTGCTGCTTCAATCGTCAGCATCTCCTCAGTTTCCGGTGAGAAGTCAAGGGTCAATCTCACTGCTTGTTCACCTCAAAATCCAGCCCGAACCACTCGCGCCACTTCCGCGCGTTCTCACCGTAAGCGTCCAGGCCGCTCGTCGAGTCGGGCAGGAACGGCATTAGCAGCCAGCCCTCCCGCCCAGCACAACCGAGAAGGCTGTGCCTGTCAACGTAGTCCACGAAGTTGCTCCCTAGGCAGTAGCCGTTCCCGTCATCACCTTCGTGGCTGAGGTATATGACAGGGCCGTCCTCCGCGTGTTCAACGTCAAAGGCTATGTTGTCTCCATTGCCGACTTCCGCGAATGCTAACTTTCCGAACCAGACACGGTCGTAAGGGTCATTAACATCAAAGACTTTGAGCCATTCCTGATACCAATGCCCAATCTCAACCATGCGGGACAAGGACCAAGTGCATTCCCCGTGTATGATCTGAGGGCATGACGCTGGCGGATGAATGCCGTCTGCGAGGGACCAAAAGACGTCAATTTCAGACGAGAACTCACGCAGCACCCGCCTGAACGACAGGGGTAGAGGCTGGCCGAGTGCGGTTTCTACAGCGGCGATAGCCTCCGCCGAGGCTGGTGGTCCTATGGAGACTTTCGTATAGTAGCTTCCCTTTTGTTCGCAGGCATTAACCGTGGCTTGCCAGCGCCGCACCCACTCTGTATAAAGGGCGTCCATCACCCCAGAAGCTCCTGCTCCACGCGCACGGGCTGGCGCTCGGTCTTTTCGTCGTCGCGGGCGGGGCGGGCCTCGTCTTCGGCCATGTAGGTCTCGCTCGCCATGTAGGTGTCCAGGGGGACCATGTCCGGCGGGCGCTGGACGACCATGTCGCGGATGGTGCCGCCGGACTTGATCATGGGGTAGACGTTTTCCTCTTTGGCGATTCGGAAGTCCAAGACGGTGGGGCGGTCGGTGATGCTCATGGCTTCTTCCAGGGCGGCGCGGACGCCCGACGGCTGGAAGCAGCGGATGGCGTGGGCGCCGTAGGCCTCGGCCAGCTTCACGAAGTCCGGGGAGGCTTCCAGGTCCACGTTGGAATACTTGGAGTCCCAGAACAACTCCTGCCACTGGCGCACCATGCCGAGGTACTGGTTGTTCAGGATGCAGATCTTGATGGGCAGCTTGTAGATGGTGGCGACCATCAGTTCCTGGATGCACATCTGGATGGAGCCGTCGCCGGAGACGCAGAAGACGGGCTTGTCGGGCGACCCGAACTGCGCGCCGATGGCGGCGGGCAGGCCGAAGCCCATCGTCCCCAGGCCGCCCGACGTGACGAACTGGCGGGGGCGCAGGCACTTGTAGAACTGGGCCGCCCACATCTGGTGCTGGCCGACGTCGGTGACGACGATGGCCTCGTGGTCCGAGACCGCGCCGATCTCCTCGATGACGTACTGCCCGTGCAGGACGCCGTCGGCGGGGAAGTGCAGCGGGTAGTCCGCCTTCCACTGCCCGACGCGGGCGTTCCACTCGGGGTGGGAGGCGGGCGCGGCGATCTTGAGCAGCTCGGCCAGGACCGCCTGGACGTCGCCGACGATGGGCACGTCGGCGGCCAGGACTTTGCCGATCTCGGCGGGGTCCACGTCAATGTGGATGATCTTGGCCGTGGGCACCCACTCGTCCGCCTTGCCCGTCACGCGGTCGTCGAAGCGGGCGCCGACGGCGATCAGCAGGTCGCACTCGCTGACGGCGTAGTTGGCGTAGGCCGTGCCGTGCATCCCCAGCATCCCCAGCGACAGCGGGTGCGTCTCGGGGAACGCGCCCAGGCCCTTCAACGTCGTCGTGACCGGCGTGTCGGTCCGCTCGGCCAGCGCGCGCACTTCCTCGGCGGCGCCCGAGTAGATCGCGCCGCCGCCGACGTACAGCACGGGCCGCTTCGCCTCGGCGATGAGTTCGGCGGCGCGCTGAATCTGCCGGGCGTGGCCGCGCGTGGTCGGCTTGAACGACGGGATGTTAACGCCCTCGATGGGTTCGTAATCAAAGACAGCGTTGGTGATGTCCACGGGGATGTCTACGAGGACGGGGCCGGGGCGACCCGACCGGGCGATGTGGAACGCCTCGGCGATGATCTGCGGCAGGTCCTCGACGCGCTTCACCAGCCAGTTGTGCTTGGTGATGGGCATGGTGATGCCGGTGATGTCGGCTTCTTGAAAAGCGTCCGTGCCGATCACCGAGGTCCGCACCTGGCCGGTGATGGCGACAAGGGGCACGGAGTCCATCATGGCGTCGGCGATGGGCGTCACCAGGTTGGTCGCGCCCGGACCCGACGTGGCGAGGCAGACGCCGACCTTGCCGGTCGCCAGCGCGTAGCCCTCGGCCATGTGTCCCGCGCCCTGCTCGTGGCGGACGAGGATGTGCCGGATGTCCGGGAACTGGTAGATCATGTCGTAGATCGGGATGACCGCCCCGCCGGGGTAGCCGAAGATGGTGTCCACGCCCTCGCGCTTCAGGCACTCCAGGAGTGCGCGGCTGCCGGTGATTTTCATCGCTGTTGTTCCTTAAGCCCCCTAACCCCCAATTCTGGGGGAACAGGATAATCATAATTCAGAAAGGTAATAGGCCCAAAAAAGCCCCTCGTCCACCCATTGACTGCTGCGGGCAGGGATGCCCACAGGCAAGGGACGAGAGGCTTTCGCAAAAGCGCCACGCGGTACCACCCTTGTTCGGGCCGAGACCTAATCCAGTTCATCCTGGGAGGCGACGGCCCGCACTTGGAGCGCGATCACGGGCGCGAACCGGGCAGCCTTAGTGGCCCCCCAGCCCCCCAATCATGGGGGGACAGGAGGCGTTCGGGACGCCTGCTCAGAGGGGAGGTTCCCCGTGGCTTGCTGCCGTCTCGCACCAGCCGACGGCTCTCTGTCAAACGCGCGCACGGGGACATTGTCCTCGTCAATGCAGTTCTGGGTCATTCAGTTGTGGGACGTAGTATACCCGGCACACCTGCGGGCTGTCAAGTCTCCCCGAGAAAATGGGGGACGAGCGGCCCCTACTTCTTGTCCGTGCCTTTGCCGCCCGTGGCTTTGGGGTCCGCGCCCTTGTCGTCGGCACCGGTGTCGCTGTCACCGCCCAGGGTGGAGTCCATGATCTGCTTGCCGGTTTTGGTCTTCATCACGGCGGAGGTGATCTGGGAGATGAAGGCGGACAGCGCTTCCATGTTCGGGTAGCCGTCGGCGCGGGCGGCGGCGACATAGCCCCCGCCGGCGGCGGGGAGGTCGGAGGCGGCGAAGGCGAAGCCGTGGTGGTCGGGAAAGCCGACCATGACCAGCTTGTACTCGTCGGCGTCGGTGTAGAGGACCCGGTGCGCGCCTTCCGCCCCGAAGGCGCCCTCATAGAACGTGCTGGTGTCCAAGGCGGGCGCGGGGGCTACCGGCGCGGCGGCGGCCTTTGGGCGGGCGGGCAGTTCCCAAACGGCGAAGTGGAGGTGGTTGACGTCCTTCAGGATGTCCGCGAGGTTGCCGTTCTCTAGGGCTTCCTCGATGGGGTTGACCGGGGCCGCCGGGGTGGCGGGCGGAGCGGCGTTCGCTTTCGCCCGAGCCGTGCTGTTGGCCTCCCCGACGCCTTTCAGGAAGGACTTGACCAGGCCCAGCAGGTCCTCGCTGCGGGCGTCCATCTCGAAGCGCAGCTTGGCCCCCGGCGGGGCAGGGATCGCCAGCGTGGCCGCTGCGGGCAGCGGGGCGGACGTCACGGTCACGGGAACGGGTGCATCGGGAGAAGGCGCGGTCTGCTGGGCGAACGCAGGCACGGCACAGAGCAGCGCACTAGCGAGCAGGGCGGACGACGGCAGGACTGAACAGTAGAAACGCATGGTGATCTCCTGGATTATTCTCGGTTTAGTTGCTGGCGACCACCTGGGTGCCGTTGTAGGTCCGCAGGTGGAAGCGGTTGTTTTTCAGCTTGGCGAGGTTGATCTGGCCTTTGGCGATGGCGTTCACGGTGTAGGTGTTCGGGTCGCCATCGCTGACGTACTTCAGAGCCTTCTGCTTTTCCAGCAGCTCCAGCCAGTAGTGGATGGTGTCCCGGCCCGCGCCGGGGATGATGCGCGGGATGTGGTAGGGATTGAAGCCCTTGTTGAAGAAGTCCCGGCCCATCGGCGAGGCGGCGGGGTCCGCGCCCGCCGCCAGGGCGCAGATGTTGTGGTAGGAAACGCCGCCGCTCGCGCCGCTGACGACCAGCTTTTTGTTTTTGGGGAAGACGCCGAAGGGCAGGGCCAGCGTGTCCACGACGTAGCCCGGCTCGTAGTGGTGGATGTTGGCGACCGCGCCGGCCAGCTCCGCCTCGACGCGGGCGTCCGGCCAGCGGCGCATCCCAGGCGCGTGTTTGACGGTGTGGTTGCCGATCTCGTAGCCCGCCTTGATCAGATAGTCCATCTTGCCCTGCGCGTACTGCGCCTGGTAGAACGGCGGCGGCAGCTTGCGCCCCCGCGCGTCCGTGCCCAAGTCGGTCAGCACGAAGAACGTGCCTTTGAGGGGCCAGTCGGGGTGCCGGGCGTGGAAGGCGTCCAGGATGCCGACCGCGCAGTCCGGGTCTACCTTGCCGTCGGCGGTATAATTGAACTGGCCGCGCAGGGCGTCGTCGAAGGTCAGGATGACGGGCGACATGCCCGCCGGGCAGTCTATTTTGCCGAGCGCGTAGTCGTGCAGGCTGACCGGGCGGTAGTTGTGGTCGTAGAGCCACTGGATGTCCTTGCGGAAGGCGGACGCGGGGTACTGGTAGCCGGTCGTTTTGAGGCTCTTGACAAGGTCGTGGTATTCCAGGATGGGGACCAGCCCGGCCTCGTTCGGCTGCACTTTGGTCAGGTCCACGGGCAGCATCGGCGCGACCTGGGCGGCGGGTGCTGCGTGGGGCTTGACGGCGGCCTCGGCGTGCCCCCGGTGGAACAGGTGGCAGCCGGACAGGGCGGCGGAGATCAGCGCGGCGGCCGTGCCGAGGGCGAACGGTCGCAGGGAGGAACGGGCGCTTCGCATGGGGAATCCTTTTTCAGACGCGGGCGACGATACTAGGCTCATTATACCATGAGGGGCGGCGGGGAACAAGGGGAGCGGCGGGTGACGCACTGGCTGGCGCGGGCCTGGAACGGCGGCAACAGCCTGGTCGGGCTGGCGG
>CAXTWM010000057.1:0-18810 GCA_964247915.1 uncultured Armatimonadales bacterium | reverse complement strand
TCCCCGACCTGTCCATAAGACATGACCTGGCCGGGCGGGATGAGGCGGACGCGGGCATGGACAAGTTCCAGCAGGGTTTCGTCGTTCATCTTATCACTGATACCACTTGGTTTGATCTTCCTTCGCCCTTCGTTCAGGCTTTACGGGCGGCTGTTTACGCTTCTTGCCAATATTAATTTTCGCCAACGGGGAAAGCACACGCTGCCACAAAAGAAGCGAAGCGTCTACTGCAACGGCTCCCCGGAAGAAGTAAATGAGTGCTGGCAGGCCGACTAGAAAAAAACTAGCACCCGCGTTCAGCACCCTGAGGCTCATTGGATTAGGAGTCGAGTGCAGTTGCATGTCCGCGTAGTTCAAATACATCAAGAAGACTGCGAGAGCAACGACACGTCTGGCCCACCAAAATCGTTTCGTATCATACAGCACAAAGCCAAAGCAGACGACGGGAACGCAGACGAGCGACAATCCCATGAATGTAGAAAGACCACGCCCACTCGCGATAGCGAAGTAGAATAGGCTTCCGATGAAGAACAAAAGAAACGGCAGGGCTAGCCAGAACACCGTTTTGCTGAACGGCTCGTCGAACTTGCTTTTCATGCGCTCACCTGCGGATTACTTTGCGGGCGTGGGCTTTTCTAGTTCCGTCTCCAGCGCCGCCACCACGTCCGGCGAGAGGGGGTCGTGGCCGGCGGGGAAGCGGGCGACGACCTGGCCTTTGCGATCCACGAGGAACTTGGCGAAGTTCCACTCGATGTCGCCGCCGAACTTGGGGTCGGTCTCCCTGCTGGTCAGGAAGGCGTAAAGGGGGGCCTGGTTCGGGGCCTTGACGGAGACCTTGCTGAACAGGTCGAACGTGGCGTTGTACTTGGCGGTGCAAAACTGGCGGATTTCGCCGTTCGTGCCCGGCTCCTGCTGGCCGAAGTCGTTGGCGGGGAAGGCGAGGATTCGCAGCCCCTGCGCCTTGTACTTCTGGTCCAGCTTCTCCAGCGAGGCGTATTGGGGGGTGTTGCCGCACAGTGAGGCGGTGTTGACGATCATCAGCACCTTGCCCTTGTAGCGCGACAGCGGGACGCTCTTGCCGTCAATGTCCTGGACGGTGTAGCTCAGGACGCCTTTAGGCTTGGCGGGCGCAGCCGGTGAGGGCCGCGCGGCGGGGACGGAGACAAGGATCGCGGCGGCGAGGAGGGCCGGGCGGGTTAGCTTGGGCATGGTGGTTTTCCTTTTCGGGACGAACAGGCGCGGGGCAGGCTATAGGAACGACCAGATCCCCAGTAGTTCTTTTGTTTCCGGGTCGGCGCTTTCCAGCAGGCGCGCGGTCAGGCCGTCATGGGCGCGCGGGCCGAACGACGTCCACACCGCGCAATAGGGCAGAATGAGCAGACGGCGCACACTCCCCGCCGCGCTGGTGGGCGTCGCGCGATGCCAGAGGTTGCCGTGGATCATCACCACGTCCCCCGCCCTGGGCTGAAGCAGAACCTGGCCCGGCAGGTCGGCGTCGGTGACGGGGAGGTCTTCATGCATCCGCGTGTGGCTGCCGGGGACGACCATCAGAGAGCCGTTCGCCTCGCTGGCATCGTCCAGATAGAGGAGGCTGTCTATCACCTGCGGCAGCGAGAAAAAGGGCGGGCACGGGTCCGGCACGACGCGCTGGTGCAGGTGCCAGGTGACGAACTGCGCCGCCTGGCCGGGATAGGCGATCCTCGCCGTCAAGGGCAAAACTTGGACCTGGGGGCCGAGCATGGCGCGCGCGATGGACAGCGTGGGGAAGCGCAGCAGGTCCAGGAACACCGGGCGCTTGTCCATCAAATGCCGCAGGAAGATGTCGCCCCCGCCCTCGGCATGTCCCTCCTCGGCGATCACCTCGGCGATCCCCGCGCGCAGCCGGTCCTGCTGTTGGGGGGGCACAAGCTGCCCGCACACCAGAAAGCCGTCACGGGCAAAATCCGCCAGTTGTTCCGGCGTGGACGCCGCCTCGACCGGGCGCTTCGGGTCGCCCTTGTAGCTGTCGCGGATACGGTAGTCAATAAGCGTACTCATCAGCGCATCTCCTGGCCGCCGGTGACATTGATGGCCTGGCCGGTCATGTAGGAGGCTTCGTCGGAGGCGAGGAAGACGACGACGTTGGCGACGTCGTCGTAGGTGCAGCCGCGCCCCAGGGGGACCTGGGACTCGTACTTGGCGCGGACCTCGTCGGGGGTCAGGCCCTGCGTCTTGGCGTACTGCTCAAACAAGGAGGTCTGCCAGAGGGTGCCGTCGAGCAGGTTGCCGGGGCAGACGGCATTGACGCGGATCTTGTGCGGGGCGAGGTCGAGGGCGATGCTCTGGGTCAGGCCGATGCCCGCGAACTTGGAGGCGGCGTAGGCGGAATTACGGAAAGAGCCTTTCTTGCCGGACTTGGAGTTGATCTGGACGATGGCCCCGCGCTTGCGGGGGATCATGGCCCGCGCCGCCGCCTGGGCGCAGAGGAAGTAGCCGGTCAGGTTGATGTCCATGACGGTTTGCCACTCGCCGAGCGGCATCTCGGTGATGTCGTGGGCGCGGACGATGCCCGCGTTGGCGACCAGGATGTCCAGCTTGCCGAAGGCGCTGACGGCCTCATCCACCATCGCCTGCACGTCGGCCTCGCTGGCGACGTTGGTCTGGGTCGCGCCCGTGCGCCGGCCCGTGTCGCGCTCGATGGCGTCGGCGGCCATCCGGGCTTTATCCAGGTTGATGTCGGCCAGCAGCACGTCGCAGCCCTCGACGGCCAGGCGGCGGGCCAGCGCTTCGCCCAGGCCCTGGGCCGCCCCGGTGACGATGGCGGATTTGTTTTGCAGGCGCATGGGGTTATCCTAGCTTCTCGCGCAGCAGCTCGTCTTCGGCCTCTTGGGTCCAGAACGCGCCGTCCCGCAGCTTGGCGTAGACGTTCGGCATCTGTGTCTTTAGCTCTTCGATGGAGAGCAGCGGCAGGTCGGCGATGTGCGGGAAGATCACGGTCTTGCCGGGATATTTGCCGCTCTTGACGGCGGCCAGGCCGTCCCGGAAGGCCCCTAGCCCGCCGACGGCGGCCAGGCTGGCATTGGTGGAAAGGTCATCGGACTCGACCAGTCCCAGCGTGTGCCGCAGGTCGGCGATGCTGGAG
This sequence comes from uncultured Armatimonadales bacterium, assembly GCA_964247915.1. Classification (GTDB taxonomy): domain Bacteria; phylum Armatimonadota; class Armatimonadia; order Armatimonadales; family Capsulimonadaceae; genus JANXMY01. Next base: position 15,689 of record CAXTWM010000057.1, on the reverse strand, counting down.
CCGGACGTGCCGATGAGTCGCTGGTTCTTCGCCAGGATCGTCCCCAGGTCCAGGTCCGCCGTGACGCCTTTGGCGACGCCCGCGAAGATGTTGTAGACGCCGCTTTCGGCCAGGTGCGGGATGGACTCGGCGACAAGCTCGGCGCTGGGCACCATACTGAGGATGTCGTCGAACGGCCCATAGGCGGTCGGGTCGCCGCCGCCCCCCGCATTGATCAGAACCAGCTCGATGCCCCGCTCCTCCATCAGACCCCCGAAGCGCTCCTGAATCCGCGCCAGCCGGTCGTCATGCCGGTCGCTGACCACAACCAGGCTCGGCGGGTTATCCAGCATGGCGGCGCGCTGGAGGTGCATCTGCCCCATCGGGCCGCCCGCCCCGGCCAGCCAGACCTTGCCGCCCGGCAGCAGCTCTTTACGGGTGTTGCGGGCGTAGGCGTCACCCACCTGGGCAGGATCATCCGTGGAAACGAACAGGTGCTGCTCGTAATGCACCCGCCCGATGTCCACGGGAACGGTGCCCATTAGGGGCTGGTCTCGCACCAGATTCAGGACGCCGCGCGTCCCCAGACAGCCCATGATCCGAGCCAGGTCTTCGGGTTCCGGTGTGCCGCAGACGATGATGTCGTCAAACCCGCGCCCCCCCGTTTCGTCCTGCCGCAGACGGGCGAAGTCCGCGCCAGCCACGTCGTCCACGACCATGACGGACGCTGGCCGATGCCCTGGGACAGTCAGCGCGCCGATGCCCCCAGTGTCCAGGGCCGGGTTGACGCGCACGACCAGGAGCCTCCCCCCGTCCCGCAAACCCTCCCGATATGGGTACTCATACGCCGCCACGACGCAGGCCCACGGCTCGACCAAGGCGGCCTCCACATAGCCGGTCGTGTTTGCCAGGGGCAATAAATAACACCCCTCGTCGCCCTGCAACACTTCCTTCGTCACCACCCCGTACTGCGCCATGCCGCCGTCGAGCTGGTAGCCGTAAGCAGGATTCGCCCCCTTGTAGTAGACATCGGCCTGCACGATGAACCGCTGGCCGATCTCAAACTGGCCTTTGAGATCATCCCCCACCCCGACCACCGTCAGCGCGACCTCATGGCCCATCACGACCGGGTGCGCGTTCATGTCCCGCCCCTGCAAGCGCGGGTGCTGCGGCCCGAGGTTGATGATCTTGATGTCCGAAAAGCAGATGCCGCAGGCGTCGTGCCGCACCAGCAGCTCGTCCGGCCCGTAGGCAGGCAGGGCCACCGTCGCCTCCCGCAGCGACTCCAGGCCCGCCCCATGCAGATGCCATCTCTTGATCGTCTCCGGCAGCGGCCCCGACGCCGCCCGGTACTGTTCCAAATGCGTCATGGGGGAGGGTTCACCGCGCGGGCCGGGCATTCCTGCTGACACCCCAAAACGGCCGGGCGCAGCTGGCCCCGGGCCTTTCCCGTGCTGCCCATCACTGCTCCTGCTCTTCCAGGAACCGCTCGGCGTCCATGGCGGCCTGGCAGCCCGACCCGGCGGCGGTGATGGCCTGCTTGTACTCGGTGTCCTGCACATCGCCCGCGGCGAAGACGCCGGGGACGCTGGTGAGGGGGCGGCCCGGCGTGGTGATGATGTAGCCCTGCGGGTCCATCGCCAGGTGCCCCCCGAACAGCTTCGTGTTCGGCGTGTGGCCGATGGCGATGAAGACGCCGTCGGTCGGGAAGAAGCGGTCCTCGTCCGTCTTGAGGTTGTGCAGCGTCAGGCCCGTCACCTTGCCCGCGTCGGGGTCGTGGATGGCCTTGACGGCGGTGTCCCAGACGAACTCGATCTTGGGGTTGTCCATCGCCCGCTTCTGCATGATGTGCGAGGCGCGCAGCGTGTCCCGGCGATGCACGACGGTGACTTTGGAGGCCATGCGGGCGAGGTAGTTGGCCTCTTCCAATGCCGTGTCGCCGCCGCCGACCACGACGACCTCGCGGTTGCGGAAAAAGAAGCCGTCGCAGGTCGCGCAGGCGGACACGCCTTTGCCGTACAGGGCGGTCTCGGTCGGCAGCCCCAGCCACTTCGCTGAAGCCCCGGTCGTGACAATGGCGGTCTTGGCCCAGAACTCCTTGCCGTCGTCGGTCCCGATGTGGAACGGGCGCTGGGAGAAGTCCACAGCGCTGACGTTCTCGGTCAGGAACTCCGCGCCGACGCGGGCGGCCTGCCGGCGCATCTGGTCCATCAGGTCCGGCCCCATGATGCCGTCCGCGAAGCCCGGAAAGTTTTCGACGTCCGAGGTGATCATGAGCTGGCCGCCGGGCAGGTTCGGCGCCCCGCCCTCGATGACGAGCGGGCTGAGGTTGGCGCGCGCGGCGTAGATGGCCGCCGTCAGCCCGGCAGGGCCGGAGCCGATGATGATCACGTTGCGCGGCTCGCTTGCGTTAGGAATAGTCACGGAAAAGCCTCTCGTTGGTCTTCGAATCGTTCCTCTATTTTAGCAGATGCTCTCCCATTCAACAGACGGGCGGGGGCCGGAGTTCCCTTGACAGACGCCCTGCCAAAATGCTATCGTATCGCCGTCATGCCTCCCAACGCCCACCGCGACCGGCGCCGCCTGGCCGTCGTCGTCCTGCTCACCCTGCTGCCCTGGCCCGCCGTCTGGCTGGGGATGTACAAGCTGGACAGCATCGTCTGGACGTTCTTCCTGTACCACGGCTGCTGCCTGCTGCCCGCCGCGCTGTGGGGCCGGCGGCTCTGGCGCGGGGCCGTCCGCTGGCCGACGTGGCGACAGTGGGCTGTGCTGGTCGCGGCTCTCGTCTGCGTCGTCCCGCTGTCGCTGCTGGGTTACGCCGAGATCGGCAAGCGGGTACTGGACACGCCCGACATCGGCTCCGTCGTCACCGGGCGCGGCTTCCACGCGGCCTGGCTGCTGCCGTTCGGCGTTTACTTCGTGGCGGTGAACGCGACCCTGGAGGAACTGTTCTGGCGGGGCGTCGTCCTGAACGAGCTGCGCGGGACGAGCGAGGCGGTCTGGACGGTCGGCGCGGCCTGGACGGCGGGCGCGTTCGCCGCCTGGCATTACCTTGTCCTGCGGCTGCTGCTGCGCCCCGGCTGGGCCGAGGCGACCGTGCTGGCGATCGTGGCGGCAGGCGTCTTCTTCGCCTGGCTGTACCGGCAGACGCGCTCGATCATCGTGCCGATCCTGTGGCACGGCCTGGTGTTCGACCTGGGGCTGGTTGTGGTGTTCGGGGCGGTGCTACGGGCGACCTAACCCCGGCGCGAGCGCCGACCCTTCCCTGTTAGGGAAGGGTCAGAACCATGTTCGTTAGGCCGTGCCGCGCGGAAAGGCGCGGAGAATTGTCTTCACCCTTCCTTGACAGGGAAGGGTCGGCGCTCGCGCCGGGGTTAGGTCTTATGTGGGTCGGCATCTTTTCCGCCTTGTTCTCCTTCCCCCCGCTGCTCGGCCTGCTGGCCGGGCTGGCCGAAGCCGCGCGGGCCGCGCGGGGCCGTCGCCCCGTCCGCTGGGAGCGGCTGGTTCTGCTGGGGCTGATCCTGACCGGGCGCTGGTGGATGGGATACCTGCGCCGGGCCGACCCCGACGAGCCGAAGCCGCTCCTTCCCGACCGGTGCGGGACGGCGGCGGGCCGGGGCGGCGTCCGGCTGGAATGGGAGCAGTTCGGGCCGGACGATGCGCCCGCCTTATTACTGTCGCACGGCTGGTCGCTGACCCATGACACCTGGTACTACCAGAAGAAGGCCCTCTCAGGCGAGTTCCGCGTCATCGTCTGGGACATGCGCGGGACGGGCCGATCGAACGCACCCGCCGATGGGGACTACTCGATGGAGGCGGTGACGGACGACTTGGCCGCCGTGTTCGACGCCACGGACGCGGGCCGACACCCGATGGGCTGCGTTCTCGCCGGGCACTCAGTCGGGGCGATGATCCTGCCCCTCTTCGCCGAGCGCTTCCCCGAGAGCATGGCCCGTGTGCGCGGGCTGGCGCTGGTCGGCGGCACGGATACCCCGATGCTCGAAACGATGTGGGGCCGCCGGTGGCTCGTCCCGATGCGCCCGCTGTTCTGGGAGCCGCTGGCCCGGACGATGGTCCGCTCCCCGCGCCCGTTTGAAGCCTACGCGCGCCTGTGCCGGCAGATGGGGTGTGTCCATGCCGCCCTGATGTTCGGGACGCACGTCGGGCGCGAAAGCCGGGGGCAGGACGACCTGCTGGCCCGCCGCTGCGCCACCTTCTCCATGTGCGCGGCGGGCGCGGGCGCCCTGTCCTGCTTCGCCTTCGACGCCCGCGCGGCGATGCGGCGGATCGAGGTTCCGACGCTGCTGCTGACGGGCGCGTCCGACCGGAACATGCCGCCCGACATCCAGCGGGCGATGGCCGCGCGGCTGCCTCACCCCCACATGGTCTTGATCGAGAAGTGTGGGCACCTGTCCCTGCTGGAATGCCACGCCGAGGTCAGCGCATACCTGGGCGACTTCGCGCGGCGGTGCTTTCAGGTATCATAGGGTTATGAATCCCTTATCCTCCTCGCGACGCCTGCGCGGCACCCTCTTCCTCGTCGTGCCCGCCGTCTTCCTCGTCCTCCTGGGTGGCTTCCTTGTCTGGCAGCACAGCCACTCAGGGCGCGACAGATACCGGGACATGGTTTCAGCCTTTTATACCGGCGTCGTCGCGCTTCAAGTCGGCGACACCAAGCGGGCCTTCTCGCAACTCACCCTGGCGACGCAGATCGACTCCCACGAGCCGGCCGCCTGGGCTGACCTGGGGTTGTTCTATCTCCGCAATAACAACCCCGACGAGGCCCGCAAAGCCTTGGCGAAGGCGCAGGACCTCGCGCCCCGGAATGCCCGGATCGCGGCCCTATCCGGCCTGCTGGCCGCCCAAAGCCAGCGCTACGATGAGGCCATCGCCGCGTACCAAAAGACGATCAGCCTCGACCCGAACGATCTGAAGGCGCGGTACGCGCTGGCGCAGGCCCTGGACCAGCAGGCGGGGCCGGGAGCCGATGTGCAGATGCGTCAGCAGCTTCAGGCCATCTACGATGCCGCCCCGGACAACCTGTTCGCGGAGTTCGAGCTGGCGATCCCCGCCGCGAAGGCAGGCGACGCGAACCTGCTGCGCCGTGTGGCCGCCCGCATCGCCCCCCATGCCGCATCCTGGGCGCCCGACATCCAGCGGGACTGGAAGGCCGCCCAGGCGGCTGCCGCGGGTCCCGATCCGCGCGCGGCGGTCGTGCCGCTGCGCGGACTGCAAAACGAATTAGGGCCGGAGCCGCAGTACCAGGACGATGCCGACCGCATCCGTGGAGCCTCCAGCGCCGTCGGCACGCCCCTGGATCGCTTCGTCAGCCTTCCCTCGCCGTCGCCGACGCCCGCCGCGCCCGATACGGCCTTGACGTTCACGCCGCAGCCGCTCCCTGTTCCCGCGCCTGGGCCGTGGGCCTGGGCGGAGACGGCCCTGCTCAATGGGAGCGGCGCTCCGACGCTGCTGCTGGCGAACGGGAAAGAGCTGCGAGTCGGCAGCGCCTCCCTGCCCTTTCCGGGCGGGCCAAAGGCCGCGCCGCCCGCGCCGGACGGCATCGCCGCTTTTGACGCCCGCAACACCGGCCTGATGGACCTCGCCTGCGCGGGCGCGGGCGGCTTGCGTTTGTATCAGCAACGGCCGGGCGGGACGTTCACCGACGTGACGGGCGGGGCGAAGCTGCCTCCGAACATCATCGGCGGCGCATACACAGGTGTCTGGCCGGCGGCCATCGTGACCGGCGGGCAGCTTGACCTGGTTCTGGGTACGGCCACCGGGCCGCCGACGGTGCTGCGGAACAATGGGGACGGGACATGGACCGTCCTGCACCCCTTCGGGCCGGCCAAGTCCGGCCTGACACAGTGGGCATGGGCGGATCTCGACGGCGACGGGCTGGCTGATGCGGCCTTTGTGGACGGTCGGGGGCGGCTGGTCGTCTTGGAGAACAGGCGCGCGGGCGCCTTCGGCCCCTGGCCCCTTCCCGCCGATGTGGGCCGCATCGCGGCTCTGTCCGCCGCTGACCCCGACCGGGATGGCACGCAGGATGTCATCGTTCTGACGGCAGACGGCGCCGTCCGCCGTCTGTCGCGCAAGATTGACGGCAACGGGTGGGACGAGGCCGACCTGGGACACGCCTCGGCCGTCCCCGCCGACGGCAGCGCGCGCCTCCAGTGGGCCGACCTGGACAACAACGGCGCGCTCGATCTGATCGTCACGAGTTCAGGGGGCGGCCAAATCCTGCTCGGCGATGCACAGGGGAAACTGACGTCACCGGCGGTGCCCGTCGGCGCGCGCAGCGTCAGCCCGGACGCACAGGCAGTCAAGGGCCGCCTGGGCTTGATCGGGCTGAACGCACAGGGCCAGCCGGTCCGCCTGGTCAGCGCGGGCAGCAAGAACTACGCCTGGCAGGAGGTGCGCCTGCGGGCCGCCTCGGAGGGCGACAAGCGCAACAACACCTACGGCGTCGGCAGTGAAATCGCCCTGCGGGCCGGCCTGCTGTTTGAGACGCAGATCGCCTCCAGCCCCGTCACCCATTTCGGCCTGGGCGACAACGAGCGCGCGGACAGCATCCGCATCGTCTGGCCCAACGGCAACACGCAGGGCGAGTTTGAGCTGAAGGCGGATCAGCTGGCCGAGGCCACGGAGCGGCTGAAGGGGTCGTGCCCGTGGCTGCTGGCCGACGACGGCACGGGGGGCAGCGCCGACGCGGGCATGAAGTTCGTCACGGACTTCATCTGGCGCTCGCCGCTGGGCCTGCGGATCAACGCCCAGGACACGGCGGGCGTGGTGCAGACGCGGGACTGGGTGAAGGTCCGGGGCGACCAGCTCAAGGCGCGGGACGGGTTCTACAACCTGCGGATCACGGCGGATCTGTGGGAGACGCACTTCTTCGATGAAATCAAGCTGATGACCGTGGACCACCCCGCCGGGACCGAGGTGAACGTGGACGAGCGGTTCTCCATCCCGCCGCCGCCGCTGGCCGTCCAGGCGATGACCCCGCCGCAGCCCGTCGTCAAGGCCACGGACGACCGGGGGCAGGACGTGAGCGATGTCGTGCGGGCGCGCGACGGGCGGTATCTGGACACGTTCGGCCTGGGCGAGTACCAGGGCGTGACGCGCGACCATTGGGTGACGCTCGACCTCGGCCCGAACTTGCCCATCGGCAAGACGTGGCTGGTCGGGGTGGGCTGGATTCACCCGACCGACAGCTCGATCAATGTCGCCCTGGGCCGGGGGCGTCACGTCCCGCCGCACGACCTGAGCCTGGAGGTGCCCGACGGCAGGGGCGGCTGGAAGGCCGCCCTGCCGCACCTCGGCTTCCCGGAAGGCAAGAACAAGACGGTGCTGCTCCCGCTGGCCGGGCTGTTCGGTCCGGGCGTCCCCCATCAGGTCCGGCTGCGGACCAACATGGAGATCTACTGGGACTTCCTCGGCACGGCCCAGGCGCTGCCCCCCGCGACGATGAGGCAGGGGATACTCCCCCTCAGCAGCGCGGCCCTGCGCTACCGGGGCTTCTCCCAAACGCACCAGGCGAGTCACTCGTCGCCGGAGATCCCCGACTACGCCGAGTTGGCCCAGACGGGGCCGCGCTGGCTGGACCTGGAAGGCTACTGCACGCGCTACGGCGACGTCCAGGAGCTTCTGGCGCGCACCGACGACCGCTACGTCATCATGAACGCGGGCGATGAGATGGTGCTGCGCTTCGCCGCCCCGCCGCCCCCGCCGCTGGGCTGGACGCGCGACTATGTGCTGGTCGGCGACGGCTGGGAGAAGGACGGCGACTTCAACACGGGCTTCTCGCGGACGGTTTTGCCCCTGCCCTCACACCTGCGCCCGGCCTACAACACGCCGCCGGGCCGCCTCGTGGACGACCCCGTTTATAAGGCGCATCGGCAGGACTGGGTGACGTACCAGACGCGCTGGGTGTCCCAGCGCCGCTTCCACGAGGCGCTGAGGCCATAGAGCCTTTTATGCCCCCACCGCCACCCGCAGCCAGCGCTCCTGGCGCATGGCGAGGACGTGCGCTTCGGGGAGCGTCACAGCCTGGAAGCGAAGGGAGTCGCCGGGTGCAAGCTGCCCGGCGCGGGGCAGGTCGGCGGAGATGACGACGCCGGCCAGCGGGTAGCCGCCGGTCGTCTGGCGGTCGGCCATCAGCAGGATCGGCTGGCCGTCCGGCGGGACCTGGACGCCGCCCCAGGGCATGGCTTCCGAGAGGATGTCGGCCTCGTCTGCACGGGCGATGGCGGGACCCGCCAGCCGGAAGCCCTGCCGGTCGGACTGCGGGGAGACGGTGTAGGTCTGGGAAAGGAACGTGTCCCGGCCTTCCTCCGTGAAGGCGGACGGGTGCGGGCCGGGCAGGACGCGCAGGACGGCGGGCAGGGGGTAGGCGGGCATGTCGGCGGGCCGCAGGCCGCGCTCGGCAGGGGGGAGGGACTGCTCGACGCCTTCCAGCACATCGCCCGCCCGCAGGGGACGCCCCTCGAAGCCGCCGATCCGCCCGCGCAGGAACGTTGCGCGGCTGCCCAGCACGGCGGGCACGCCGAAGCCGCCCGCGACGGCGAGATAGACCCGCGCGCCCGCCCGGCGGCGACTGAACGTGAGCGTCCGGCCTTCGCGCAGCGTCATCGTCTTCCACAGGGGCGCGGGTTGGCCGTCCACGGCGGGCGACAGATCGCCGCCGCACAGGGCCAGCCGCACGTCGGCCACGGTGCGCAAGACCGGCCCCAGCTGCGTGATCTCCAACACCGCCGCCCCGCGCGGATTGCCGACCAGCCCGTTCGCCACAGACGCGGCGAACGGGTCCATCGCGCCGGCCACGACCATGCCGTCCCGCTGGTGCCCCCACCGGCCGAGGTCCTGCACCGTCGTCAGCAGGCCGGGCGATTCGACCCGCAGCAGCGGCACGCCGGTCATGGCGCCCCCAAAGGGCGCACGGCGACGCCTTCAGCTTCCAGCGCCCGCCGGACCGCGTCCGCGAGGAGAGCCGCGCCGGGCGAGTCGCCGTGCAGGCAGATCGTGTCCGCCGCCAGCGCCAGGTCCGAGCCGTCGGCCGCCGTGATCTTCCCTTCCCGCGCCAGCCGGACGGTTCGCGCGGAGACTTGCTCCGGGTCGTGCAGGACCGCGCCGGGCTGCGCGCGCGGCGTCAGCGTCCCGTCCGGCTCGTAGGCGCGGTCGGCGAAGACTTCCTGCGCGACTCGCAGCCCCAAACTTCGCCCCGCCGCGGCCAGCCGCCCCCCCGACTGTCCCATCAGGATCAGGCCGGGGTCAGCCCCGCGCACGGCCTGGGCGACGGCATCGGCGACGAGGGGGTCGCGCTCCGCCATCGCGTACAGCGCACCGTGCGGCTTGACGTGCTGGAGCCGCACCCCCTCCCGCGCGGCGAAGGCGGCCAGCGCGCCGACCTGATAGGTGACGAGGTCGCGGACCTCGGCGGGCGTGACGGCCATCGCGCGCCGCCCGAAGCCGGCCAGGTCCGGCAGGCCGGGGTGCGCGCCGGGGGCGACGCCCCGCGCGAGGCACGACGCCACCGCGCGGGCCATCGTGCCGGGGTCGCCCGCGTGGAACCCGCAGGCGATGCTGGCCGAGGTGACGGAGTGGAGCAGGGCATGGTCGTCACCCAGGGTGTAGACGCCGAAGCTCTCGCCCAGGTCGGCGTTCAGGTCAATGCGTTTCACGGGCGATCTCCTCAAACTCCGTCTCGGTGATCGAAACGAACCGGACGCGGTCGCCCGCTGCCAGCAGCGCGGGCGGCTGCCGGGCGGGGTCATACAGACGAAGCGGCGTCCGCCCGATGATCTGCCAGCCGCCCGGCGTTTCCAGTGGATAAACCCCCGTCTGCGCCCCCGCGATGCCGACCGCCCCGGCGGGGACGCGCGGGCGCGGCGTCGCCCGCCGGGGCGTCGCGAGGGACGGGTCCAGCCCGCCCAGATACGGGAAGCCGGGCAGGAAGCCGAGGAAATAGACGAGGTAGTCCGCGCCCGCGTGACGCTCGATCACCTGAGCGGGGGTCAGGCCGTGCGCGGAAGCCACATCGCCCAGGTCCGGCCCCGGTTCGCCGCCGTAGCAGACAGGGATTTCGACCCGCCGCACGGCAGATTGAGGCGCGTCCGCCCCCGCGCGGGCGCACCGGGCCAGCGCGACGCGCAGTTCGTCGTAGCCGACGTCCCAGGGGCGGTAATAGACGGTCACGGTCGCATAGCCGGGCACCCACTCGGTCACGCCCCGGACCGACTCCGCCTGGAGGCGGCGGCAGAAGCGGCTGACCTGGTCGTTGATGCCGGGGCTGATCTCCGCCCCGAACGCGACGCGCACGGCCATGTCGCCGACCGGCGAGAACTCGGGTGTCATGCCGCGCTGTACGACGTCACGCGCGGAGAATCCTGCCGCTTCCCGCTTGACAACTGGCCGGGGCCGTGCTATCATGTGATCGGCTGCTGCTGGTGCGGCGAACCACAGCGCCCCTGTGCCATCAGGCACATCACAGTTGTCTTCCGCTCACTAGACCGGCGCTGTTCTTTCTTGGCGGAACATCGTTTTCATCGGAACGACAGGAGAAACCCCTATGTCCGCCACTGCACACCCGAAGCCCCCCCATATCGGCGCGCCTGAGCCAGACCGCGACGCCATCCGCGTGGTTCCGCTGCATCTCCCCGACGGCGTTTCCGCCGCCGCGCCCGGTGTCCCGTCCACCCCGCCGCCCAGCCTCACCTATCGCGGCGGCCCGCTGCTCGCCGCAGTCGAGGTCTTCGTGATCTTCTGGGGCAGCGCCTGGGCGCAGCCGCCGCAGAGCGCCATCGCCCATTCTCTGACCCAGTTCTTCCCCTTTGTGCTCACCAGCGCGCTGCTGGATCAGATGGCGGAGTACAGCATCCCCGGCGGGACTCAGATCGGGCACGGCAAGTACCTCGGCTCCGCGAACATCGCCACACCCGCGCCGAAACACACGACGACCGACAAGGCCATTCAGGCGATGCTTCAGAAGGAGATCGGCACCCCGGCAGTCCCGCAGCCGACCCCGAACACGCTCTACTTTGTCTACCTGCAACCCGGCGTCGCCGTGAGCCAGGGTGGGAGCCGCTCCTGCACCGCCTTCTGCGGCTACCACGACCACATCCCCGCCGCCGGCGGGAACATCTACTACGCCGTCATGCCCTACCCCAACTGCCAGGGCTGTCTCGGCGGGCAGGCCCCGCTCGCTGCGCTGACCTCCACCTCCTCGCATGAGCTGTGCGAGGCGATCACCGACCCCGTTCCCGGCGCGGGCTGGTACGACGACAACAACGGCGAGATCGGCGACATCTGTGCCTGGAAGACCAAACAGCTCGGCGCCTATGTGGTCCAGTTGGAATGGTCGAACAAGGCCGGTCAGTGCATTTAAGCAGCGTATTTGAGGCGAGACGGAGGGCAGGGAAATCCTGCCCTTCTTTTTCATGGAGGCTCCCCACATGGCGGACATGGAATGTGACGTTCTGATCATCGGTGCGAGCCTGGGCGGCGTGGCCGCCGCCCTGCGCGCGGGAGCCGTCGGCGCCCGCGTCTGTCTGGTCGAGCCGAGCGGCTGGATCGGCGGGCAGATGACCGGCCAGGGCGTCCCTACGCCCGACGAGAACCAGTACGTCGAGACCGTCGGCAGCACGGCATCGTACCGGGACTTACGGCAGCGGGTCCGCGCCTACTACCGGACGGCTCACCGGCTCTCGGCGGAGGGCGCGGCCATGCCCCGCTTCAACGCGGGCCGCTGCTGGGTCAACGGGGGCTTCTCCGTCGAGCCGCTGGTCGCGATACGGATTCTGGGGGAGATGCTGGCCGAGTTCCCCAATGTCTCCCTGGTCCTGGGCACGGCCCCCGTCGGCGTCGAGATGGACGGGGATGCCGTCGCCGCCGTCAACGCCGTGGGCGCGGACGGGACGGCGACGCGCTTCCTGGCCCCCTTCGTCCTGGACGCGACGGACACGGGCGACCTGCTGCCCTTGGCCGGGGCGGAATGGACGGTCGGGGCCGAGAGCCGGACGGAAACCGGCGAGCCGGACGCGCCCGCCGACGCCCACCCGGAGTGGGTGCAGCCGTTCACCTTCCCCTTCGCATTAGAAAAGCGCCCCGCCGGGGAGAACCACACGATCAGCCCGCCGCCGGGCTACGCGCAGATCAAGGCGGCCCAGCGCTACGGCATCGTGGACGGGCCGATCCGGCAGGTCTTCGGCGGCGCGTTCCCCTGGTGGACCTACCGCCGCGTCATCGCCTCAGAGAACTTCGCCGACCCGGCCTTCCCGCATGACATCGCGACGGTCAACACCGGGTCCAACGACTACGAGGGCGCCGTCGTTCCCTCCGGTTCACCCAACTCGGACGCACAGGCGCTGGCGGCGGGCCGTCTGGCCTCCCTGGGCTACCTCTACTGGCTCCAGACCGAGTGCCCGCGCGACGATGACCCCGCGCGACGGGGCTACCCGGAACTGAGGCCGCGCCCCGACTTTTTCAACACGCCGGACGGGCTTGCCCCCCTGCCCTACATCCGCGAGTCGCGCCGCCTCCGGGCGCAGAAGACCGTCCGCGAGACCGACATCGCCGCCAAATATAACCCCGGCCCCCGCGCCACGCCCTTCCCCGACACCTGCGGCATCGGCGACTACGGCATAGACATCCACGCGGGCGGCACGGGCGATCCGGGCCTGTGGGAGCCGACCAAACCGTTCCAGATCCCGCTCGGCGCGCTGCTTCCAGTTCGGATCACCAACCTTGTCGCCGCCTGCAAGAACCTCGGCGTCACCCACATCACGAACGGCGCGTACCGCGTCCACCCCTCCGAGTGGGCCGTCGGCGAGGCGGCGGGCGCGCTGGCGGGCTTCTGCTCCGCCCAGGGCGTCACGACCGGCGCCGTCATGGCCGACCCCGCCCTCCTGCGCTCCTACCAGAAGCTGCTGCTGGGCGCGGGCGTCCCGCTATTCTGGTGGTCCGACGTCCCTTGCGGCCACCCCGCCTTCGAGGCGACCCAGCTTCTCGGCGTGGCCCAGGTCTTCCACGGCAACGGCCGCGATCTGGCCTTCGACGTGGACGCGGTACTGACGACCGGGGACGCGCAAACTTTAGCCGCCCGCGTCGGACTGACCCAGCCCTTCCCCCGGCCGAACATGACGCGCGGCCAGGCCGCGATCTGGCTGGCGGGACAGTTGAATTTGTGACACTTCCCTTGACAACCTCTCAAAGCGGGCGGTATAATAGCGTCCGTACATGCCGGGGTGGCGAAATGGTATACGCGCAACGTTGAGGTCGTTGTGGGGGCAACCCTGTAGGAGTTCGAGTCTCCTCCTCGGCATTTTTCCTGAAATCTTTCTCCCGTCTTTCCTCTTTATAGGTGCCCCGTGAACCCCAAGCAGATCGCTGCCGAGCGCGCCGTGTCCCACATCCAGGACGGCATGACGGTGGGCCTGGGGACGGGCAGCACGGCGGCCTTCGCGATCCACGTCCTGGGCCGCCGCTTCCAGGCCGAGTCCCTGTCCCTGCGCTGCGTCGCCACGTCCCGCGAGTCCGAGGAACTCGGCCGCTCTTACGGATTGACATTCGTGGACACCTCCGACGTGTCGCGCTTCGACATCACCATTGACGGGGCGGACGAGGTAGACCCCGAGTTCCGGCTGATCAAAGGCGGCGGCGGCGCACTGGTGCGGGAGAAGATCGTCGCGGCGGCCACCCAAACGGAGATCATCATCGTGGACGAGGGCAAAGTCAAGGCCGCGCTGGGCGCGCACCCGCTGCCGGTCGCCATCCTCCCCTTCGCCTGGGAGTGGACGCAGGCGCGGCTCCAATCCGCCTTCGGCGTCCCCACCCCGCGCCGCCTCCTCCCTACCGGCGACCCGTTCCTGAACGACGACGGCCAATACATCCTGGACATGGCCTTCGGCGCCCCCCTGCCCTCCCCCGACACGATGGAAGCGCGGCTCAGAGCGGTCGCCGGCGTGGTCGAGTCCGGCCTGTTCGTCGGGCTGTGCCAGCGGCTGGTCATCGGCTATGCCGACGGGCGCGTCGAAGAAAGAACTCCCTAAAGGCAGCGCATCCCTATCGCCTGCGTTCGGGTATACTGTGACGTACTATGTCACTCTATGCCGAATTGCACCGCCACCTGGGCGGCGCGGTCGTCCCCCGCGTCTTCTGGCGCTACCTCCTCCGCAACGGGCACCCGCTGGCCGCCGAGTTCCCCGAATACGAGAGCTTTGAAGCGTTCGTTACCCGCCCGCGCGCCTCGCTCGCCGAGTACCTGGAGTTGCACGCGCTGGTGGAGCCGTTCCAGACATTGGAAACCCTGCCCTATTTCGTGTCCAAGCTGGTGCGCGGCGCGTATGTGTTCGAGGGCATCTGCTACCTGGAGCTGCGCCACACGCCGTTCTATCGCACCGACCTGGCGCTCTCCCAGGCCGACAAGATCGCCCAGATGCGTGACGTCGTGGTCGCCGTCGGCGAGGCAGGGCGCGACCCGCGCTACCCGCTGCTGATGCGTCAGATCCTGTGCATGCACTCGCAGCTCCCCTATGAGGTCAACCGGGCGACGCTGGACCTGGCCGAGCGCCTGCCGCAGTACGTCTGCGGCGTAGACCTGGCCGGGCCGGACATCTTCTACGCGGACCGGCTGGACGAGTGGGTGGGCCTGTTCCGGCTGGCGCGGGAGCGGGGGATCAACACGACGGGTCATCTGTACGAGACGGCGGACGGCTGCCACCCGGCCCTGCTGCCTTACCTGTCGCGCATCGGGCACGGCATCCAGATCGCCCTGCGGTTCCCCCACCTGCTGCCCGAGGTGGCGGCGCGGTGCCAGTGCCTGGAGGTCTGCCCGACGACGTATCTGAAAACGGGAACTTTATCGGACCTGTCAACGCTGAGGACGGTGTTCGAGCGCTGCGAGGCGGCGGGGGTGGACGTGGTGATCTGCACCGACAACGCGGGCCTGCACAACGTCCGGCTGCCCTGGGAGTACGAAAACCTGCTGACGCAGGACGTGATTGATTTCTCCCAGCTCGCCGCCTGTCAGGATGCCGCGTTCCGCCACGCCTTCGCTTGGCCGCACCCGCACCCGCCGCGCGTCCTGCTCGACCAACTGATCCAGTCCCCCCCGCCCCCGGCGGGGAACCTTGAAGGAGAACCTGTCCCATGAGCAAAGTCACCCTCCGCGTCGGCATCGCCGCCGTCGCCCTGCTTTCCGCCGCCCTGGCCGGCCCCGCCGCCCAGGCCCAGAACGCCGCCCAAAAGGCCGGCAACGCCATCGCATACCCCTTCAAGAAGGCCGCCCACAACGCCGGCCCGAGTTCCAAGATCGTCAACAAGAGCATCAAAAAGGCCGCCAAGGACACGCAGTACGGCGTCCGCAAGAACGCCCAGAACGTGAGCATCAACGCCCACCGCGCGACCGGCCAGAACTCCGTCGAGCGCCGCAAGAACGGCATGAAGCGCCACAACACCGTCGTGACGCCCTCCGGCGACCTGAAGCGCCTGCCCAAATAGAACAAATCATTGCCACAAAACGCCCGCCGGCCCTCCACAGGACCGGCGGGCGTTTTTGTTTTTCAGCCTGCGGGTACAGTCTCACCGTAGGCTCGCCGGTTCCCGTCCGATCGCTGGGTTCGTGCGCGAAAGGAGAATCGAAATGAACGTCTGGATCAAGTCCCTCGCCGCCCTGTCGTTGCTGACCGGGTCGGCACTCCTGACGGCCCCCGCCGGGG
>CAXTWM010000056.1:0-18954 GCA_964247915.1 uncultured Armatimonadales bacterium | reverse complement strand
GCCCGGAAGGCTTCAGCGTCGTTGTAGGGCAGCGTGATCGTGTCGCGGGTGAGGTTCACGGGAACGCCTGCCGAATCCGGCAGGCCAAACGTCGTCAGCCCCGACCCGGCTTTCGCCAGAAAGCCGTCCGAGTGGCCGTGATAATTGCCTTCAAACTTGATGATCTTGTCGCGCTTGGTGTACCCGCGCGCCAGCCGGACCGCGCTCATCACGGCCTCGGTCCCGGAATTGACCAGCCGGACCTTCTCCACGGACGGCACGGCGGCCACGATCTTCTGCGCCAGCCTGACCTCGGCCTCCGTGCTGGCCCCAAAAGACGTCCCCCGCGCGGCGGCGTCCGTCACGGCCCGGATGATCCTGTCGGGCGCATGGCCGAAGATCAGCGGCCCCCAGGACAGGACGTGGTCGATGTACCGGTTGCCGTCCACATCGAAGATGAACGGCCCCTCGCCGCGCTGCATGAACAAGGGGTCGCCGCCGACGCCCTTGAAGGCGCGGACGGGCGAGTTGACGCCGCCGGGGATGACGCGCTGGGCCTCGGCAAAGAGCCGCGCCGAGTTCTCGTGGGACTGCATGGGGAGAGTATACCCGCCTTCCACATCTTACCGCCACCACTCAGGCCGTGATGGGCGCCGCTCCAAAAAAAGCAGAAACTGCCGATATATGTCGTATGCTGCCGTCACGTCCGCGCACCTGGGTCAGAACGGGTGTAACCCTCACGTTCGCGTTCCACGCGCTCTACGCCGTCTGGCTCCTGCTGCCGTTGCCCCGGCACGTCGTCCTGCTTGGCGATGACGTCTTGGAGACGCTCGGCCCCCTGCTGGCGATCCTGTTCTGCTTCTCCGGCGGGGCGTGGAAGGCGAGCGGACAGGCCCGCCGCGTCGCCAGGCTCTGCGGCCTGGGCATCCTGTGTTACGCCTTGCAGCAGGGGTTCATCATCTACCCGGACTTCGCACACCGCGCCCCGCCCGTCTCGCGTCTGACGGCCGACCTGGTCTCGCTCGCGTCCTATCCTCTGTTACTGCTGGGGATATGGCAGCTGCCCCGGCGGCCCCTGTCGCTCTCCTCGCACTTGCGTATCTCCCTCGACGGCCTGATGATCATGGCCGCCGTCCTGACCTTCAGTTGGTACTTCTTCCTGGGGCCTGCCGTAGTGCAGAGTCATGGAACCCTGGAGGCGAAGATCGTCAGCATCGCGTACCCACTGATGGACCTGCTGCTTGTCGCGTGCCTGCTCCTGCTGGGGGGCCGCACCAGGCAGATGGACCGGGCGCTCTCCCTGCTCCCCGCCGGGTTATTGTGCGTCGTCGCCACCGACAGCCTCTTCATGTATCTGTCGCTGCGCGGCCCGTTCCATGCCGGTACGCTGCTCGACATCGGCTGGTCTCTGGGATTCATGCTGGTCGGAGTCGCCGTGTCCGCAGCCCGGCATCCCGTGCATCCCGCCGCCGAGGATGAGCCGGGACGCGCCCCGACCCTCTGGAAGTCGCTGCTCCCTTACACGCTCCTGCCGTGCGTGACCGCCCTGACCCTCTACACGCAGAGCGTGCCGGGACGTGTGCTGCTGCGCCACGGCGTCCTCTGGGGCGGGCTGGCCCTGGTCGGCCTGGTCCTCGCCCGTCAGGTGATGGCGATCCTGGAGAACCGGGAGCTGAACGGGCGATTGGAGGCGCTGGCGACGACGGACTCGCTGACGGGCCTGGTCAATCACCGCGTTTTCCACAAGCGGCTGGCCGAGGAAGCCGAGCGCGCCCGGCGGGAGGGCGACGTCGTCGCGGTGGCGATGATGGACCTGGACAACTTCAAGTTCTTCAACGACGCCTACGGCCACGCGGTCGGGGACGAGGTGCTGCGCCGGGTGGCCCGTGCGTTGACGGATTGCGCGTGTCTTCATGACACGATCGCCCGGTTCGGGGGGGACGAGTTCGCCTTGGTGATGCCGCAGGGACAGGCGGGGCGGGAGCCGACCTCCGCCGAAGGGATTTGCGCCCGCCTCACGGAGCGGCTGGCGGACCTTTCCTATGCCCCGCCGGGCAGTGAGACGACGATCCCGCTGACCGTCACGCTCGGGGTCGCGCTCTTCCCTGGGGACGCCGGCACGCACTCCGAGGCGCTGGAGATCGCCGACGCCCGGCTGCGCCGCTCCAAGACCGGCGCGATGGACCGGCCCGCCGACACCCTCTGCCGGAACCTGACCCACTCCATCACCGGCTTCTCCATGCTGAACGCCCTGGTCACGGCGGTGGACACCAAAGACAGGTACACGCGCCGCCATTCCGAGGACGTGCTGACCTACAGCCTCCTGATCGCCGAGCAGGTGGGGCTGGATGCGGCGACCCGGCACACGCTCCAGGTGGCCGCGCTGCTCCACGATGTCGGCAAGATCGGCGTCCCCGACGCGGTCCTGCGGAAGCCAGGGAAGCTCACCGAGGAGGAATACCAGGCGATCCAGCAGCACCCCATGATGGGCGCGGTGATCGTCGGCGCGGTGCCCGGCTTCGAGGACGCGCTGGACGTGGTGCGCCACCACCACGAGCGGTGGGACGGGAGGGGCTATCCGTTCGGCCTGCGGGCCGAGGACACGCCCTTCCTCGCCCGCCTGGTCGCGGTCGCGGACGCCTTTTCGGCCATGACCACGGACCGCCCGTACCGCAAAGGCATGGCGCGCGAGAAGGCCCTGAGCATCCTGGAAGAAGGCGCGGGGACGCAGTGGGACCCGGCCTGTGTCCGGGCGCTCGTGCGGGCCTGCCGTCCGGCGGAGGCGCTTGCCCTCGCCGCCTGAAGCGCCTTAGACCCGCTCGACCAGCCCCAGGCCGGCGTCTATCAGCTCCTGCACCTTTGCCTGCGTGGTGGACTCGGCGTAGACGCGGACGACGGGTTCCGTGCCGGACGCGCGCAAAAGGAGCCAGGCGTCGTTCTCGAACAGGAACTTGGTGCCGTCGGTGCGGTCTATCTTCTGGACTGTGAGGCCGGCGATCTCGGTCGGGTTATCTTCTTTGAGGGACTGGACGACGGCGGGCATCTTGGCCGGGTCGGGGTGCAGGTCCACGCGCTGGTACTCGTGCGGGCCGAACTCGGCCATCAGCTCGGCGATCTGCTCTTCCAAACGCTTCTTGCGGGTCGCCATCGTTTCCAGCAGCAGCAGGGACATGAGCGGACCGTCGCGCTCGGGGATGAAGCCCTGGACGCCGATGCCGCCGGACTCCTCGCCGCCGATCAGCACGTCCTCTTTCAGCATCCACTCGCAGATGTTCTTGAAGCCGATGGGGACGACGTGCAAAATCAGCCCGTACTTGGCGCAGAGCTTGTCAATCAGCGTGGTCGTCGAGACGGTCTTGACGACGCTGCCATGCAGGCCCTTGTCCTCGTAGAGATGCCGCAGGACCAGGGCGAAGATGCGGTGGCTGTCCACGAAAGCGCCGTCGGCGTCCATCGCGCCCACCCGGTCGGCGTCCCCATCTATCGCCAGGCCGACGTCGGCGCGACTCGCCAGGACGGCGTCTTTCAGCGGCCCCAGGTTCTGGGCGATGGGTTCCGGGTTGATGCCGCCGAAGAACGGGTTCCGGTCCCGGCAGATCTCCTCGATCTCGACGCCCGCGCCGCGCAGGATGTCGGACAGGTAGCCGCTGCCGCTGCCGTGCATCGGGTCGGCGACGATCTTGAAGCCGCCCCCGGCGATCTTTTCTAAATCCACCATGCCGCGCAGCCCGTCGAAGTAGGCGGGCCGCAGGTCCCGCGTTTCCACCTTGCCGGCGGCGTCGGCGGGCACGTCCACCGTGTAATGACCCTGATCGAGCAGCGCGTCAAGCTCTTTGACGATCTCGTCCACCACACTCGGCAGGGCCGAGCCGCCGTAGCCGACCTTGATCTTCAGCCCGTTGAACTGCGGCGGGTTGTGCGAGGCGGTGATCATGATGCCGCCCTTGGCGTTGGCTTTGTGGGCGTTGTAGGAAATGGATGGCGAGGAGCAGGACTGGGCGGAGAGGATCGCCTTCAGGCCCGCGTTCGCGGCGACTTTGGCGGCCTCGGCGGCGAAGTATTCGGACTGCGAGCGGTTGTCGTAGCCGATGAAGAGGATCGGCTCGCCGGGAACGTCGGGCCGCAGGAAGTAATTGACGACGGCCTGCGAGACCAGCCGGACGTTCGCGCCGGTAAAATTGTCGGCGATAATGCCGCGCCAGCCGTCGGTCCCGAACGAAATCTGCTGCTTAAGTGCCGTGACTTCTTGAGCTTCGGTCATGGGTGTGCGATCTCTCCTGAAAAAGCTTTATTAGGACAGGGTTTGCAGCGCTTGGTGCGCGAGGTGGACCGAAAGCACCGATTCGGCGCCTTGATTGGCGTTCAGGCCGTGGGGCGTCAGCGCGTCGGATACGCCGCCCGTCTCCACATCGTACACGGGCAGGCCGTGGATGTTGCGGCCCTCGTACCAGCCGAAAGCGTCCCAGGCCGCCTGCCGGAACCGGGCCTCGCCCGTGGCGTGCCAGGCGGCAACGCAGCACTCGACCAGCGCGCCCGCGTCCACCGGCTGCTGATCGTAGCGCGCGGGCGCCTCGTCGGTCCGCAGGAACCAGCCGCGCGTGGTCAGGCGCGCGTTGCCCACGGGGTCGTAGCTGCCCTGCTCGTTGCGCGTTTTTTGGAGCAGGAAATCGAGCGATGCGGCGGCGATCCGTGCCCACCGGGCTTCACCGGGGAACAGGCGCGCGGCGGTGAAGAGGGCCTGGGGGAGACGAGCGTTGCAGTAGGTCATGCCGTCTTCAAACCAGTGCCACCGACTATCGGCGTTGGCTTGGTAGGCGTCCGCCAGAACGTCCGCCGCTGTTTTCAGCCTCTCGTCGTCCAGACGCGCGGCGGCCAGCCCGAGGATGACGAAGGCATGGGCGCGCAGATACCAGGGGTTCAGTCCGTCAACGGCCGGCAGGGAGCGGCGCAGAAGCGTCTCAGCGATAGGACGCGGCGCGAAGGGCGCATCCACGGCATGGGCGACGCCCAGGCCCCAAAGGGTGCGACCGAACGAGTCGTCACTGCCCACGGAGTCCAGCCAGCGGCCGTTCGCGTCGCAGAAGTTGTGGTAGCGGCCCGCCCCCGCGCCCGCCGTGACGGCGGCAGCCTCGACGAACCCGAAGCAGGTCTGAGCCAAACGGCTCGTGAACCTCGGCTCCACGCCCCGCTCCCAGTAGCGAAGGCCGACGATCAGGCCGCGCGCCTCGTCGTCAATGGAATAGCCGTGGCGGGCGTGGGGGCGGCAGCCCTGCGCGTGCTGCCACAGGCCGATGTCCGTCAGCAGGCAATCCAGATGCCCGAAGCATAGGGCGGACGCTCCAGGGGCGTTTTGATGCGTTTCCCGTTCCAATTGCAGAGGCATGGCGCGTCTCCTTCTTCACCCGGCGGCAGGCATGGGAACCGCAGCGGGCGCCCAGGCCTCGCCCTCGCGGACCATGTCGCTCAGGCCGGGAATCGCGATCGCATCCATCGCCGCGCGGTGGTTGACCCAGCGCTCGTCCAGCATCTCGGTGAACAGCTTCGTGTACTGGATGCCGACGGCCTGCCACGTCATGGATCGCCCGTATTCATACGCCAGGCGCCGCGTCTCCTCGAACAATGCGTCGTCGGTGAGGAGACGCTCGATGATCTCAGACAGCCTCCCCGAGTCCCGGAAGGGGTAAAGGAAGCCACGCCCCTCGGCCAGCAGCTCTTCGGCGTACAGGTAGGGCGTCGAGACGATCACTTTGCCCGTCACCATCGCGTAAGCGAGCGTTCCCGACGTGATCTGGTGCGGGTTAGCGTAGTACGGTGTGATATAGATGTCAGTCGCCAGGAGGTAGTCAATCAGCTCCTGGAGCGTCAGATACTTGTCCACGAACTTGACGTTTTGGGTCAGCCCCAGGTCGCGGACCTGCTTGACTAGACTTTCGCGATACCATTCGCCTTCCTTGCGCTTGACGACGGGGTGGGTCTGCCCCAGAACAAGATAGGTCGCCGTCGGCTCCTTCTTGACGACGTCCGGCATGGCGGCGATGGCGTCTTCGATGCCTTTGTTGGGCGAGATCAGGCCGAACGTGGACAGGACGCGGCGGCCCTCCAGCCCCAGCTTGGCCTTCGCGGCGCTTTCGGCGTGGAACGGCGCGTTCGGCGCCCCATGCGGAATAAAGCGGATCTTGCTGGGGGCGATGCCGTACACGTCTTCCAGCAGCTCGACGGCCTTGTGCGCCATCACGACGAAGCAGGAGGCATGTTTCTCCATCTCCTTGAGGATGCGCCGCTGAGGCTCGGAGGGGCTGGGCAGGACGGTGTGCAGCGTCACGACGACCGGCATGGTGACGGCGCGGACCAGGTCCAGGACGTACTCGCCGTGGTCGCCGCCGAAGATGCCGTACTCGTGCTGGATCGAGAGCAGGCTGACCTTGTGCTTGTCCAGCAGCTTGGCGGCGCGCACATAATCGGCGCGGTTCTCTTTCTCGATGGTGTAAACGACTTTGCTGTCCGGGTGCGGCTCGGACGGCGCGGCGTCGTCCACCGCGAACACAATGGAACGCCAGCCGGACAGATCGGTCGAATTGACAACGTCCAGAGTGAACGTCGCGATGCCGCATTCTTTGGGCGGGTATGTCCCCACATAAGCGATCTTGTGGCGCCTGGCGAGATTAGGGTAGGCACTCATGGGTGTGATGACCTCCACGCGCGTACAGATGCGCGGTGACACAGATTACGCCGTGATGTCGAAAGGTTGCCGGCGCTGGCAACTTGTTTTGGTTGGCCGAGCCGGTTGATGTCGTGCCGGGGGTGGCGTGTATATCAAGGTCGGGCGGGGCAGGCATCGGCTCGTTCCAAAAGCGGCGCAACCGACTGTACGCTAGGATTATACCTGTGGAAACCGCTTCTTTAAACCTGAGTCAGTGGAACGGGGCGGCAAGCAGGGAGGTGAGGTGCAGGACCGGCAGCATCAGGCCCGCCCCGTCGCCGCCCATGTCGGGCACGCTGGGCAGGCCGCCCGCCCCGCCGCCGGGGTGCGGGGCGATCCCCTTGAGGAGCGGCGCGAGGAGGCCGAGGAGGACGGAAAACGCGATAGAATTGAGGACCGTCCCCAGCACGCTCCAGCCGATGGTCATCCAGCCGAGCTGCGTCTTGCGCGGGTCGTCCAGCATCAGGAAGACGATGCCGACCGGCAGGCCGATGTAGGGGAACATCAGCCCCAGAGCCGCCGCCGCTTTGGGCGCGAGCGCGGACTCGGTGATCGGCCTGGACGCCACGGGGCGCGGCGCGGCGGCGACGCCGGGAACGGCGGCAGGCAGGGACACGACGCCGGCCTCCGGCCCCCCGGCGGGCGCCGCCTTCAGGGGACGCCCGCACTGCCAGCAGGCGGCGGACGCGGGGAAGTTGTTCGCACCGCAGTAGAGGCAGCGCACCCGCCCCGCCCCGCCGCCGGGGTCCGTACTGGAAGGGGAACCTGCCATTGCTTCAGACCATCACTTCAGATTTGGGTCCGTCGCCGGCTTGGCTGCGTCGGGGGAGACCGCGTGCCCGCCGTGCGTCGGCTGTACGCTCGTCCGGCCTAGGTCCTGTCCGTTCAGGTAGAACAACAAGGCCCCCAGCAACAGAACCGCGATGACTACCCCAGCGACCCGCAGCCAGTACCCGGTCTGATTGACCGGGATGACCGGCTCTTCCGCGCCTTCCGGCCCACGCGTGTCCCGCCCGACCGTGTTGAATTTCGGCCCGCCGCCGAGGAATTCAGGATTCTGCTTTCGATCCGCCATAATACGATTATCCTACCCGAAGCGGCGCGAAAATCGAGTCGAAATCCCCGAAACATTTGGCCCCTCTGGCTGTCTCAGTATGTGGATAGGATTTGAGCGCGGAAAGGCACGAACTTCCCCGATGAACTGGACTTTTTGGACACAGCCCCAGCCCCTCACCCCGGATGATTGCGGAACGATTGATCCCCTGCTGTCGCTGTACGCCGACGGCATGGCGTCCGCCGAGGAAGCGCGGCGCGTGGAGACGCACCTGCCCGACTGCGCGGCCTGCCGCGAGTCGCTGGCCTGGATGCAGGCGACGCAGCGCGCCCTCGCCGCCCGCCCGGTCGTGTCGCCGCCCGCCGACCTGCGCGCCCGCATTGCGGAAGCCATCGCCGCCTCGTCCGCCGCTTCCGTTCCTGCTTCGGCCCAAGCGCGTCCCGCCCGCGCCTTCACCCTGCGCCCGGCCTTTGCCGCCGCCGCCTCGGTCGCTGTCCTGGGCGCTGTCGGCTACGGCCTGTCGCATACGCAGGCGCCGCAGGCCGCCAAACATACCGCGACCGCGCCCTCAAGGGTCGCCCTCGCGCCGGCCGCCGCTGCGCCGCCCATCGTTAAACCCGTGCCTAGTTTGGGCGTCAAGCCGCCCGTCGCGCACCACCTGCCTGCTTCCCCTAAACCCGCGCGCCTTGACCCCGCCCGGATCGCCCGCGTCCGGCCTGACGAGGCGCAGCCGGAGCCGAAGGGAACAAAGACGCCTG
Source organism: uncultured Armatimonadales bacterium (assembly GCA_964247915.1). GTDB lineage: Bacteria > Armatimonadota > Armatimonadia > Armatimonadales > Capsulimonadaceae > JANXMY01. The sequence continues at coordinate 10,463 of CAXTWM010000056.1, read as the reverse complement.
ATGCGGTGGATGCCCCGACAAAGGCCCCCATCCAGCCCGCGCCCCTGACAGCCTCCGCCAACCTGACGGCCTCCGCCAACCTGACGGCCTCCGCCAAGCCGCACGTCTTGACGACCAAGAAGCCCGTCCTGCCGAAGTTCAAGCCCGAGACCGTCGTGGCCGTCAAGACGCGGGTTCCGACGGGCGAGACGCACAAGGCGCCGGTCGTCCAGCCTGAGACGAGAAAGCCGGAGACTGTTGTTGCGACGGTTCCGCATGAGCTGCCTGCCTCCATCCCCGTGAACGTCGGTCCTGCGACCATCAAACACGATCCCGCGCCGACCGCCCAAGTCGCCAGTGCTCACGAAAGCCATCCTCAAACGGCTGACTTAGACGTACTTAAGTCCGTGAGAGTTCGCGTCGCACAGTTGCAGAATGCTGCTTACACAACCGAGCGAAAATCTATCAAAGGAACAGTCCTGGCAGTGAGCATGGTAGATCAAGGCAGAACCCCCGGCTATGACCTAGTGCATGGGCCGACTCACTAAACGTAATCGCCAGCGTATAGTTCGCCGCCGGGTGCGTCTGCACTAGCAAGAAGACCCGGCGGCTTCCCGTCCCCGGCAAGAAAACTCCCCCGCCTCGATCACACGATGCGGGCGCTGCAACGTTTTCATATCAAAAGAAACAAACCATTGCTGTACCTGAAACGAGACACGAAACGAAACGCCTTCACGCTCATTGAACTGCTCGTCGTCATCGCCATCATCGCGATTCTCGCGGCGATCCTGTTCCCCGTCTTCCAGAAAGTGCGGGAGAACGCCCGGCGCATCTCCTGCGCTTCCAACATGAAACAACTCAGCCTCGCCGTCACCCAGTACACACAGGACAGCGACGAGGTCATGCCGGGCATCACCTACGGCAGCAACGGCGTGAACACGCCCGGAGGCTGGCTCTACTATTCCGCCTACAGCCCGACCACCTATCAGGTCGCCCAGGGCGGCCTGTACCCGTTCATCAAGAGCGCGGGCGTTTTCGTCTGCCCGGACGACAGCGCCGGGCAGACGAGCGGGAACTCCTACGAGATGAACTCCTGCCTGGCCTCCTATACCAAGGTCTTTCCCGGCCTTTACCCCGGCAAGAGCATCGCCAATTTCGACAGCCCGGCGAACATCATGCTGTTCTGCGAAGAGACGGCCGGCGGCCCGAATGGGTCTGCGAACGACGGCAACTTCAACTTCGGCAACATGGGCACGGCCAAGGGCGACGACATCTCGGTCCGCCATAATGGCGGCAACAACTTCGCCTTTGTGGATGGGCACGTCAAGTATTACGCACTCTCACCGTCCCAGAAGGGTGCCGACACGCAGGCGGAAAACCTCCAAGCCGGCCTGGACCTCAATAACGCTGCGGGCGCGACCCTGGGCACGACCGGCGTGAACGGGTACGGCGTCTGCGCGAACTGACCCCCTGATCCCGGCCTGCGCCCTTTGCCGCCCAGGTTCGCGCGGCAGGGGGCGCTTGTTTGCGCCAGCGGGAACCCGGCCCGCCTTCGCCGGTGTTCCCAGACACGGAGATCAGCCATTAATGACCATGTACCTGCGGCGGCGCGCGGCCTTCTCCGCCGCCTTCCGCCGCCCGCCGCCCGGCGACACGGGGCGCGGGCATGACTACCTGTGCGAATTGACCGTCGGCGGCGCGGTGGCCCCCGAGACCGGCATGGTGATCAACATCAAGGATGTGGCCGCCGTACTCAAGGCGCACGTCGTCGGCCCGCTGGACGGGAAGCTGCTGGATGCCGATGTCCCCGCCTTCCGGGACACGCCGCCGACGCCGGAGAACTTGGCCCGCCTGATCTGGGGCCGCTGCCGCCCCGCGCTGCCGCCCCAGGGCGCCCTGGCCCGAGTCACGCTCTGGCCGACATCGCTGCTGCGGGCCGAGCTGACGACCATTCCGTTCCGGGGCGATCAACCCCCGCAGAAAGCCGCCATGCTGACCGTCACACGCGCTTACGACTTTTCCGCCTCACACCGCCTGCACTCACCGGCGCTTTCGGATGAGGAAAACGCCGCTATCTTCGGCAAATGCAACTGGGAAAACGGGCACGGGCACAACTACGAGGTCGAAGTGACCCTGGCCGGCGACCCGGACCCGCGCACGGGCCTGCTTTGGGACCTGGATCGGCTGGACAGCATCGTAGAAGAGGAAGTGCTGAGGCCTTACGATCACAAACACTTGAATTATGACACGCCGGACTTCCGAAACCTGAACCCCACGTCGGAAAACCTGACCCGAGTGGTCTGGGACAATATCTCGCGCCGGTTGGGGCGTGAGGACTTGGGCGGCGCGCGCCTGTACCGGGTGGCGGTGCGCGAAACGGCCCGCAACTACTTTGAATGCTACGGCGACTAGCCGCTTAGGAAGGCGTTTACCGTGACACAACTGACGGAAGCCGAGAAGCGGGCGCTGGAGAACCTGGAAATCCGCCCGCCGCGCGAAGCCGCGCACGCGAACGGGAACCGGGGTGAGATCATCCGCCCTACCCAGGAAGCGGTCGAAGGCCACTACCGCGACATCCTCGCCTTTGTCGGCGAAGACCCGGAGCGCGAGGGGCTGCTGCGGACCCCGCACCGTGTCACCGAGGCGCTGAAGTATCTGACGCAGGGTTACAGGCAGGACGTGCAGACCCTGCTGAACGGCGCGATCTTCCACGAGGATTACGACGACATGGTGGTCGTCAAAGACATCGAGTTCTATAGTCAATGTGTCCCCGGCAAGCAGATCGTGAACGTGGTCGGGGGGGCGAAGGCCGCGCGAGATGTCGAGGCAGGTGATCAGCTCTGGACACTCCATGAGGGCCGCGCTGTGCCGACTCAGGTCATTCAAGTGAGCAGCCACAAGACATATGCGCTTGTGGCGGTGGAAACGGAGCGGGGCACGGTGCGTGTCACACCGGATCACCCGTTTGCCACGCCAGAAGGGTGGGTAGAGGCTCAAGACCTGGAGGGGCGATTCGTTGAGTGGACGCAGCCAAAAAGCCTATGCCGGAAACGCTACCCGCCAAAAGTGGGTGAGGCGTTCGGCTATGCAGTCGGGGCGACATTTGCGGATGGCACGGTCAGCCCGCGCTACTTGTCTCTGGTCGTCAACGAAAAAGAGTTTGCTGCCCAGTGTGCGGGTGCTCTTGCCGAGGCTTTCGGGGCCAAGGCTGAGATCGAGCCGGTGGAACGCCCATCGGGCTATCTGAAGCGTCAATTGGCGGGCTATCGTGTGCGCGTCGTCTCCTCCTACCTTGCCGACCTGTTCCGGCAGTACGCGGGCGGCGATGCTCACCACATGCGCCAACATCTGCCGCGCGTGGTACTGAACTCGCCGGAAACTTTCCACGGCTTTCTTGATGGCTATGTGGATGGTGACGGCTATCGGTGCAGGCAGAGCGCTGGGCGTAAGATCGCCAGCGGCAATACCCTCTTCTTACAAGAGCTTTCAGAGATCATCGGTGCCAGGTTTACTCCCCGGCCTGACAAAGCTGCCTCTCAACTGTATGTCGCCGATAGTTGGATGAGGAAGCATGGCTTCCGTCAGGAGAATCATCGGACCGATCTGATGGAGTCGCGCTGGGTGAAAGTCCAGCGGGTCACGCCTTGTACGGCTGTCGGAAAGAAGCCCTACACAGTCTATAGTTTTCAGTGTGAGCCTTACCCAACCTTCTTAATCAACGGCCACCTGTCACATAACTGTGAGCATCACATGCTCCCATTTTTTGGGAAGGTCCACGTCGCCTACATCCCCAACGGGCGGATCGTCGGCCTGTCCAAGATCCCCCGGCTGGTGGACATGTTCGCGCGCCGCTTGCAGGTGCAGGAGCGGCTGACGACCCAGATCGCCGAGGCCATCGAGGAGGCCTTGCAGCCGCGCGGAGTCGCCGTGGTCGTCGAGGGCGCACACATGTGTATGCTCATGCGCGGCGTCCAGAAGCAGAGCGCCAGCATGGTGACCTCGCACGTCATGGGCGCGTTCCGCACGGACCGCGCCACGCGGCAGGAGTTCATGGCGCTCGTCAAGGGGAACGGGTAGAACTGACGCGCCGCGCGGGAACTTCGGGGTCGGATGCCGTGTTGAAGGGATAACAAGACGGAACCGGCCCGTCGGGCCGACGAGGAGAGACGAGTATGAGCGCAGCCCCCGCTGTTTCCACTGCCGAATTCGATAAGCAGGTTTTAGAGGCCGAAGGCCCGGTCCTGGTGGATTTCTGGGCGGTCTGGTGTGGCCCATGCCGCGCCATTGCCCCCGCCGTGGATGCCGTCGCGGACGAGTTCGCGGGCCGCGCGAAGGTCTTCAAGCTGAACGTGGACGAGAACCCTGAGATCGCCGGGCGCTACGGCGTCCAGAGCATCCCCACGCTTCTCGTCTTCAAGGGCGGCCAGAAGGTCAACGAGCTGGTCGGCGGGCAGAACACGCGGCAGACCATCGGGGCCGCGCTGTCCGAACACATTTAGTCACTCGGCATGAATCATCAAGGAGAAGGTTGAATGAGCAACGCGAGCGCCGTCACGACGGCCGATTTCGAGAAGGAAGTCTTGCAGTCCGACGTCCCGGTCCTGGTGGACTTTTGGGCGCCCTGGTGCCCCCCCTGCCGCGCGCTGGGGCCGACGCTGGACGCCGTCGCCGACGAGTACCAGGGCAAGGCCCGCGTCGTGAAGGTGGACGTGGACGACGAACCGGAGGTGGCGGCGCGCTACCAGGTCAGCAGCATCCCCGTCTTGATGCTCTTCAAGGGCGGCGAGCGGGTCGGCCAGCTCCTCGGCAACCAGCCGAAGGCGGTCATCACCAATCTGCTTTCCGAAGCCATCTAGTCGGAATCAGAAACGCCCCCGCGCACCGCGCGGGGGCGTTTTTTGTGTTCCGTTCACCGGCTCTGGGGCGGGGGCGGCTGGCCGAAACCCTGGGAATGCACCGTCTCGCGGCTGTCCGGGTCCCCCGTTGGCGGGTTCAAGACTTTGAACGGGTACGCGCTGCGTCCGTCCTGGAAACCCGTCACGCCATAGGTCGGGTACGGCGCGTCGCGCGTCACCGTCCACGCCCCGGCGTTGTCGCGGTCTCCCACATCTTTGCTCCCTTTCAGGCTGCGGACATACGCCGTCGCCGCCCAGCGCTCGTTGGGCGTCAGCCAGTGCCGGAAGCCGGGCATCTTGCCCTGGCCCATCGTGATGTGCCAGAACATGGCCCCGTCCGTGATGTGCTGCACCAGCGGGGCCGCCAGGTCGGGCGGGTGGGGGACCAGGTACTGCCCGACCGTGCCGTAGCCGTAGCCGCCGGGATTGTGGCACTGGACGCAGCGGTTATAAAACAGGACCTGGCCCGCCCGGACGACGCGCGGGTCGCTCGGCAGCGGGTTCGCCAGGGCGTCCACTGAGGCAGGGGCCGGCTCGTAGCGGGCGTTGTCGGAGAGGTTCGGCGGCGGCAGCGTCGGTTCCTTCGAGGGGAACTGCGTCAGCCGGACGCCGCCCGTGTATCGCGGGTCTTTCTCCCCCGGCAGCTTCACCTGCGCCCCATACGCTGTCGAGGCTACGGGGCGGGCGTCGGTGGGCAGGATGGCGTCACTCGCCATCACCGAGTCCTGCGGCGGCGCGGCGCGCGGCGTGTCCAGCGGTGTGTAGTTCGGCTGCCGGTACATCTGGTTGCCGCAGCCAGCCAGCAGCAGGGCGAAGGGCGAAAGAAGCGCCAAGCGGAGGGGGTGCTTCATTCAAACGCCCTCGCGTCGCGCCGGACGTCCGCCGCGCCCGCCTCGCGGCAGAACCGCTCCGCCTGCGCGGCCTGTTCGTCGTCCGCGCAGTGAGCGGCGATGCCGATCAGGCCCTCGGAGATGCGCGGGTCATACACTTTAGCCCGCCAGGACGGCAGGCGCATCTCGAACAAAGCCACGAAAAAGGCCCCGGACAGCGCGAACAGCATCATCATCTCATAGGCGATGATGCCGATGGGCGGCACGGGCGAGACCGGCTTGCCGCCGACCCGGATCAAGTAAAGCTGGGCGGAGAAACCAGCCAGCGCGATCCCGAACCCGATGCCGACGAGCGCGAAGATGATGGTGAACAGGGGCAGTCGGATCGGCGACTTATCCGCCTCCAGAACGCCTTCCGGGAACGGCACGGACGACAAGACCATCAGGTCTTCGGAGGCCGTCCCGCCTTCGCCCTTCAAGCGGTTCAGCGCGCCCGCCGCCCCCTCGATCTCCTCAAACAAGCCCAGCACTGTTGTTTCAGCCATAGCCTTACCCAATGGTCTCCTCGCGCATCGTCACCGGCATTTCCGCGCCGCCGACCCGTTCCACGCCCTCGGCGTGTTCGCCTTCCCGATACTCCCACATCGAGACGATGGGGATGAACTTGGTCAGCAGCGTGTACAAGAAGCCGAACAGCCCATAAGCCCCGATGGTGATCACGATGTCCGGCCAGGCCGGCGTGTAGTTGCCCCAGGTCAGGCGGTTCCGCGCGACGCTGGGCACGACGACCAGGATGCGCTCGGAGAACATGGCGATGTTGACCGAGACGCCGACCCCCAACATCGCCCACGGCGAGCGGCGCACCTGCTTGAACAGCAGCGAGACGAGCGGGACGATGACCGCGAAAACAGGCAGCAGCACCAGCACCCACTTGTAGCCGCTGAACAGGAAGTGGACGTAGTTCTCGTGGTCGGGGTCGCGCGAGAACCAGTCCGACCAGATATCGCCGCCGAAAAAGTACGACCAGAGCAGCGCGATCAGCGCCAGTATCTTCCCGATGTTGTCGAAGTGCTGGGGCAGGATATATTGCTCCAGGCGGAAGGCCCAGCGCAGGAGGCACATCGCCACGCAGACCGCGCCCGAACCGGACAGCAGCGCGCCGAGGACGAAGTAGGGCGCGAAGATGTTGGAGTGCCAGCCCGGCACGATGCTCATGCCGAAGTCCCAGCCGACAATGGTGTGCAACGAGACGAAGACCGGGATGATCATCACGGTCAGGATGCCGAACAGCACTTTGAGGCGCCGCCACTCCCGATCCGTCCCGCGCCAGCCCAGCGCCAGGATGGTGTACAGGATGCGCCGCCAGCCGAAGGTCCGCTCGCGCAGCGTCGCGAAGTCCGGCACGATGCCCGAAAACCAGAATATGACGCTCGTGATCAGGTACACCGAGATGGCCGTCGCGTCCCACACCAGCGGGCTTTTGTAGTCGGGCCAGAGCTGCCGTTCATTGGGGTAAGGCAGCATCCAGAAGAAGACCCAGTTGCGCCCGATGTGCAGCAGGGGGAAGACGCCCGCGACGGCCAGCGCGCAGACCGTCAGCGTCTCGGCCAGCCGCGTCAGCGAGCGCCGCCAGCCCGCGTGGAGCAGGCGCAGGATCGCCGAGATCATCGTGCCGGAAAGCGCGACGCCCGCCCAGAAGATGAAGTTAGCGATGTCCAGACCCCAATAAATAGGCCGGTCCATGCCCCAGACGCCCATGCCCTGGTAGATCTGCCAGGCGAATGTGAGTGTGGCGATGCCCAGGACGGTGGCAAAAAAGCCGAGCACGGCCCACCAGCGCCAGTTCGTCTGGAGCACCGGGCGCGTCAGGTCCGAGTTGACCTGCGCGGCGGGCGGCGGCGGCAGGTAGCTTGCCGTCGTATCCCGCAGCGGCACCTCGCGCTGCGTCTCCTGAAAGCGGTTCAGATCACGTTCGATAATGCCCATCGTCTGATACTCTTCTAATTTTCCCAGAGCGGTGGGTCTTCCACCATCACCGTCACCGTCGCGTTACCCATTTTGCGCTCCGCCGTGCGCGTCCGCTCCTTGCTCGTGCCCCACCAGGACATGATCGGGAAGTAGCGCGCGCCGAGCAGGAACGTCAGCACGAACATAGCCGTGATGCCGACGAACACGACAATGGCCGGCCCCGTCGGCAGCAGCGGCTCCATGCCGTACTTGGGCGCGAACGTCGGCACCGTGTCCAGATACCGCTGCGAGGCCAGTCCCATGAGGACCAGGACGCTGACCGTGCAGAGCTGCCAGCGCCGCTTGCGGTTGCGCGGGAACAGGTTGCCGAAGATGGGCGCGATGGAGCACCCCAGCCCCATCAGCCCGACCAGGATTGGGAAGGCGATGGTGCGGCTCTGCTGGAGGTTCCACTCGCTCGGGATGTGCCCGTACCAGGCCGTCAGGAAGTCACAGATGCGGAAGTACGTCCAGATCAGCGCGGCCCCGACCATGAGCTTGCCCAGGTTATCGTATTGCGCGTCGGTGAAGAAGCCGCGCCCCCGCAGGAGCCGGTTCACGACCGTCATCAGCAGCACGGCCAGGGCCACGGCGCCCAGGATGGAGCCGAGCGTGTACAGCGGCGCGAAGATGCTCGAGTCCCAGTCGCGCGCGGCGGCGAGCTGGAAATCCCAGCCGAGGATCGTTTGCGAGCCGACGAACGAGGTCAGGATGCCGACGACCAGGACGCCCTCCGCGCGGCGCAGGACGCGCCACTGGTGCTCGGCCCCGGTCCACCTTTCCCCGCGCCATCTCGTGATCCGTTCGTAAAAGCGTTTCTCCTTTGATCCGTCCGGCGCCCGGTCGCGCAGCACGGCGAAGTCGGGCAGGGAGGTCGTGTACAAAAGCATCAAACCCGCCAGATAGGCCGTGCCGACCGCCAGGTTGTCGAACAGGTAAGGCCCATAGGCGGTCTGGCCGGCGATGCGCCAGACGTTGTCGCTGTGCTCCGAGGCGCCCAGCGCATAGATGCGGCTGTGCGCCACCGACAGCAGCGGGACCAGCAGGGGCGCCCAAAGCCCGAACAGCGATCCCATGTCCAGCATCCGGTTCAGCGGGTAGCGCCAGGAGGCGTGTGAGACCCGCAGAATGGCGGACAGCGCGACCATGCCCTGCGTCACCCCGATCCAGAACAGCAGCGAAACGAGTGAGACGTGCCAGAAGCCGGGGTTGTCCTTCTGGGTCGGGTAAGCCCAAAGCCAGATGATTGCGCCCGCCAGCACGATCAGGCCGAAGCAGACGATGGTAGTAACCAGCAACTTCGTCCAGCGCGACTTATGCGGGTCTTCCAAGACCAGCCGCAGCGGCTCATTGGCGTTGGGGTCCAGAGCGACGCCACGCGGCGAGTTCAGAATGTTGTCTTGGTCGAACATGGCTCAGGCCACCGTTTCCGCTTCTTCATCCACGCTCTTCAAGTAGACGACGGCAGGCGAAGTCCCCAGCTCCTCCAAGAGCCGGAAGCGGCGCGAGTCGTTCCACAGCTTGGCGACGGTCCAGTCGGTCTTCGGGTCGAAGTCCGGCTCGCCCTGGGCTTTGGGCCTCGTCTTGACGTTACCGAACGTGATCGCCTTGGGCGGGCAGGCCTGGGCGCAGGCGGTCGTGAACTCGTCCGGCTCCAGGTCGCGCCCCTCGGCGTCGGCCTTCTCCTCCGCCCTTCGGATGCGCTGGACGCAGAAGGTGCATTTCTCCATGACGCCCTTCTCGCGGACGGTCACGTCCGGGTTGAGCTGCTGGTTCAGCGGCTCGTCCCATGAGTGCTCGAACCAGTTGAACATGCGGACGTCATACGGACAGTTATTGCCGCAGTAGCGGGTCCCGACGCACCGGTTGTAGGCCATCGCGTTCAGCCCTTCCGGGTTGTGGTAGGTCGCATAAACCGGGCAGACCGGCTCGCAAGGCGCGTTGTCGCAGTGCTGGCAGGGGATCGGCATGAAGCGCGCCTTGACGTTGGGGTACGTTCCCTCCCAATACCGCTCGACGCGAATCCACTGGTGCAGGCGGCCCTGGTCCGCCTGCTGCTCGCCGACCACGGGGATGTTGTTCTCCGCGGCGCAGGCGGCCTCGCAGGCGTGGCAGCCCGTACAGCGGTCCAGGTCGATGACCATCGCCCACTTGCGCGTTAGGTGGTCGTCTTCCAGGTCCTTGATGTAGGGCGACGCCTTGCGCTCTGCGGGGCCTTCACCCGAACTGCTCGGCCCGCCGTTCCGCTCCAGTCCCAATTCTTTGGCATCCGGCATTTTCTAAAATCTTTCTACTCTGCCGCGCCCAGCTCGCCGGGGTTGTCCACGGTGCCCGGCGCGCGCTTGAACATGGACCCGTTGGCCTGCGGGGCGCCCTTCACCTGGGCCGGGGCCTTCTTCCACTCTTTGGCGGTCGTATGAATCAGGTGCTTGACGGCGTCCGGCTCTCCGCCGCCGGGCCGGTCCTGCGCCAGCACCAGGGTCGAGCCGTGCGGGTCATAGCCGGCCTTAGCGTCCGCGATCTTCTTCAGAGTCACGGTCGTCGCCCCGAACGCGAGCGCGCCCGTCGCGGCGTCCGCCGCCGGGTCCAGGATGGCGAGCGGGTTCTGCCCGCGCCCCGCCGCGTTGCGCCCGTAGACCGTGTGCCCCTGGCCGATGGGCATGGCGACCGCCTGGGGGTGGAGGCCGGGGTAGGGGATGGCGGCACGTAGGTGGTCCCCGTGCGCCTTGGACAGCCGCACGATGACGACGGT
>CAXTWM010000055.1:0-19325 GCA_964247915.1 uncultured Armatimonadales bacterium | reverse complement strand
CCAGCCCCTCGTCGGCGCGATGGGCGGCCTGTGCATCCTCATCCCCGTCCTGTGCCTGCTGCTGTCGGGCCGCTACCAGCGCCTGGGCGACTTCGTGGCCGGGACGATGGTGGTCAAGCAGCGCGCCCCGCGCGTCCCGACGCTGGAGGCGCTGGCCCCCCCGCCGCGCGGCCTGCCCGAACACCTCGCCCCCTACGCCCTGGCCGACATCGGGCGGCACGTCTACGAGATGACCGTGCCCGAATACCGCGCCGTCCGCCACTACATAGACCGCCGCTGGCAGCTCCCTCCGCAGGTCCAGCAGACGGCCGCCATGCGCCTGGCCGTCCCCCTGATGCAGCGGCTGGGCATCGTCCCCCCCGCCGGCGTCATCTCCGTCAACTACGCCGACTTCCTGGAATACCTCGCCGTCGCCTTCGAGCAGTACCGAGGGGTGAAATAGGCGTCAGAATAAAGCACAATTCACAATTAGGCTGCGCCAGCCTGGACTTGGCTGCGGCGAGGAAACGCTATGAAACTGTACAAGTCGGTGGTCATCTGCTGTGACAAAAGCCCGAAACTATTCCAAGACGCGACCGCGATCCGAGCTGCCCTGGAAGCGTTCGGCCTGCGGGTCCATCTGTACGACCTGGCGCAGAAGCGTGGTGCGCTTGAGTTCCTGGCGGGCGCAATGCCGGAATGTGAGTATGTCGTCCTGTTCTGCCACGGAGGCCGCGCCTCCGACGGAGGCGCGCAGCTCGGTCTCAACGTGGTTGACCAGGTGGACGGCGACTATGACAATCCACGCGGCTGGGAGCGCGTCACGCTGGGCCTGACGCCGGCCAACATTCCCGACTATGTCAAAGGGATGGGGCGCACTCTGGTTTGTGTCGCCTGTGGAGCGGGCCAAGAGGCGTTCGCGCAGGCATTTCTCAAAGCCGGGTACAAGGGATACATCGCGCCGCAGGGCAATTACATCAACGCGAACGCCGCGATGATGTTTGTCATCGCGTTCTTCTACCACCTGCTGACGGAAAGCCGCATAGAGGATGAGCCGACCAACCACACGGATCAGGAGGCGGTGGCGCTTGCATCTGCGCTGGATGCGGATTACCCGCGCGGGACTCGCATCTTTCATTACTACTCCTAATCGCCTGAAAGGTTTTCCGCGTTGACCGCCGGTTGACGCGCCCGCCTCTTTTCCAGTATAATAACCTAAGTTGTGTTTCTATACTGTTGCCGTCAAAGTATGTGCCAGCACGGTCAGAAAGGTCTTCAACTCAAACCCTCTGGGCGTGACGGCGTGAACCTTTCGCCCCAGCGCCGACGCGATCTGGCTGAAGACGGTCTCGATGCGCTTTCGCTCGTGCTTGGCAATGTAGCTCATCCAGGGCGGCAGGAGTGCCCTGCTGTTCTTGCGGCGTGCCGCCACCAGATGCCGCCCTGCGTCTGCCAGCAGAGTTTCTTCATGCTGATCCAGGTAAGCGGCATCCGCAAACAGATAAGCCTCGTCAGGCAAGTCAAGCGCCAAGCAGCGGAATGCCGAAATGTCGGCTTGTGCGCCGGGGGCTAACATGACTTCGACGGGCAGGCCACTTGTCGTGATCAGCACATGCACCCGCAGGCCGTAGAAGTAGCGCTTCTTGCTGGCGATGTAGCCCCGGAACGCTTCCCCATGCTGCTTGCGCGGGTACAGGCGGCTGCGGCTGATGCGGATGTTATCGCAAACGGCCACTGGCAGACTATCTACCGCGTAGTGCTGCGCGTCATTGTCTTGCCTGTGGACTTGGGCCAGCGGATCAAACATCGCTTGCCAGAGGACTTCAGGAACCTGGTGCAGTCGCCGGTTGAACTGGCTTTTAGAAAGCCGCTCCTGGAGGTAGCCGTGTTCCTCCAAAAAGCAACGGCATCGGTCTTGGTTGCCGCTGAAGAGTGTCACGGCCACCAGAGCAATGGTCATCACTTCGGCGGTGCTCAGTTTCGCCTGCGGCGGGTCTTTGTGTCCACGGCTATGTAAAAAGTCATCGCAAAAGCAGTAAATGCTGATGATTTGTCGAACTTGGCTGGGCATGGCGGGTCTTTCTGGCAAGTGGTGGGTGGTACTTCCACTATACCAGAGGCCCGTCAGGCACAAAGCAGGGTAACATTCAATGAAAACGCTAAGACAGAACAGAAACACAACTTAGGTTATAATAAGCGGCACGATGCGGATACTTATCACGGGCGCGGCGGGGATGCTGGGGACGGATGCGCGCCGCATCTTTGCCACGCAAGGCCATGAGGTCATCCCGACCGACGTTGGGCCAACGTCGGTCGGAGAAATCCGCCCGCTGGACATCACGGATGGGGCGGCGGTGCGCGCGTTTTTTGCCGAAACGAACCCCGCTCTCGTGTTCCACGGCGCGGCGTACACCAACGTGGACGGCTGCGAGCGGGACCCGGATTTAGCCCATAAAGTCAACGCGCTGGGGACCTGGACCGTGGCGAGCGCGGCGGACCAGATCGGCGCGGCTCTGGTCGCCATCTCCACCGATTTCGTGTTTGATGGGACGAAGGGCGCGGCCTACACCGAGTTCGACGTGCCGAACCCCATCAGCCATTACGGGGCCTCCAAGCTGGCGGGCGAGAATCTGGCGCGGGCCGCCTGCCGCCGGTGCTACGTCGTCCGCACGTCCTGGCTGTACGGGGTGGGGGGGAAGAACTTCCCGTACACGGTCATCAATCTGGCGAGGACAAAGCCGGAACTGCCCATCGTCGCGGATCAGTTTGGGACGCCGACGTACACGGTAGACTTGGTGGAAGCGGTTTCGCAGATTATTCAGACGCCGCTGTACGGCGTCTACCACGTCAGCAACCGGGGAGAGACAAGCTGGGAAGGGTTCGCGCGAGCGGTTCTTGCCAAAATGAACGCTTCCAATGTGCCCGTCAGGCCGATCACGTCCGACGAGTACGCGCGGATGTTCGGCTCGCCGACCCGCCGCCCGGCCTACAGCGTCCTGCGCCACTACGCGCTGGAACTCATGGGGAAAGATAATCTGCGGCCCTGGGAAGACGCCCTGGACGCTTTTCTAGCCTCCGCCAAAGACGCCGGAAAGATTTAGCACACGCAAAAAATGCGAAAACGAACCACAACCAGTGTCATGGGAGTGATGGAACCGGCGCCGGCAGCCCCCTGCCTGCGCCGCGTGATTGGGGGCCTCTCGATACCCCGGTAGGGGCGAACTTTAGGTTCGCCCTGCCCCACGCCTGCATCTGACTCGCCTTCAACCGAGAGGAACCCCCATGACCGAAGTTTATACCGAGCCGGCGCCCACGACGCCCGCCGAGACCGCCGAATACGTCAAGCCCGACTACAGCAAGACCCTGAACGTCCCCAAGCCCGACGTCAAAAACCCGGACGGCCTGGACACCAACGAGTCCTCCATCCCCCAGCGCGCCAACCTCGCCAAGCGCGAGCCGCAAACCCTGGAATTCTGGAAACGCAACCGCATCTACCAGGAGTCCCTTAAAGGGAAAACGGCGCTGGGCAACTTCATCCTGCACGACGGCCCGCCCTTCTCCAACGGCGACATCCACATCGGCCACGCCTTCAACAAGATATTGAAGGATGTCGTCACCAAGTTCCGCACGATGGAGGGCTACACCGCCCCCTATGTGCCCGGCTGGGACAACAACGGCCTGCCTATCGAGGTGCTGGTCGCCAAGGAATTCCGCGAGAAGAAGCAGACGCCGACGCGCATGGAAATCCGAAAGCGCTGCCGCGAGGTCGCCGCCGAGTGGGTGGGCAAACAGTCCGAACAGTTCCAGCGGCTCGGCATCCGGGGCGACTGGGACCACCCGTACCTGACCATGTCGAAGGAGATGGCCGCCAAAGAGTTGGACGTCTTCGCCGAGATGGTGGACAAAGGCTTTATCTATCGCGGCCTGCGGCCTGTTTACTGGTCGCTCGTGGACGAGACCGCGCTGGCCGACGCCGAGATCGAGTACGCCGACCGGACCGACCCGTCCATCTACGTCCGCTTCCCCCTGCGCGCCGACCCCGACGGCGTGTTTGGGGCCGACGCCCGGCAGGGCGACTGCTACACCGTCATCTGGACGACCACGCCCTGGACCATCCCCGCCAACGTCGCCGTCGCCGCCGGGCCAAGCCTGGATTACGTCGTGGTGCAACACGGAACGTCCCGCTACCTGGTCGCCGCCGAGCGCCTGGGCGCGACCATGGCGGCGGCAGGCTTCCACGACTGGACCGTGCTCAAGACCGTCAAGGGCCGCGATCTCCAAAACCTGATCTTCGGGCACCCGCTGCCGTCCGTCGAGCGCGGCTCGCCGCTCGTGCTGGCCGACTATGTGACGACAACGGACGGCACGGGCCTGGTCCACACCGCGCCGGGGCACGGCAAGGACGACTTCCTGACGGGGCAGAAATATCATCTGCCCACCATTCAAGTGCTGACCGGCGACGGCCACTTCAACGACGAGGCCGGGCCGGAGTTCGCGGGCCTGAAGCTCGGGCCGGGGCAGGAGAAGGTCATGGAGCGGCTGGGGGACGCCGGCGCGCTGCTGGCCCGCGAGGAGATCTTCCACTCCTACCCGCACGGCTGGCGCTCCCACGACCCGCTGGTCTACCGCGCGACGGTGCAGTGGTTCGTGGACATAGACAACAAGGGGCACCGCGAGAAGGCTCTGAAGGCCATTGACGGCGTCCGCTGGTTCCCCGAGGAGTCCAAAAACCGGATCACGGCGATGGTCGAGGGCCGCCCCGACTGGTGCATCTCGCGCCAGCGCGCCTGGGGCGTCGGCATCCCCGTCTTCTACGCCCAGCCGTCGGGCGAGCCGCTGCTGACGAAAGAAAGCATCGGCTACGTCCGCGCCCTGGTC
This sequence comes from uncultured Armatimonadales bacterium, assembly GCA_964247915.1. Lineage (GTDB taxonomy): Bacteria > Armatimonadota > Armatimonadia > Armatimonadales > Capsulimonadaceae > JANXMY01. Next base: position 14,468 of record CAXTWM010000055.1, on the reverse strand, counting down.
GCCGAGCACGGCACCGACGCCTGGTTCGAGACGGACGTCAAGGACATCCTGCCCGCCGGCTACACGCACCCCGAGACGGGCGAAACCGAGTGGACGAAGGAGACCGACATCTTCGACGTCTGGTTCGACTCGGGTTCCACCTGCCGCACGGTCTTGGAGCAGTGGCCCGGCCTGTCCTACCCCGCCGACGTTTACCTCGAAGGGGGCGACCAGCACCGGGGCTGGTTCAACGCTGCCCTGATGATCGGCATGGCGACCAAGGGGGCCGCGCCGTTCCGGCAGGTCATCACGAACGGGTGGACGCTGGACGAGTCGGGCCGCAAGATGTCCAAGTCCAAGATGAACGGCGTCGCGCCATCTGTCGTCGTCGAGAAGTACGGCGCGGACGTCCTGCGCCTCTGGGTCTGCATGTCGGACTACTTCGCCGACGTCCGGGTCGGCGACAAAATCTTGGAGCAGACAGCGACCAATTACCGGACGCTTCGCAACACCCTGCGCTTCACGCTGGGCAACCTGTACGACTTCGACCCGGTCCTGAACGCCGTCCCGCTCCACGAGCTGGAGGAGATAGACCGCTGGGCCATGCACCGGCTCAACGAGGTCGTCCGCCGCTGCGTCGCGGCCTACGACGTCTACGAGTTCCCGCGTGTCGCCCAGACGCTGCTCTCGTTCTGCGCGTCCGACCTGAGCGCGTTCTACCTGGACGTGCTCAAAGACCGGCTCTACTCGTGGGGCGCGGACTCGCGCGAGCGCCGGTCGGCCCAGACCGTGCTGTACGAGATCACGAGCACCCTCGCGCGCCTGCTGGCCCCGATCCTCTCGTTCACGGCGGAGGAGGTCTGGCAGAAGCTCCCGGTGCCGAACAAGCCCGCGTCGGTGGGGCTGGCCGCCCTGCCGGGTTATCGCGCCGACGTCCGCTCGCGCGACCTGGAAGCCCGCTGGGAGCCGCTACTGGCTGCCCGTGAACAGGTCAACAAGGCGCTGGAAGGCGTCAAGAAACGGCTGGAGCTGGCGGTGACGCTGACGGCGGACGGGGAAACTTATGCCGCCCTGCGCCCGTATCTGAGTCAACTGCCTGCGCTCTTTCTAGTCTCGCAGGTGACTCTGCGCTCTTCGGGCGTGCCGGGCTTGCAGATCGCGGACAACGGCCCCGCGCCCGGAACGCGCTGCGCCCGCTGCTGGGTCGCCGTCCCCGACGGCGGCGACGAGGACCCGGCGGCCTTCTGCGCCGGGGGCTGCTCCCGCCGCTGGCTGGTGTCAAGCGACGGCGAGGTGGCGTCAAGAAGGCTGATTTAGGAAGCCCCCCGGCCCCCAACAATGGAGGGCAGGAACGGACAGGAGGGTCGGGGTCGCCCCGCCCTCTGCTTCCCTGGCTCCCCCATTGTTGGGGGCCGGGGGGCCTCTTCTCACGAAAGGCAACACATGACTCAAGACCAACTGGCGCACTTCAAGCAGGTGCTGCTGGACGAGAAGGCGCGCGTCGAGGCCGAGCGCGCCGCCTACACCGGCCCGGATCGGGACCAGTCCGAGGAGGACGAAGCCGGCGAGCTGTCCCACGGCGATGTGAACGACCCCGCCGATGAGGCCACGAACCTGATGGACCGGGAGCGCAACTACGCCGCCGAGGACAACATGGGACGTATCTTAGGCAAGATCGAGCGCGCCCTGCAAAAGATAGACGAGGGCACCTACGGCCTGTCGGACATAGACGGGACGCCCATCCCCGTCGCGCGCCTGGAAGCGCTGCCCTACGCCGCGACCACGGTGGAGCAGGAAGAAAACACGCTTGCGGGGTAGTTCTTGAACCGAATCGGTTTGTACAGCCTCGCCCTGCTGGTCCTGCTGGCGGATCAACTCAGCAAGACTTGGATCGTCGCCGTCCACTGGCACTGGCCGGACGAGGGCCGGGAACTGATTCCCGGCTTTTTCGCCCTGACCTTCAACGTCAATACGGGCGGCGCGTTCGGCATCCTGCCGCACGGGACCTTGCTGCTGGCGCTCGCCGCCGCCGTCGCCGCCGTCGCGATCGTCACCTACAGCGTCCGCGCCCCGATGCCCTTGCCGCGCCTCCTGGGCGTCGCCCTCGCCCTGCCGCTGGGCGGCGCGCTGGGCAACCTGCTGGACCGCGTCCGGCTGGGCCACGTCATTGACTTCCTGGCGCTCTATGCCGGGCCGAACCGGCAGTGGCAGTTCCCGATCTTCAACCTCGCCGACACGGCCATCTGCATCGGCGTCGCCCTGCTGGCGCTTTATTACGGCCGTCAGCCCGCCCCCGCCGCCCGCGAGGCGGCCCTGGGCCTGAAAGACAACTGATGTTCCCTGTCCTGTTCCACGTCGGCACGTTCGCGGTCCACACCTACGGCGTCGTCCTCATGCTGGCCTTTCTGGCCGCGCTGGCCCGCACCTACGGGGCGGCGAAGCGGCTCCAAGACCCGACGGTCCCGCCGGACAACATCCTCGACGCCGGCATCTGGATGATCATCGTCGGCACGGTCGGCGCGCGCCTGCTGTTCGTCCTGGTGGACTGGGATTCCTACCGGCACGCGCCGAATTTCCCGCTCAACACCCTTCAGGTCTGGCAGGGCGGTTTGTCGTTCCACGGCGGCCTGTTCGGCGGCATCGGGGCACTCATCGGGTACTGCCTCCTGAAGCGCATGTCCATCCTGAAGGTCGCCGACCTGTTCGCGCCTTCGGTGATGATCGCGTATGTGATCGGCCGGCTGGGCTGCCTGCTCAACGGCTGCTGCTACGGGGCGCCGACGACGATGCCCTGGGGCATCCGATTCCACGACGACGGCGTCCTGACGCCGCCGAGCCACCCGACCCAGTTGTACGCGAGCCTCCTCAGCCTGGGCTTCTTCGCTGGACTGGTCTGGCTGGAGCGCCGCCGCGCCTACTACGGCCAGATCTCGTGCTGGTACATCCTGCTGGCGGCGACCGAGCGATTTCTGATGGAGATCTGGCGGGCGGGGACGACCTCGGATGTCGTCCGGGTGGGGCCGATCCACTCCCTGACCGACGTGCAGTGGCTCTGCCTGGTCATGGCGGCCGTCGCGCTGGTCGGGATGGCCGTTCTGCGCCGCCGCTATCCCGCGCCCCCGCTCTCGCCGCCCGCCCCGCCGCCCGTGACGCGCCTGCCGCTGGAGGCGGCTGCCCGGTGACCCAACCCCTGCGGATCGAAGACGATGAAACCAATCTGAGGCTGGACCTTTACCTGGCCGACCGGGTGCCCCACCTGTCCCGCGCGCACATCCAGCGCCTCATCGGCACCCAGGCCGTCACCGTCAACGGCGAGCCGGGCAAGCCATCCTACCGGACGCGGTTCGGCGACGAGATCGTGGTCACGATTCCGACCGCCAAGCCCCTGGAAAACGCCCTGCCGGAAGACATCCCCCTGGACATCGTCTTCGAGGACGCCGACCTGGTGGTCATCAACAAGGCCAAGGGCCTGGTCGTTCACCCCGCGCCGGGTGCGGAAACGGGAACTCTGGTCAACGCCCTGCTGGCCCACTGCGGCCCGAGCCTGTCCGGCATCGGCGGCGCCCTGCGGCCCGGCATCGTCCACCGGCTGGACAAGGACACGTCCGGCCTGCTGGTCGTCGCTAAGAACGACGCCGCCCACCAGAGCCTGTCCCGCCAGATACGGGAGCGCACCGCCGTCCGCAAGTACCACGCCCTCCTGTGGGGCCGCGTCCCCTTCAAGCACGCCGTCATTGACGCGCCCATCGGCCGGCATCCGGGCGACCGCAAGCGGATGACCGTCATCGAGCAGGGGGTCATGGGGCCGCCGACGCCGGACAGACTGCCGCCCGGCGCGCGCGAAGCGGTGACCGAGATGCGCCTGCTGGAGCACCTGGCCGAGTTCAGTTGGACCGAGGCGATCTTGCAGACGGGGCGGACGCATCAGATCCGGGTCCACTGCTCCTTCGCCGGCTTCCCGGTCGTCGGGGACGCCACCTATGGTGGCCAGCGCAAGGTCAGCGCGGACCTGTTTCGGGGGGCGCCGCTCCAGACGCTCAACGCCCTCTTGGTCAGGCTCCACGGCCAGGCCTTGCACGCGCACTCCCTGAGCTTTGACCACCCCCGCACCGGGCAGCGCCTCCAGTTCCACGCGCCCCTGCCGGACGAGATTGGGGAGCTTCTGGACTTCCTGCGGCGGCTCGACGAGGCCTTTGAGTTCTGACAGCACAACAAAACGCGGCCCGTCAAAGACGGGCCGCGTTTTGTTTGTTCCCCCTGCTCCTTACTGCGCCTGGCCGGCGCCCACGAGCTGCTGCCAGCGCAGGAACTTGACGCGCTGGCTCGGCGTCAGGAGCGCGCCGATCTGCACCGCTTCTTTGCTGCTCATGTCCTTAATCTTCGCCGCCTTGGCCTGGTCGGACAGGCCCTTGTCGGCCATGACCGCCTGCATCCGGGCGCGCATGGCGAGGCTGATGTCCTTGATCTGCTTCGCCTGGGCGGGCGTCTGGGACTTTTGCAGCTCGCCGGCGAGCCGCGCCACCTCCGTCTGGGCCTGCGTCTGCGCCTGCCGCCGTTTCTGCACCAGAGCGCGCTGGGCCGGGGTCAGGGTGGCGAGCGTCTGGGCGTCCGCCGCCTGGACCAGCGCGATGTAGCGCGTCTTCTTCTGGGCGTCCGTCATCGCCTTGTCCGCGCGCAGCGCGGCGACATCTTTTTGGAACTGGGCGTTGATCTGCCGCCGCTTGATCTCCGACGCGCGCTGCACCGGCGTCAGAATCGCCAGCGTGTCCTTGTTCAGCGCCTGCACCATCGCGGTGTATTTCACCTGCTTCTGGGCGTTCGTCATGCCGGTCTCGGCGCGCAGGGCGGCCAGGTCTTTCCCGAACTGAGCCTGCCGCGCCTGCATCCGGGCCTGCTGCGCCGGGCTGAGGTCCGCCCCGGCAGGCGCGGGCGCGGCGGGGGGGGCCGCCTGCACCTGGGCGGTCAAGGGGAGGGAAAGCAGCGCCAGGGCCGCCACGGATGCTGTCCGCCAGGCGCGGGTGAATGGTGTCAACGATGTAAATCCTTCCGAAGTGTTTTGGGTCGTGAAGCCTTCCCCTTCAAAACGCAGGAGAGACGGGGCAATGTTCCCGTCTCTCCTGTTTACCACGTTTTCACGCTTTTTGCAAGGGCCGACGCGGTCAGGCCGCGTTCTTGAGAGCCGCGACCGCGATCTGGGGGATGACGCGCAGCAGGCGCTCCGCCGCCATCTGCTCCTCGCTGATGATGGTCTGCGCGAGCTGCGCCGTCTCCGAGTCGCCGACGGCGTTGGCATATGCCATGAGGGAGGTGTACGCGCCGATTTCGAAGTGCTCGAAGGCGAACGCCTTGATCGTGTCCTGCGTCTGCTTGTCCTCGTGGCTGTGCCCGATGTTCAGGATGCCACTGGCCTTCGCCAGCACCGAGTTCAGGGCGCCCTTCGGCTCGGACACGTCGCCGCCCAGCGCCAGGACGCGCGCCTTGACCCGGTCCGCCTGCGACTGCGTGACCGCGATGTGCTCGGTCACGGCCTGCTTCAGATCGGCGTCGGTCGCCAACGCGGCGAGGTCGTTGAGCGAGGCCACCCCGCCGACTTCGGCGGCATACGAGTCGTTCAGATACCGGAGCAGCTGCTCCTTGGTATTTTCTGCCATTGTTCGTGTCTCCAATTCCAGCGTTTCCGCGAGGGTTATTCCAGGCCGCTTATACCCGCCGCCGCCTGACTTTAACCTCCCCCGTAGACGCGCCCTTTCCAGGTGTTCCCCCGCCGCGACAGGCCCTGGTAGGCCGACGACAGCGCGATCCCGACCGTCACCGCCCACGCCAGCGGGTTCAGCAGGGCGTAGCCGGGCGAGTCCCGCCCGAACCGCGCCGTCAGCCCCAGACGGACGGCGGTCAGGCCGAGGAACGACGCCAGCGGCAGCCAGCCCCAGCGCGCCCCGTGGAGCCAGCCCCAGACGGCCCACAGCGGCGGCAGGACGAAGACGTTCAGGAGCACGAAGACCACCCCGAGCAGCAGCGGCAGGTTCTTGGAGAAGGCCGGGAACAGGTTCTTGCCGAACCCGCTCCATATCTCGTCCAGCCCGTGATACATCCGCACCGCATAGGTCCGCGAGCCGTCCCCGTACCACAGCGACCTGCCCACCCGCTTGACGTGCTGGGCGAACTTGACGTCCTCGGCCAGTTGCTGCCGCACGGCCTTGTGCCCGTCCACGGCGAAATACGTCTCGCGGCGCAGGAACAGGAACGCGCCGTTGGCTGCGGCGAACCAGGGGAAGGGCGTCCGGCGGATAAGGGGCGTGGGCAGGAAGGCGAAGATGACGAAGTACTGGATCGGGATCAGAAGCCGCTCCCAGAAGCCCTCGCAGTGCAGGTCCGGCACCAGCGAAACCACGTCCGCCGTGCTTTCCCGCTGCGCCCCCAGGGCCAGCAGCAGGGCGTCCGGCGCGAACACGCAGTCCGCGTCCGTCAGGAGCAGCCACTCGCCTTTGGCGGCGTTGGCGAGCTGCCAGCACGCGAACGGCTTCCCGTACCAGTCCGGCGGCAGTTCCGCCCCGATCAAGACCCGCAGCCGATAATCCCGGTCACGCAATCGGCACAGGATGGCGTAGGTGTCGTCTGAAGACCGGTCATCCAGCACGAGCACTTCCAGGTTGGGGTAGTTGAGGGCAAGCAGCGACCGGACGCAGGCTTCAATGTTCGCCTCCTCGTCACGGGCGGGCACCAGAACGGAGATGAGGGGCAGTTCCGCCTCCCCCGTCCCGGCGACCAGGGCGCGCGGCTTGCGGAAGCACAGAAAGTTGACCAGGGCCGTTTCCACCAGAACCAGCGCCGTCAGCGCCACCGCCGCCTGATACCAAAACATCAGCCCCATTGCGGAGACAGTATACCCATAAGGTCTGTTCTTACAGACGAAAGCAGGTATAATGTTTCGGTAGGACCGATGCTTGACTCCAAGCCCATGCAGGGTTCAACGCGAAAAGTCAAGGATCAAGAAAAGGACAAGATTATGGCAGATGAGGCATCTGAAGAGCGAAAGCAAGTTGAGCGCCAAGTCGAGAAAATCGAAGAAGCGGTTAAGGAGATCAAGAGACTTGAGCAAGACCGTGATCTCACTGATGCGTCTCGGCCACCTGGCAAACCGACGACACCTCCGCCCACACGCCGACCGAAGGAAGAAGACTAGGTAGCTGAACTTGTTTAGCGAACTGCCGAAGCTTTTTGATCGCGATTTCGCGATCGGCTTTTTTTTGCCGGTGGCTTGTTTCTTCAGTGCGCTTTACGGCTTGCTGGTGGTCTTCCATCATACTGATCTAATTGCGCCGCTGAAAGAGGCTAATGTTCTTGTCGGGACTACTCTTCTTGGCTTGATTACATGGCTGGCTGGCGTTCTTTTACTAGCTTGGAACCGTCCTCTTTATCAGCTCTTTGAGGGTTACAAGTGGCCCCTCAACACGGAATACGGTAAGCGGCGGGAACAAAGCCACTTCAATAACCTTTTGAAGCAAATTGATGATGCCTACATCACAGCGAATCGCTATAAAGATAAGCCAGTACCTAATGATCTAGCACAGCAGCAGACCGACTTATTAATAATTCGCGCTGAACGATTCCCTTATCGCAAAAGGGATATTCTTCCCACGAAATTTGGAAATACCATTCGCGCATTCGAAACTTATCCGAAAGCTATGTATGGCTTTGATACCATTGAAGGATGGTTTCGTCTATTAGCCGTAGTTCCCAAAGACTATCGCCAGATGATTGACTCGGCCAAAGCACAGACAGATTTCTGGCTGAACATTTGGTTTTTGAGCTACATCACGATGATTGTATATATCGGGCTTGCAATCTGGTCACATCACCTAACTGCCTTTTGGTCTCTCGGCTTTGTTCCAATTGTAGTATTTTTTTCTAGATCAGCAGCAATCACGGCAGCAAAAGAGTGGGGAGCTATATTTAAAGCTTCTTTCGATGTCTTCCTTCCTGAGCTGTATGTCAAGCTACATCTATTACCGCCATCTGCCATAGACCCGACTTCTGAAAAAAGCCCTGAATGGCAGATCTGGGATGCATTTAGCACAGCCATCATCTACCGTGACCCCTCTTACTTGCCGCAGCGGATGCTGGGACAGAAAAGTTCAAGCCAGTCAGAGGAGAAAAGCAGCGAAACTTCTAGGGAGGCGGGAGAAGAGGAAGCTAAAGAAGATGGTGGATCTTCCGAAGCATCTGAGGAAGTTGAAGACGATAACGGCTCTTCTGCGGATGAATAAAGCTGATGTCTCCACACGCATCAAGCATATACGTCGTGGCGTGGCCTGCAAGCTTTACCTGAGCGTCATAATCAGCATACCATCGCGTTTGCTCGTCGTTGTGCCCGGTCTCCGGCGATAGCCTCATTTAATGCTTTGACTTCTTCATCCGTGAACTTGGGGAGTTGACTCAGGACCGCCTCAATGTCCGTCACCTGTGGGTAGGCGGGCCGCGCCGGAATGATGCCTAGATTATTCTCGTGTGTCGTGATCTCATCCTTTGTAGTTGTCTGTGCCACTGTTGCTCCTCCCTTTCTAGCCCCCCATTATACCACCGCTGGCCGCCTGGCGGGTAGGTTGGGTATACTGTTCCGTGCGTCCCGTGTCAGACCCCGCCAGGGCTGCAAACTGGGGGATGACATGAAAGGTGAACCATGACCGACCCGCGACTGACGAAATGGGCGGATACGCTCGTCCATTACAGCCTCTATTTGCAGCCGGACGAGCAGGTGCTGATCCGGGTGGACGAGGCGGCGATCCCACTGGCGCGTGAGGTCTACCGGGCGGCCCTGGCGGCGGGCGCGCACCCGCATGTGCAGGTGCTGGTGGACGGGCTGGACGGGATATTTCTGACGACGGCCTCAGACCCGCAGTTAGAATGGGTATCGCCCATCCGAAGGTTCGAGTACGAGACGATTGACGCCCTGTGCGCCATCGTCGCGCCCGCGAACACGTCCGCGCTGTCCGACGTGGAGACGGACAAGCAGGCGCGGGCGCAGAAGGCGAACAGCGCCATCCGGCGGTCGCTGTTCGAGCGCGCGGCCCAACATCGGGCCAAGTGGAGCCTGACGCTGTACCCGACCCAGGGCGCGGCGCAGAACGCCAAGATGTCGCTGGCAAGCTACGAGGACTTTTTGTTCCGGGCGATGCTGTTAGACAAAGAAGACCCGGCGGGGGCCTGGAAGGCGTTCTCGCAGGCGCAGCAGCGGTATGTGGATTATCTGGGCGGGGTGGAGACGATCCGGTTCGTGGCGCGGGATACGGACATCTCCATGCGCGTCGGCGGGCGGAAGTGGGTCAACTCGGACGGCCACAAGAACTTCCCCAGCGGCGAGGTCTTCACGGGGCCGTGGGAAGACAGCGTGAGCGGCCACGTCCGCTACACCTTCCCGACGGCCCATCTGGGGCATGAGGTGGACGACGTCCGGCTGACGTTTGAGGGGGGCCGCGTCGTCGGGGCGGAGGCGGCGCGCGGGCTGGAGTTCTTGGAAACGATGCTGGACAGCGACGAGGGGGCGCGGACGCTGGGCGAGGTCGCCATCGGCACCAACTACGGCGTCCAGCGGTACACGCGGAACACGCTGTACGACGAGAAGATCGGCGGCACGTTCCACCTGGCGCTGGGCAACGCCTACCCCGAGACGGGGGCCAAAAACGTCTCCGCCGTGCATTGGGACATGGTCTGTGACATGCGCCCCGAAGCCGGCGGCGGCGCGGTCTACGCCGACGGCGTGTTGATCCATGAGAACGGGCAGTGGAAGATTTAGGAATCCCGGCCCTGAAGCCCTCCGGGTCTGCCAGTGCAGGGCCGGGCTATTCGGCTGGGCCGCCCCATCGGGGCTTTGGATAACCTGCCGATAATCCGGGGCCTGTTCCCCAGCCCCGGAGGGGCGACCCATCCGTGTAGCCTGTCCCTTCAGGGGCAGGTTCAGCGTCGGCGCCACCGGAGGCTCTTACTTCTCGTCGTTCAGCGCGTCCAGCATCGGGAAAGTCCGCCCGGCGATCTTGGGATCAATCCGCATGGCTTCTTTCCACTCCGCCATGCCGGCGGCGATGTCGCCGCGCTTGCGGAGGGCGTAGCCGAGGTTGAAATGCGCCCAGGCGTGGTGGCGGTTCAGGCTGATCGTGCGCTTCCAACTGGCGACGGCCGCCTCCTGGCGATTCAGCTTGTACAGCGCGTTGCCCAGGTTGAAGTGGGCACCCGCGAACTCCGGGTCCACCTGGATGACCTCCTGCCAGCGCTCCAGGGCCGCCGCCGTCTGGCCCTCATTGCTCAGGATGATGCCCAGGTTGAAGTTCGCCCACGGGTCGTGCGGGTCCAGCCGGATCGCCTCGCGCAGCTCGGCCAGGGCGGCGTCCACCAGGCCCTTGACGTACAGCGCGGCCCCCAGGTGCTGGTGCGGCTCGGCCTGGCGCGGGTCGCTCTTGACCGCGCGCTCCCAGCAGATAATGGCGTCATCCAGGCGGCCCTCCGACTGGTAGGCGATGCCCAGGTGGATGTTCGCCTGGACGTCCTCCGGGTCGTGCTGGAGCGCCTCGCGGTACTGCGCCAGCGCCACGTTCGTCTGGCCCTGCTGATGGTACACGGTCGCCAGGTTGTGCCGCACGACGCTCAACCGGGGGTCCAGTTCCAGGGCGGTCCGCCACTCGGCGATGGCGGCCTCCGTGTCCCCCTGCTGGTAGAGCGCGGTCCCGTAGTTGTTGCGCGCGTAGGCGTGGCCGGGCGCGACCCGCACCGCCTCCCGCCACTCGATGAACGCCTCCTCGTCACGCCCCTGCGCCCGCAGGGCCAGCCCCAGGTTGTTCCGCGCCCAGCCGTCGTCGGGGGCCAGCCGAACGGCCTCCCAGTACGCGGCGATGGCCCCGTCCAGCTTGCCCGCGTTCGCCAAGACGTTGCCCAGCAGGTTGTAGGTCTCCGCATGGTTCGGGTTGAGCTGGATTGCCTCCCGGTACTGAATGACGGCGGCGTCCGCCTGCCCGCGCGCCACCAGCGCGTTCGCCAGCGTGATCTTGGCCTGGATGTCCTCCGGGGCGCGCTGGACGGCTCGGCGGTACTCGGCAATGGCCGCGTCCATCTCCCCCTTCGCCCGCAGGTTGGTCGGGGAGGAGAACTGCGGGTTTTCCTGACGGGATTCGAGTATCTGTCGCATAAAAACCTCCAAAGATCAAGAGCCGCCGGTCAAAATCAACGGATGGAATAATCCACGGAAACCACCGCCGTGATGTTCTTTTCCAGCGAGGAAGTGTCGTCCGCGTTGTTGTCGGACTTCTCCGCCGAGTAGAGCGGCGTGATCTGCGGGACGAACATTTTCGCGGCGCGCACCTCCCCGAGCTGGCAGCCGCTGCTGGCGGCGATCTGCGCGGCCCGGTCGCGGGCGTTCTTCGCCGCCTCCGCCTGCATACTCACCTTCAGCTCGCTCAGTTTCGTGTACAGGTACAGCGGCGTTTCCGACTTGAAGGGGATGCCCCGGCTGATGAGTTCGGTGGACTGGCGCGAAAGCCCGTCCACCAGATCTACGGACCGCGATTTGACCTCGATCGTCTGCGTCAGCGTGTAGCCGGTGAGGTGGTCGGTCGTGACGTACTGGCCCGTCTTCGGGTCCTTGACCTGCTCGTAGACCGGCACCTCGCTGACCGCGTCCGGCAGAATCTCCTCGGCAGGGACTCCCTTGGCGATCAAATAGGCTTTGACCTGGCCGACGCTGGCTTCCAGTGGCCCATACGCCTGCGCGATGGTGGCCGCGCTCTGGCTGAGGCTGCCGGTCCAGATGATGAAGTCGGAGCGGATCGGCTTGCGCGCCGACCCGTCCACATGGATCAGCTCGTCCTTGCTCTTGATACGGACCATGCTGCGGGTGATCATCAGGGTGGAAGCGAGGAGCGCCAGGGCGAGGATGACCGCGCCGAGGAGGACGGAAAACGAGTGCGATTGGCGCATGGCCGGTCTCCTTTTGTGCGTTTCGTGCATTAGAACAGGCCCGTAATCGTGCCCCCGGCGTCAATGTCAATGTCCAGCGCGGCGGGGTGCTTGGGCAGGCCCGGCATGGTCAGGATGTCGCCCACCAGGGCGACGACGAAGCCCGCCCCCGCCGAGAGGGAAAGCGCGCGGACGCGGAGGGTGAAGCCCGTGGGGGCGCCGCGCCGGGTCGAGTCGTCGGTGAACGAATACTGCGTCTTGGCGACGCACACCGGCAGCCGACCGAAGCCGTGCGCGTCCAGCCAGGCGATCTGCTTCTCGGCCTCCGCGCTGATCTCGACGCCGTCCGCGCCGTAGACCTTCGTCGCGATCTCGTGCAGCTTCTCCGGGATGGGCCGCGCCGCGTCATAGATCGGCTGGAACCGCCCCGGCGTTTCCAGGGCGTTCAGGACGGCCTGCCCGAGTTCGCGCCCGCCCTCGCCGCCCTCGGCCCAGACATTGTTGACGGCGACGCGCCAGCCGCGCGCCCGGCAGTGCGCCACGACCGCCCCCACTTCGGCGGGCGTGTCCGACGCGAACGTGTTGACCGTGACCACGAACGGGACGCCGACCTGGCCGACGTTGGCGGCGTGGCGGTCCAGGTTGGGCAGGCCGCGCGTGACTGCCTCCACATCCTCCCGGTCCAGGCGCGTCTTGGCGACCCCGCCGTGCATCTTCAGGGCGCGGACGGTAGCGATCAACACCACGGCATCGGGCGAGAGCGCGGGCTGCCGGGGCGCGGCCACGATGTCGCAGAACTTTTCAAAGCCCAGATCGGACCCGAAGCCCGCTTCCGTGACCACATACTCACCCAGACGCAGGGCCAGCTTGGTCCCCAGCACGCTGGAACAGCCGTGGGCGATGTTGGCGAACGGGCCGCCGTGGACGAACGCGGGGGTCCCTTCCAGCGTCTGTACCAGGTTGGGCTTGATCGCGTCCCGCAGCAGGGCGGCCATCGCCCCCGGCGCCCCCAGGTCGCCCGCCGTGACGGGCTGGCCCCGGACGGTCTGCCCGACGACGATCCGCCCCAGCCGCTCCTTCAGCTCGGCCAGCGACTCGGCGAGGCACAGGATCGCCATGACCTCGGACGCGACCGTGATCTGGAACCCGGACTGCCGGGGGTAGCCATTCCCCTTGCCGCCCAATCCCACCACTGTCTCACGCAGGGCACGGTCGTTGACGTCCAGGCAGCGACGGTGCGCGACCGTCCGCACGTCCAGCCCCAGCGCGTTGCCCTGGTAGATGTGATTATCCGTCATCGCCGCCAGCAGGTTGTTGGCCGAGGTCAGCGCGTGCATGTCCCCGGTGAAGTGCAGGTTGATGTCCTCCATCGGCAGAACCTGCGCCCGCCCGCCGCCCGCCGCGCCGCCCTTCATGCCGAAGACCGGCCCCATCGAAGGCTCCCGGATCGCCGCGATGCCCTTCTTGCCCAACCTGCACAGAGCTTGAGCCAGTCCGATCACGACCGTGGTTTTGCCCTCGCCCGCAGGCGTCGGCGTGATGGCCGTCACCACGATCAGCTTGCCGCGCTTCGCCCCCCCCGCCCCCAATTCTGGGGGGGCAAGAAGGCGTTCCAGGGTGGGCTGGCTGATCTTGGCCTTGTCCCGCCCATACGGCTCCAGGTCGTCGGGCGTCAGGCCCAGGTCGGCGGCCACGTCCCCGATGGGACGCGGGGTGACGGAATGGGCGATCTCCAGGTCGGTCGGCATGGGGCTTCCTTGTTCCCCGCCCTGAACGGCGGGGCTTTAACAGAGCAAATCCCCGCCTGCGCGGGCATCAGAGTTCTCTTCGCCCACGAAGGTGGGGGCTTGCACTTCTAAAGCACGGGGGTTCAGCCCCGTGATAGACGCCTCTCGTTCGGATAGATCGCGATCTGCGAGCCTTCGGCCAGCACGACCGAATCCGGCGTCCGCCCTTGCAGGAACCGCCAGCGATCGCCGTACAGGTGGGCGAAGTCAACGGACATGTCATAGCTCTCGACGGAGTATGTCCGCCACGGCGGGTGCTCGACCCGGAACGAGGTCAGCCTGCCGCCGCGCGACCGATTGAACCCTGCCGGCTGCTCCTTGACCCAGTGTTCAAAGCTATGGGAGGGTGGCAGAACAGCATCCCCGCGCGCCGACGCGGCCACCATCTGCGCCTTGCCATCTACCACAAAGTCATGTCGGACTCGCCGCAGGTCTCCTATCTGTGTCACCCGGCTCGTGATCGGGACGGCGCTGTATGGTTCATTATACAGCAGTTTCGCCAGTCCGCACACCTGGGGATTTGGGGCCAACTCGCGCACGAACACCACCCCGCGCCGGTCGCCCCGCCGGACATACAACCGCAGGTTAAATTCAGGGAAGTCGCACAGCGAGCGGGGGTAGGGGACGCTCCACCCCAGCACACGCGCCCGCTCAAAGTTGAAGGCGACCAGGCTGCACCACGCGCTGCCCTCCCACCGGTCCGGCTCCAGGCCGGGCGACAGATACGGCGTCAGCGCCTCATCGGGCACGGCATACGAG
>CAXTWM010000054.1:0-19434 GCA_964247915.1 uncultured Armatimonadales bacterium | reverse complement strand
CTCCCCGCCGCTCCCCCTCCCCCGGTGCTCATGCTGGAGACGGGCACGCTCCCGCCGGGCGGGATGTCTCCCAGGGTCTGCCACGCGCCGCTGTGGAGCAGGACGCAGCCGGTCAGCGCGTGGGACAGGTGGTTGGTCACAGTTCCCGTGACGCGGCTGACGCCCGCGCCGCCTTGCGAGTTCTGCTCGGTGAGCGCGCTGTCTATGGTCCCCCCCAGGTCCTCGGTCGCCTGCACGTCGAAGGCGCGCATGGCCCACATGTTGACCGACGTATCCAGCAGGGACACGCCCTCGGTGGCCTGCACGAACTTGGTCAGGCCGTAAGCCTGCGTGTCCGCGCTCGATCTGCCCCGGTAGCCGAAGTTGAAGCCGGGGTTGGGGATGGCGACCAGGGCGTTCGCGCCGGGCAGCGACAGGTCGTAGGACGTCCGGTGCGGCGAGAACAGGCCCAGCTCGGCGTAGACGCCCGCCTCATGCCGCCCCGCCGTCGTCTCGACGACGGCGGCCCGGTTGACAAAGACCGAGCCGCCCTTGGCGGCGTAGCCGACGCCGAAGGTGCCGACAGCGAACAGCAGGACCAGGACCGGGATCGTCACCCAGGCCAGCTCCTTGCGGTCCAGGCGCTTGAGGATGAGGTAGTTGGCGGGGACCAGGGCGAGGAGGTAGACGAGCAGGAACAGGCCGATGACCTCGGTTCCGGGCGCGTCCAGGGACGGCCCGCGCATGACCGCGTCGGACAGGAGCTGCGACTCCCCGCCGCCGTAGTAGCCAGGGTGGTAGTTCTCCTCGCGGGCGGCGATGTGCGGCAGGATCGCGGCGGACGCGGCGGGGCCAGCGAGGAGCAGCGTCCGCCAGAGCGCCCCGCTGTCAAAGGACGGCGACTGGAACCCCTTGGCCGTCGGGTCATACGCCGTCAGCGTCACGCAGCCCGCCCCATAGGGGCCGGCGACGGCGAGCGGGGAGCCGTCCGGGGCGGACGCGACGACGCGGACGCCCGGCAGGGGTTTGGGGGTCAGCGTCAGCGCGCCGACGGGACCCGCGCCGGGCAGCGAAACGGCGGGACGCGCCGCCCCGATGTTGGCGGGCAGCAGGCCGTTGTAGAAGGCCGACGCGAAGCGGCTGGGGTCCACGCCGCCGCAGACGACGAGGTGACCGCCGCCGGCGACCCAGCCGCGCAGGGCGTCCGCCTGCGCCTCGGTGAGCGCGTCCAGCGGGGCGTCGCTGCGGAGCAGGAAGGCGTCCACGCCGCCGTAGCCCGCCGCCTTGTCGGGGAGGTCGCTCCCGCCCGCTTCGGCCACCTGCACCGTCGCGGGCTGGTTCCCGCCCTGATTCATGCCCTGATTGACGACGCTGCCGGGATTGGCGGGGTTGCCGCTCCCCACGGCGGAGCCACCCACCCCATGCGCCAGGCCGAGCTGCCGCCCGTTCAGGGGGATGAACGCGCCGGGGTCGCCGCCGAAGCCCACCAGCAGGAGGTCGCTGTCGCTGACCGCCGTTCCCTTGATGGCCTGCGTGGTCTTCGTGTCCTGCGTGTTGGCCTGCGCCAGCGCGCGCCCGTCCCCGCGCTGCCGGCCCTCGACGAGCTGCACGGTGACGCTGTCGCGTCCGGGGTCCAGGCCGCGCGTGTAAAGCAGAAAGGACTGCGGGCCGGCCCCGGCCGAGACGGTGACGGGGCGCGCGAACAGGGCCGCGCCCAGCGTCGGGTTGCCGCCCGCCCCGCCCCGGTTCGCGTCCGCGCCCGCCAGCGCCTGGACCTGGCCGGCGACGCCGTCGGACGATGGATTGCGGACCGTGACCGTCACGGGACACCACGAGCCGGGCCGGTAGCGGCCCGCGATGCCGAACACGGCGGTCAGGGCGGGGCCGTCGGCCCGCGCCGAGGTCGCCCCCGCCCCGGCCAGACAGCAGAACGCCCACGCGAGGAGGATGCGGACACGCCAGACGGGCCGGATCATCGGGACTGCCTCAGTTCTACGGGGTTCGTCCCGCACTCGGACTTCAGGATCGGACTCGGGGATCGGACTCAGCGGCCGCCTTCGACCGCCTCCATCTCCGCGTCGGAGATGTCGAAGTTGGCGTAGACCTTCTGGACGTCGTCGTTGTCTTCCAGCATGTCCACCAGCCGGAGCACCTGGCTGGCCTCCTTGCCGGCGATGTCCACCGTGGTCTGCGGCAGCATGGTCATCTCGGCGGAGGCGTAGGCGATGCGGGCGTTGTCCAGCGCCTTCTGCACCGCGTTCAGGTCTCCGGGCGCGGTGGTGATCTCGAAGCCGCCGTCGTCGGTCGGCTGCACGTCCTCGGCCCCGCCCTCGATGGCGGCCTCGGTCACGGCGTCCTCCGACGCGCCGCCGGGGTCCACGATGAGGACGCCCTTGGGCGCGAACAGGTACGCGACGCTGCCCGACTCGGCCAGCCGCCCGCCGGTCTTGTTGAAGGCCGACCGGACCTCCGAAACCGTGCGCTGCTTGTTGTCGGTCAGGCAGCTCACCAGGACGGCGACGCCGCCCGGCCCGTAGCCCTCATAGGTAAGGTCCTCGTAGTTCGCCGAATCGTCGCCGCCCGCGCCGCGCGCGATGGCGCGCTTGATGTTGTCCTGCGGCATCGAGATCGCCCGCGCCCGCGTGATGGCCGCGCGCAGGGTGATGTTGGCATCGGGGTTCGGCCCGCCGGCTTTGGCGGCGACGATGATCTCGCGGGCGAGTTTGGTGAAGAGCTTGCCCCGGTCGGCGTCGGCCTTGCCCTTCTGGTGCTTGATACTGTGCCATTTGCTGTGTCCTGACATCGTTCTCTCATCCTCTGCTTAGTTTATTAACGGCCTGGGGCCGCAAAAGGGTTCGCGTGATAATTCGTGTGATAAAAGGGGCCGCGTAATAGGTTTGTGTGGCGGTTCATTATACCAACAAGAGGCAGGCAAACGTCAACGAGGGGTCAAAGAGGCTCGATAACGATCTCTCCGCCTTCATTGCCCTCCATGTGCAAGTGCGACGTGCTTAACAACAGCATCCCTAGTAGGGGGCGGCCCTCAAGTTCCAGCACTTCCACCAGCCGCAGGTCTTCGTTCCACTCCATCTCAGCTTCATAGGCGAAGACCTCCTCTTCACGCCCGTCGGGCATGAGCGCAAGACGCCGCTCAAGAGGGGTAGTATCGAGACGGCGGAGCAAGGAAGGAGGGAGGGCAAGATCACCTTCAAAGCCGGTGTCTACGACGAATTCAACTTCAATAGGCCCGGTCAGCCCCCGCAGGGGCAGCCGGACGCGCGACGAGTTACCACGCACGAGGCCCAAAATCATGGTTGTTTTCCTGAAGCCATCCGCCCCGCAAGTATCCTGGCCGCGAGCGCGTAGTCGGGGCTGGGTCCGATCCGCATGGTGACATAGCTCCCCGCCGGGTGACGCAGGCGCATGGCCCGATTGGCATGAGTCGGCGTTTGGGCCACAAGATAGTCCCCCGAGTCGGGATGGATCGCGATGCCTTTACCTTCTTCTGCCGGTTCCAGAACGTCTCGGAGGTTCTCCCGGTAGAACGTCAGCGCGCGCTGGGACAACTCGGAAAGATTGCTCGGCACTTCAGCTATCAGCGCGTTGTCGTGAGGGGTGTTCATTGCTATTGCTCTAGTCCTATGGTATTCCCGGCCTGGGCTGGCTACTTGGGGTCTTCCAGCGTCAGCAGTCGGTGCGGGTAGTCAATGGTGACGCGGTTGTGCTGGGCCAGGACGGGGACGCCCAGGATCATGCCGATCTCGAAGTCGAAGGACGGGCTGAGTTGGTGGTCAATGGCGGACTGCCCGATCAGGCCGTCCTGGGTCAGCAGGGCGGGCGGCGTCGAGCCGTCGAAGGTGATGTTCAGCTTCTTCGGCGTCACGCAGTAGTCAATCTGCATGGCCGAATCGCCGATGCCGATGCGCTGCTCGTAGCTGCCCTCGCGCCAGTCCGAGCGCGACGTGTCCGAGGACAGCGCGTGGGTCAGGTCCAGCGAGAAGATGTCGGTGTAGGCGCCCGTATCCAGCATGGCCCAGACGCGCCGGCCTTGCGCGTGGGTGGACACAAACAAGTGCGAGTTATACAGGTGCAGCGGCGTCGTGGCGAGCGTGGTGTTCGCCATCGCCAGGTGCCGCGCGCCCGGCCCGCGCGCGATGGTCATGGTGTTCTCCGCGAAGTCCAGGGTGACGCAGTAGTCCCGCAGGAGCGAGCCGCCGAAGATGCCGTCGCCGTCCTCGGGCGCGGAGCCGGTCACGGTGAGCGGGATCGAGTGCAGGGTGACGGACCCCAGGGTCAGCGTGTCCGCGCGCTGCCGCGTGGCGGGCGCGCGGCCCTGGACGCCCGACACATAGGTCTTCGCGAGATTCGTCAGGCCCAGGCGGCGCGCGGCCGCGCTCGACAGCAGCAGGCTGCTCGCCCCGGTGTCGAACAGCAGGTGGAACGGCTTGCCGTTGATGCCGACCGAGACCAGCACCGACTTCCCGCTGCGCTGGATCGGGAAGACGGCGGTATAGGACTGCTGCTTCTCGTCGGCGTCGTCCAGATGGAAGGGGCGGTCTTTGTCGAAGCCGTGCCAGTAGATAGATTCGTTGGCGACGATGTTCTGGATGTAGGAGGTGTTGAAGTCGAACGGCTGCCCTTTGGGCGCCAGGGCCAGGTAGCTTTTGGCGATCCGGAGGTCCGCCTCGGTGATGCCGGGGTCGCTGCTGGTCAGCCACGCCCCCAGCCAGGCGTCCGGCCGCTCGGGGTGCAGGGCGGTCGCGCGGGAGAACAGGGCGTAGCCCTCCTTCCTGCGCCCGTCCCAGTCGGCGACGCGCCCCGCCGCCACCAGGCCCCAGTAGTCGTCCTTGTCCCTCGCCAGCGCCAGGTTCGCGTCCGTCAGGGCCGCCTCCGGCTGCCCGGCGCGGATCTCGGTCATCGCCAGCAGGCCGCGCATGTCGGCGCTGTCCGGGAGCGCCTGCGCCGCGTCCTGGGCCGCGCGCAGCGCCTCCTGCCAGCGGTCCAGGCGCAGCAGGGACTGGATCAGGCCGAGGCGCGGGGCGGGCCGGGCCGCGTCCGTCTTGAGGAGGGACCCATAGGTTTTGCGGGCTTGGTCGAATTTACCCTGCGCGAACGCCGCGTCAGCGGCGGCGAGGCTGGGCGGCTCGGCGCGGACAGGGGACAGCAGAAGACCCGACAGGAGGGCGGCGGCAGCCGCACACAGCGCACGGTTCACGGCAGATCAATATCCTTCCTCATCCAGAAAGGCCGTCATCAGGTCCAGGAAGAGCTGGCGCAGGGTGACGTTGCCGTGGTCCAGGCAGTAGCGCTTGGCGCGGTGGAAAAGCGCGGGGGACATGTCCACGGTCGCTTTGGCCCCGGTCGGGTGCATGGTCTTGTGGGCCAGCGTCTCGTGGACGCGGGCGATCAGCGCGGCGCTCTTCTCGGCCTCGGGGTCGGCGGGGAAGGCGGCGGGCGGCTCCGCGTCGGTGAGGTACTGCGCGAGGACCAGGTCGTCCCCACGGCCGGCCGGGAGGGGCACCGGCGCGGCGACTAGGTCCGGTTCGGGGACGGACTCGGCGGTCTGGGGGGCGGACTTTTTCTGTTCCCGCAGGTTGGCGAGGCGCAGCTCGGCGAGCGTGGTCATGGGCAGTGTCTCCTCGTTACTTCGTGGCGTTCTTGAGCTGGACGGGCCACTTCTTTTCGCGGCTCATTTCGTTCAGCGTCCGGGCAACGAGCGCGGGCGTCATCAGGCGCTGGTCGCGGACGTAGCCGTTGACGAACAGGGCGTCGCACAGCACGCACACGTCGCGCGGGACGCCGCGCGTGATGGCGTGGACGTCGGCCAGCGCCTGTTCCTCAAAATAGGTGTCAATCGCGCCGCCGCCCGCCGTGGTGATCCGAAACGCGATCATGTCGGTCATCTCGTCCAGGTCCAGCGGGTCCAGGCGGCCCACGACGGCGATGCGCGACCGGAAGGCGTCGTGCCGCTCCAGCTTCTTGGGCAGGTTATCCTGGGCGAGCATGACGACGGTGATCAGCTTAGTCTGCGACGTCTGGAAGTTGGTCAAATCCGAGATGGCGTCAATGACGCGCGAGGCGACGTTCTGGCCCTCGTCCAAGAGCAGCACGGGATGGCGGCCCGCTCCATACTCGTCCAGCAGGAATCGCTCCAGCGCCTGCCGGTTCTGCGCCTCGGTCCGCAGGGCGGGCGTCCCGAAGGCCTCCAGGATGAGCCGCAGGAACTGCCCCGGCGTCCTGACGGGCGCCCCCGGCAGGAAGGCGACCGTCTTGGTCGGGTCGTCGTCCCACGTCATCTGGAGGCCGTTGGCGATGGTCGTCTTGCCCGACCCGACCGGCCCCGTCAGCACGGCCAGGCCGCGCTTCTGGTCCACCGCGTAGCGCATCTTGGCGATGGAGACCTTGTGCTCGACGCTCGGGTAGGCGTAGCGCGGGTCGGGCTGGACGGAGAACGGGGTCTCGCGCAGGCCGTAAAACTCTTCATACATGGCGTGGGTTCACTCTGACTTTGCGCCCGGCGCTGGGAAATGGGTCGTGCAGAGTCATTATAAAGGGAATCGGCGGCAAAATCAAGCGTTCAGGCGGGCTGGCTCTCAGCATACGCCAAAAGCTGCGCGATCTCATCCCGCTGAAACCGTTCCAGATCGGCGTCACGCCCCTGTCCCACGACGCGGCAGCGTTCAACGAGAACCGCCGGCGCGTTCGTGTCCGGGCCGTAGACCTCGGCCAACAGGGGCGAACGCCCCACCCGCCCGAACCAGTAGCGGCTGTTGCCGTAGTCCCCCTCGCGGCGGTGGATGATCGCGTGCCAGTAGTCGGCCAGAGGCTCGCCCTCGTGCCGCTGCGCGAGCGCATGGCCGACCGCCAGGTCGTCGTTGAGCAGGTGCAGTCCGGCCTTCACCAAGTCGGGGGCCTCCGTCGCCTCGATCTCCTGCGTCAGCGCGGCGTCAAACACCTGCGCCGGGACCAGCGGCGGCAGCGGGTCGCGGGCGAGCAGCAGAGCGGCGATCTCTTGGGCGGTGCGCGGGGTTGGTGTCATGGGGCAGCCTCCTATGAGTATCAGTATACCCGAGGGCCAAGAGCTGCGAAATCATTCGACAGAGATCGCTCTTTCCATGATTCGTGCTGAAACCATACTTCTCCTTTGTAGTTGTCGGCAAAGCGTTTACGGCAGGGGGTTGGGCAAAAAGGATCTAGAGAACTTGTTGGTTTCCAATTCCTTGACTTCTAGTGCGAGATTAGTCAGATCAGGGTAGATGTTCGAGCGCCGAATCCCTAACGATCTGAGGTTTCGCTTGAATTCGCTCCTGCGGACACCTGGAATGACCAACTTCCTCAGATAATGATTTGCATCGGGAAGACTCTCCAGCGGGGTTGCGGTTGCATGTAGGGTGAATGCTCCTTGTTGCATCATCATCCTCATATCTATTTCTGAAGCGTTGACAGCCACTATTTTATTCCCTTTAGGCGCTCCGCGCGCTGCCTTTCGAGAGACAAAAGGTGAACTAAAGGGAGGTTCGAGTAGAGGTCTTAGTTCCGGCTCCCAGAGATTAGGGAGGTGTGATGGTAGTCTAAGATTATTTTCATTAAGCAACATAGGGTTTAACGCCCATATCGCCGCATCACCATCCTGTGGGCCATCTAGCAAGGCAAAAAACGCTGCAACCAGAGGAGATTCCGTCCAATCCAGCAGTCGTGTAGGTAAACCATGATGCTGCATCAAACTGAGCCAGCCAGCCCAGTCATCCATCGGTGGACAATTGGGATAGCGAAGGGGAGCATGAAGGCGGAAAAGGTGTACCATGTTTGCCTCTGCCTCTTTCATGACCACTGTGGGATGGTAGGTGGAAGAGCGGAACACAGTCGGTTGAAGTTTGTATTCATCTGCCGAAGCGTGTCCCCTGTACCAAACGATGCCATTAAACTGGAAGTTAATGTCTTCACAAGACATGAGAAACTCTGCGAAGTTTTGGGTTATACAGCCATTTAAGCTCATATTAGAAACCTACAATGATATAGCATTGGCACTTGCACAACCTGTCCGCTTGCAAGTGTCAGCCTAATGTCACTTCCCGATAAACCTCCGTCACGGCGTCCAGCATGGGGCGCAGGGCGTAGCGGTCACGGACGAGGGCTTGGGCGTTGGCGACGAGCTTCTGGCGCAGGCGGGCGTCGCTCTGGAGGCGGCTCAGGGCGGCGGCCAGCGCGGCGGGGTCGTCGGGGGGGACCAGCAGGGCGGTCTCGCCGTCGGCCAGCATGTCGGCCAGGCCGCCGACGCGGGCGGCGACGAGGGGGACGCCCGCCGCCATCGCCTCCAGCGCGGCCATCCCCTGCCCTTCCCGGCGCGAGGGGACGGCGAAGACGTCGGCGGCGGCCAGCAGGGGCCGGACGTCGGCCAGGCGGCCCAGCAGCTTGGCGTTGTGAGGGGTCTGACGCGCGAGGGCGGAGCGCAGGGGGCCGTCGCCCCCGAGGAGGAACGTCATGCCCGCCCGCTGCCCGGCGGCGGACAGCAGCGTGTCCAGACCTTTCTCGCGGGACAGGCGGGCGGCGGCGGCGACCACAAAGGCATTCTCCGAGACGGCGAGCGCCTGCCGGGCGGAAGCCCGGTCCAGGCCCACCGAGTCGAAGTGGGCCAAGTCAATGCCGTTCGGGATGACCTGTATCTTGGCGCGGGGGACGCCGCAGGCGGCGAGGCTGTCGGCGACGGAGGGGGAAACGGCCAGGACGCGGGCGCAGTGGAAGCCGATGAACGGGATGCCCAGGCGCTCGGGCAGGCCGCGCCCGATGAGGTTGTGGGCGGTGAAGACGAGCGGGAACGGGCGATGACGGTGCGCCAGCGCGGCGACCCAGGCGGCCCGCGCGCCGTGCGCGTGGACGAGGGCGGCGAACTGCGGCAGGACGCGGGCCAGCCGCCGGGCCGCCAGCAGGTCGCGGGCGGGCGAAAGCCGGGCGGCGATGTCCAGCGGGATCGTCGCGTGCAGGCCCGGATGGGTCAGCACCTCGCGGACGAACGCGGGCGGCGCGGCGACCGAAAGGGTCACCTGGGCGGGGTCCAGCCCATCCACCAGGTTCAGGACGTGCTGACGGATGCCGCCCTGGGCGGGGCGGACGACTTGGAGGACGCGGACGGGGGTGGTCACGGAAGGGCGGCCACCCGCACGGGATGACGGCGGCGGTGTTTCCGGCGGTGACGCTCGCCCGCATCGGCGACCGCCTGGCCCGGCGCGACGCCGAAGATACGCCCAATCAGAGGCGTCGCCTGGCCCCAATCCGTCGCCACGTCGTTGCCGACCGGGTGGGAGGGCAGGGTGTCCATGTGGATCTGCTCGCGCGGCGTGTCGTGGACGAACCGGGCCAGGGCGACCTTCTGGTCCGTGCTCAGGTCGCTGTCCACATGCCTGTCAATCGTGTCCAGGAGCGGGCCGATCCGGGCCAGCGCCGACGGCTCGCGCAGTTTGGTCTTCAGGGCGGCGATCAGGGCCTGCTGGCGGCGGGTGCGGACGAGGTCGTTGTCGGAATGGCGGAAGCGCACGAAGCCCATCGCCTGCGACCCGTTCAGGTGCTGCATTCCGGGCTTCAGGTGGATGTGCAGGTGCCCCCAGTTGTCGTCATAGTCCATCTTCTTGTCCACGGCCAGATCCACGCCGCCGAGGATGTCAATGGCCTGCTCGAAGCCCTCGAAGTCCAGGGCGATGTATTTGTCGCTCGGGATGCCGAAGTTCTCCTGCACGGTCTGTTCCGAGAGCGGCGGTCCGCCCCTCTGGTGGGCGGCGTTGATCTTGGTCGTGCCGCTGTACCCCGGAATGTGGGCGCGGGTGTCGCGCGGGATGGAAAGCAGGGACACGGTCTTCTTGTCGAAGTCCAGGTGCGCCACCATCAGCATGTCCGACCGGGCGCGGGTGCGGAGGACCTGGTCCGTGCGGTCGTCATAGTCGCGGTCACGCCCGATCACCATCAGGTTGAGCGCCGACTGGTGCGGGAAGACGTCGGCGACGGTCTTCGGGTGCAGGAGGCCGGGGAGGTACTTGGGCATCCACCCGGTGGAGCGGTACAGATAGCCGCCGTAGACGGAGGCGGCGGTGAGAGTCAGCAGGGCGAGCGCGCCGAAGAACTTTCCGGCTTTCTGGGCGGGCGAGCGGCGGGCGGACCGCCGGGGCTTGACGGGGCGGCGCGGGGGTTGAGTCATGTCAGCGTGTGATCTCCGGTCTGATGAATGTTGGAATGAATGATGTGGCCGGTATGAAGGCTGACAGATTATAACGCAGATTGTCGCGGATGTCAAACGGAGACTGGAGCATGGGGGGGGTGCGGAACGGCGAGGTCGGCGCCGATAATGGAGACACACCCCGCTGTTTGGGCAGTCCCTCACTGGAACGGAAAAATGATCCTGAAAGAACTTGACTCCTTTTCCTCGACGGACACCCTGGAACGGGCGGGGCGGCAGGCGGAAGAGCAAATGGCATTCTACCTCCGCCGGGCTTTTCAAGACGAGCCGGACGTTTTTGTCTTCAACGGCCTCCGGCTGGAGTGGGCGCAGGACGCCGCGCAGATGGACCACCTCGTCTTCCACCGGGGCGGCCTGGTGATCATGGAAAGCAAAAGCGTTTCTACACAGGTGAGCGTCAACGAACGTGGCGAGTGGGCGCGGCTGTTCGGGGGGCGGTGGCAGGGGATGCCCTCGCCCGTTCTTCAGGCGGAGCGGCAGGGATCATTCCTGCGGGCATACCTGAACCAACACGCGCCGGACCTGCTCGACAAGCTGCTGGGGCGTCAGGGCTACTTCGGCGCGACGCCGATTGACGCGGTCGTCGGCATTTCCGACTCAGGCATCATCGCCCCGCCCGCCGATCATGTACCCCCGACCGTCTGCAAAGCAGACCAAGCGCCCGATCGGGTTTGCCGCCTCATGCGGAAGCAGTACCAGAGCGCGAGCGTCTTTAGCTTCAGCAAAATGGGGCGGTCTTTCGGCGCGGAAGAGATCAAGCGCGTTTCCGGCTTCCTGCTGCGGCAGCACCGCCCGCGCATGGGCGGCAGGAACAGGCCGACGCCCCTCCCAGTGCCCCTGCCGCCGCACCGCTTCAACTGCCGCCACTGCAAGAGCGGCGACGTTGCCATCGCCCACGGGCGCTACGGCTACTACTTCAAGTGCGGCAGTTGTTCCGGCAACACGAGTCTTCAACCGGTCTGCCCCGGCTGCGGCGGCGGCGCACAGGTTCACAAAAGCCGCGAACGGTTCTTTGCTGAGTGTCCGCAGTGCAAAACGAACCAGCTTTTCTTCACGAACCCGCCCGCGGCGCCTGCTGATGGACAGCGCCGCTCTGCCTGATTCCCGCACCGTTGCTTGCCGGCGCGAACGCCCCCGCTTCTCATTGAGAAGCGGGGGCGTTCATACGTCTAAGCCTTCAGCGCGATCTCGCGCAGTTCGTGCATCAGCTTCAGGGCGTCGTCGTAAGGCCGCTGCCAGGTGTTGCGCCCGAAGATCAGGCCCGTCGCGCCCGCGCTGAACGAGTGCCGCGCCTTTTCCAGCAGCTCGTCGTCGGGTTCCTTTTCGCCGCCGGAGATCAGCACCAGGGTCTTGCCCGCCGACTTGACCACCCGGTCAATGGCTTCTTGAGGGCTGAACGCCATCGTGTCGTAGGGCTTGGGCGAGGCGGGCGTGGGGCTTTGCATGGGGAAGTTGATCTTGACGACGTCCGCGCCCACCTCGGCGGCGACGCGGGCGGCGTAGTCAATGGCCCAGACGCTCTCCTTGCCGCCTTTGGCCTCGACCGCCTCGCCGCGCGGATAGGCCCAGATGATGGTCGGGATGCCCAGTCTTTCCGCGTCGCGCCGGACCTCAGCCCACTGGGCAAAGTCGCGGTCCTGGGCGGGCGAGCCGACGTACAGCGTGTAGCCCACGGCGTCCGCGCCCAGCGCGACGGCGTCGGCAACGGAGGCCAGGCAGGAGGAGAAGGATTCGGCGTCGGAAGGGATCTCCGTTTTGCCGTTCAGCTTGACGACGAGCGGGACCTGCCCGACATAGTTCCGCATGTACTTCTCGGCCAGCCCGTACTGCAAGGCGATGCCCGAGTATTTGCCCTCGGCGGCCAGCTTGAACTGGAAATTGGGGTCCGCCGAGTCGGGGTTGGCGAAGAAGTCACGCGGGCCGTGTTCCAGGCCCTGGTCAATCGGCAGCAGCAGCAGCGTTCCGTTGCCGGGGCCGGATTGGTACATCAGGCGGTGCAGGCGGAGGCGCTTGCCCGTCGAAAGGTGGTCAAGGTCGTTCAGGGTCAGCCGGTTTGCCATCGTTGGGTTCCTTTGGGCGTTTCCCCTGACTTTCCAACAAGCAGACGGGGCCTAAACCTACGGGCCGACAGCGGGCCAGAGCTGGCCCAGCCGGATGCCGAGCCAGACCGCTCCGTAGCCGGCGATCACGCTGCCCAGGAGGTTGGCAAAGGCGGCCCAGGACAGGCCGAGGCGGGCGGATTCGTACTCAAAGGTGGAAAAGGTGGTGTAGGCCCCCAGGAAGCCGACCGCCAGGAACAGCCGCCACGGGTCGCCGACGATCCGGGCGAGGAACAGCGTCATCAGCAGGCCCAGCAGGAACGAGCCGCTGACGTTGATCGCGAAGGTCGCCCAGGGGAACGCGGCACCGTAACGACCCACGATCCAGGTGCCGACCAGGAAGCGGGCGACGGCCCCGAGGAAGCCGCCCGCCCCGACAAGAAGGCACTGCCGGAGGAAGTGGTCAGGCACGGCCACCCTCCTAATAATCCCGCGCGAGCTGGCTGACGGTGACGAACTGGTAGCCGCGCCTGCGGGCCTGGTCGATGAACTGCGGCAGGATCTGCAAGGTCTGCGGGATGCCGTCGTGCATCAGGATGATCGCCCCGTTCTCTAGATGCTCCAGCGCCCGGCGGAGGATCACGTCGGCGGGCGGCTTCTGGAAGTCGCCGGGGTCGTTGGTCCACAGCGTCGTGATGTAGCCGCGCTTGGCGGCGTCGCGGATCACGTCGCCGTTGTAGTCGCCGCCGGGCGGGCGGAAGAAGCGGGCCGACGCCCCCGTGGCCTTTTTGATGGCGGCGTCGCACTGGTCCAGCTCGTAGGGGATCAGCTCGGGCGGGATCAGCGTCAGGTTGACGTGGTCGTAGGTGTGGTTGCCGAGTTCGTGCCCCTCGGCGACCTCGAGCTGCACCAGGGCGGGGTTCTTCTCGACCTGCCGGCCGACGACGAAGAACGTGGCGGGCGTGTGGGTGCGGCGCAGGATGTCCAGGAGTTGCAAGGTGTAAACCGGGTGCGGGCCGTCGTCGAACGTCAGGGCGATGCGCGGCTTGCGGATGTCGCCCCGGATGATCTTGTTGAACTTGTAGCCGCGCTCCTGCTCGGACTCGTCCTTGGCGAGCAGCGTCATGTAGGGCCGGTAGCGCTCCGGGAAGTTCGGCGAGTCGTAGAAGGCGTCCGGCAGGATCTTGTGGACCGCCTGCACCTGCGCTTTGGCTTTGGCCGGCGAGGGGGCCGGCTTGGGCGATGCAGCGGGCGCTTTTGGCGGCGCTTTGATCGGGAGCGGCTTGGGCGAGCCTGCGTGGGCAGGCAGGCAGAGAGCGACACCGGAGAGAAGGGCGAACACACGGTTACGCATCAGGCGACAGCGCCTCCGCCGGGTCGTCCGCTTTCAGGTCGCGCAGAACCAGGCCGGACAAGAGCTTGGGGAAGAAGAACGTGGACTTCTGCGGCATGACGTCGCCCGCCAGCGAGACCTCCTTGATCTCCCCGACCGTCGGGCGGCCCAGCAGGAAGGCGGCCTGCGCCTCGCCCTGCTCGACGGCCCCCACCGCTTCGGCTAAGTCGCGTGTATAGCTGACGTGCCCCCCGGCGGCCACGGCGGCGGCGTCAATGCCCAGGCACTGATCCAAAATGAGACGCCCCAGCAGCGTCACCGGCAGCCGCTCGGCAGCCGACGCGCCAAGATCGGCCGGCTCCTCCAGCACGGCGAGGTGAACCCGCCCCGGCGGCAGCACGACGCCGAAGGCGACCTTCCCGGCTTGGGCCTGGGCAGCGATCTCGGCCTCCACCGCGTCCGGGGCGCTGTCCGAGAGCGCGAAGCGGGCGGCCAGCGCGTCCGGCAGGACGGCGATCTTCTCCGACGACACGTTTTTGACCAGCCGGTGCGTCGGCAGGACCACCAGCCCCTCGTCTTCAAACGCGGTCAGGGTGATGAGGATGTAATCCTCGGGAATCGGCGCGCCTTCAGCCACGTCGGGACGGGCGGCGCGGACCTCATCCCGGTAGGCCAGCGCGGTCTCGTAGCGGTGGTGTCCGTCGGCGATGAAGACCGGCGCGTCGGCCAGCAGGTCGCGCAGGACGGCGTGGGCGCTGGTGTCCGTGATCCGCTCGATGCGGTGGCTGGAGCCGATCAGCCCGTCCACGCGCTCGATGACGGTCTCGCGGTCGTCGTACTCCCGCAGGAAGGACTCCACGGCCCGGTCCGGGTCCGGGTACAGGCCGTAGATGGACTCGAACTGCGCCCCGGTCGCCCGCAGCAGGTCCAGGCGGTCGGTCTTCGGCCCGGTCAGCGTCTTCTCGTGCGGCAGGACGCGGCCGGTGCGGTAGTCTTCCAACTTCAGCAGGCAGACCAACCCCACGCGCTCCGGGACCGGCTCACCCGTGGCGGGGTCTTCGAACGCCTGACGGTAGACGTAAAGCGCCGGCTCGTCGTCGGCCTTCAATATACCGGAGGC
Organism: uncultured Armatimonadales bacterium; assembly: GCA_964247915.1. Taxonomy (GTDB): domain Bacteria; phylum Armatimonadota; class Armatimonadia; order Armatimonadales; family Capsulimonadaceae; genus JANXMY01. The sequence goes on along the minus strand of CAXTWM010000054.1, from coordinate 4,738 downwards.
AAGCCACTCCCGGAACAGCCGGGCGGCCTGCGCGTACTTGTCATCCTCACGCCCCAGGATGAGCCGCACGACGTTGGCGGGGTGCTTCCCGTAGAGCGCGGCCTGCTCGGCGGGCGAGATGACGTCATACGGCGGCGCGACCAGGGCGGACAGGTCCCCGCCTGCGGCGGGATCGTAGCGGACGCCACGGAACGGCAGAATATCAACCATAGGGAGCGGGTTTCCTCGGAGTGTTCTTTTTCCGCGTGTAAGGATACCTCACTCCGCCCCCCAATCGCAAGGCCGGGAACCAGCCCCCCGCGTTCGGCGTTCCGCCTTTGGCCCGCCGACGCACGGATTTTGGGTATACTTCCCCTAATCGCCCTTTTCGCTGGAGTTCATTCATGCCCTCTCCGACCGCCGCCCACCCGTCCGTCCTGAGCGCGCTGCAAACGATCCGCGAGCGCCACCCGGACGTGCCGTTCCTGGCCCTGGGCCAGACCGTCTTTTGGGACGAGCCGACCAAGGCGGTCTGGCGGCGCCTGCTGGACCTCCACCTGCCCGGCGCGGCGCTGATCGCGGGCGTCCACGACACGGACTATTTCGCCAAGACGTCGGCCCACGTCGGGGACGACCAGCCTTACATCGCCCTGCCCCACGACGACGGCAAGACGCGCGACCTGTGGAGCGCGGCGGGCGAGCTGTCGGCCCTGCTGGGCAGCGAGAGCGTCCCGACCCGCGCGATGTTCCTCTCCCACGGCGTCCCCTTCGACTGGCTCGGCAAGACCTACCCCGGCGGCAAGAGTCAGTTGTATGCAGACAAAACGACCGCATGGGGTTGGCGCGGCATCGTCCACACTGAGTCGCACAGCGTCATCGCCCACGACATCCCGATCCTGGACATCAAAGACGCCCTGCTGGAACAGCTTGATTGGGGCTTTCGGGAGAGCATCGCCTGTTTGGCGGACGCCCAAACGCGGAACCATGCCGAGGAGGTCGCCGCGCAGGTGCGCGGCTGGGTGCTGGAGTTTTTGGAAACCTGCGATGACTCGTGTCGGCTGTCCGACCTGTATCAGTCCCTGCTGCCGCGCTTCTACGAACTGCTCCTGGGCGCCCCGCCCGCAGACCTTCAGACCACCGCCTCCACGTCGCTGTTCCGGTTCAATCGCCAAACCTGCTCCCTGCCGCGCTTCCGCCTGATCGGCTTGTTCCTCGATCCGAAGACGCGCCCCGTCGCGCGTGAGGCGTACAGCAAGTCGGTCGCCGGCCTGGGCATGTATCCGCTGGATGCCTTTGGGCCGGGCGCGATCCCCTTCGATCTGGTCATCCCCGGCGTCGGGCGCGGCACGATCCGCACGACCCCCGCCGCGCTCGTGATCGAGACAGCCCCGCAGGAGACGTTCGTGCCGCTGCGCGAGCGGATTACGACATTGGAACAGCTTGCCGCCGTGACGGAGGAGCGCTTCGGCCCCGACGCCGTCCTCGTCGGCAAGGCGGTGACGCTGGCGGACATGATCGCGGCGGAGTTCCTGGTCGTCTTCCACGAGACCGCTTCGGCCTACACGAGCGCGACCCAGGCGATGAACGCGCACCTCGCGAAACACGGGCTGCCGCAGACGCTCCACCCCCTCGTCCGGCTGACCTACCCGACCTGGGACGCGCTGGCGTCCGCCCCCGCCGGGGCCGCCCTGCGCCTGCCGCCGCACCTGGCCGCGACCTTCGGGTCCGAGACGATCCCGGCCCGCGACTTCGCCGGTCGCTGGCGCGAGGTGGTCGCGTCCTGCCGCCGACTCCTGCGGGAAAGCCGCGCGCTGTCCAGCCCGCGCGGTCTGCTGACCTTTTTGGAAGGCAAGGCCGACCTGTGCTGGTGCGAGCGCCGCGACGAGTACGATGCGGCATTGAAGACGCTGAAGGAAGTCGCCGACCACAGCGAGACTTTGCGCGGACGGGTCGAGGAGCACCGGCGGGAGACGGCCGTGTGGCAGCGCGAGCGGCAGGAGTTGGAGCGGCGCAAGGGCGAAGACTGGCGGCACAACGTCCAGCCGCTCCTACAAAAAGCATACGCGGCCCCGAACGCCAAAGAGGCCGGCGAGTGGCGGGAGCAGGCGGAACGGCAAATCGCGGTCCGTGCGACGGCGTTTGACGCGCCGATTGATATTGCCCGCGAGCGCATCGCCGCCACGCGCTTCCTGCTGGCCGAGTTCCGCCGCCAGCGACGCCTGCTGGAGCGCGGCCCGGAGGCGTCGCAGGCGCGCGCGCGGATTAGGGAGATCGTCCGGGAAGCGCAGATGGCGCGGCTGGACCTGGTCCGCGACGCCTACCTGACCGTGGAAAGCCTGGAACACACCCAGCTCCGCCCGACTTCGTGGTGGCTGCCCCTCGTGGACCCGACCGGGGCGTGGTTCGAGGCGATGGCGGCGGGGACGCAGGCGCGGCTGGAAGCGCTGGCATGAAGCTTTTGGGGGGAATAGCGACGAATAGGAATAACGACGAATGGAAAAAGCAACGACAAGACGCCAGTTCGTTCAGCAGACGGCGGCGGTGGCGGCGGCCACATTTCTCGCGGACGGCCACACGGACGCCCAGCCTCACGGGACACCATCACAAGTGAACAGCTTTCTTGACCTACACCGGCCCCCGGACGTCGTCCGGGTCTTCACGGACGGCGGCGACCAGACACTCAGTCCCGCGCCCGGCGGGCGCTGGACGGGGACGGGCGTCGAGGTCACGACCGCCCCGCAGACGAACGGGCTGGCCGTGACGCTGTCCGCGCCGACGCCCGCGGTGAGGCGGCTGCACCTGCGCTGGCACGGGCGCATGGATGCCTGCCGCCTGGTCCTGGGCGACGCCTGGGAGCGGGCCTACGGCGACCTCGCCTGGCACAGCCTCATCCCCGAGCGCGCGCTGCCGTGGTATTTCGCCGCCTGGGACGGGACGCACACGCACGGGTACGGCGTCCTGACCGGCCCCAATGCGTTCTGCTTCTGGCAGGCCGACACGGAGGGCATCAGCCTGTGGGCCGACGTCCGCAGCGGCGGGGTCGGCGTCAGGCTGGGGGCGCGGACGCTGGACGTCTGCACCGTCACGGCACGGGCCGGGCAGCGCGACGAGTCCCCGTTCGCCGCCCTGCACGCCTTCTGCCGCCAGATGTGCCCCAATCCGCGCCTGCTGTCCCACCCGATCTACGGGCACAACGACTGGAACTATGCCTACGGCAACAACTCGGCGGCGTCCACGATGGAAGTGACGCACCGGGTCGTGGCGCTCGCGCCCGCCGGCCCGAACCGGCCTTACATCGTCATAGACGACGGCTGGGAGCCGGCGGGGCCGGGCAAGGCCGGCCCCTGGGACGGCTCCAACGCCAAGTTCCCGGACATGGCCGGGCTGGCAGGGGATGTGAAAAAAGCTGGGGGGCGGCCCGGCCTGTGGATACGGCCCACGACGGCCTGGGACGCCCTGCCTGCTTCCTGGCGTTTGTCCCATAACCACGGGGCGCTGGACCCCACGGTGCCCGAGGTGACACACCAGATCGCGTCCGACATGGCGCGCATCCGGGGCTGGGGCTACGAGCTGATCAAGCACGATTTCACTTCCAATGACCTCATGGGCCGCTGGGGCAGCAGCATGGGGGCGACGCTGACGGACGACCATTGGGGGTTCGCGGAAGGGCCGGTCCGAACCACCGCCGAGATCATATTGGCTTTGTACCGGACGATCCGCGAGGGCGCCGGGGACGCCGCCGTGCTGGGCTGCAACACGTTCAGCCACCTGTCGGCGGGCATCTTTGAAGCCCAGCGGGTCGGCGACGACACCAGTGGGCGCAACTGGGACCGCACGCGCAAGATGGGCGTCAACTGTCTGGCCTTCCGCTCGGCGCAGGACCGCGCGTTCTACGCCACCGACCCGGACATCGCCGCCGTCACGCACGACGTCCCCTGGGAGATGACCCGGCAGTGGCTGGACCTGGTCGCCCGCAGCGGAGCCGTCCTGTTCGTCGCCTTGCAGACGGACGCCGTGGGCGCGGCGCAGGAAGAGGCATTAAAGGCGGCGTTCGCGCGCGCCGCCCGGCCCCAACCGGCGGGCGAACCGCTGGACTGGCTGACCACCTCCTGCCCCGAACAGTGGCGGCTGGACGGGCAGGCCGCACAGTTCCACTGGCAGCTCCCGGCGGGCGCGTCCCCGTTCGGGGTGTGAGCGTCCGCCCCTACAAGATAATCCGGTAGATGGCCTCGGCGAGCTGGGCGGGGTTGTGGCGCACGATGTCGGTCTGGGAGATGAGGTTGACGGCGACCGGCGTCAGGCCCATCGCGCGGATCGCGTCGGCGTCGGGCGTGACGAAGCGCTGGCCGTACTTCTCGTAGCGCCCTAAAATCTCGTGGCCCGGCGGCTCCTTGTTGATGAGGACGTAGTCCAGCAGCCGCTTCCCCGGCGCGTGCTGCATCAAGGCGCGGACATGGTCCGAGGCCGTGAAGTTGTCCGTCTCGCCCGGCTGGGTCATCACGTTGCAGACGTAGATCTTGACCGCCCGGCTGCGGTCAATCGCGTCCGCGATGCCGTCCACCAGGAGGTTCGGGACGACGCTGGTGTAGACGCTGCCCGGCCCCATGATGATCGCGTCGGCCAGCCGGATGGCTTCCAGCGCTTCCGGCAGCGGCTGGGCGTTCTCGGGCCGCAGGTACATCCGCTGGATGGGCAGCGCGTGACCCGCGATCTGCGTCTCGCCCTCCACGATGCTGCCGTCCTCCATCTCCCCTAAAAG
>CAXTWM010000053.1:0-19519 GCA_964247915.1 uncultured Armatimonadales bacterium | reverse complement strand
CCAAGCCCATAGATGCCAAGCCCATAGATGCCAAGCCCATAGATGCCAAGCCCATGAATGAAGGCGACCTGCTGACCCAACTCGTGCCGATCAACGCCGGCTACGCGCTCTCGGACACCCAGGCGCGGGAAGTCGCGCTGCAACTCAAAGACTACCCCGGCGGGTTCGCCAGGGCGCGCGCCTACCCCCTGCCCGACGAGGTCGGCCCGGCCTTCGCCGCCGACGCGCCCCCGCGAAAGGATCGGGTCAAATGAGCACAAGGCAAACGGGCCAGATGAGCGACGGCGATCTGCTGTTCGCCACGGTCACGGAATTGAGCGCGGCCCTCCGCAAGAAACAGGTGTCGTCGGTGGACCTGACGACGCTGTACCTGAACCGCCTGGAGACGCTGGGGCCGAAGCTGGGCGCGCTGGCGCACCTGACACGGCCCCAGGCGCTGGTCCAGGCCGCGCAGGCGGACCGGGACCGGCAGGCGGGCAAGCCGGGCGGGCCGCTGCGCGGCATCCCGTTCGGCGTCAAGGACCTGCTGGCGACGGCGAACGACCCGACCGAATGGGGCAGCCCCGCCCACAAAGGCCAGGTGTTCGACTATGACGCGGCGGTCGTGGAGCGCCTGCGGGCGGCGGGCGCGGTCCTGATCGGGAAGCTCTCGATGGTGGAGCTGGCGGGCGGCGGCGGCTACCGCTACGGCAACGCCTCGTCCACGGGCGCGGGCCGGACGCCGTGGAACGCGGAGCATTGGGCGGGCGGCTCGTCGTCGGGTCCGGGCGCGGCGACGGCGGCGGGGCTGGTCGGGTTCTCCATCGGGTCCGAGACGTGGGGCAGCATCGTCTGCCCGTCGTCGTTCTGCGGCGTGTCCGGCCTGCGCCCGACCTTTGGCCGCGTCAGCCGGCACGGGGCGATGGCGCTGTCCTACACGATGGACAAGCTCGGCCCGATGGCTCGCTCCGCCGAGGACTGCGGAACAATCTTAGAGGCGATCTCCGGTCAGGACGGGCGCGACCTCACGACCTCAGATGACAGCAAGTTCCGGCGGGGCAAGCTGCGGGGAATCAAAGGGCTGCGCCTGGGCGTGGTCCGGCCCGACTACCGCAAGAGCGACACGAAGCACCGAGCGCAACCGGAAACCGAGACCGCCTTTGAGGGCGCGCTGGGCATCCTGACCGGGTTGGGGGCGACGCTGTCTGATGTCACCCTGCCCGCCATCCCGATGGGCGAGGCGGCGGGGACGATCATCAGCGTGGAAGGCTCGGCGGCCTTCGAGACGATGATCCGGGACAAGGCCCGTCTGGCGAAGCTGGTGGACGACGAGCAGCAGGGGGGGATGCTGGCCGGGCTGGTCATCCCCGGCGTGGACTACCTCCGCAGCCTGCGAATCCGCACCGCCGCCCAGCGCGCGATGGCGGACTTCTTCACTCGCTACGATGCCCTGGTCGCGCCCGGAATGCTGCAAGTCGCGCCGCCGCTCTCCGAATCGCTGGACGACTACTTCGCCGGCAGCGACCAGGGGATAGGCGGCATGGGCAACCTGTGCGGCCTGCCCGCCCTGTGCGTCCCGATGGGCTTCGGGCCGGGCCATCTGCCGCTCGGCCTCCAGTTCGTCGGCGCGGCCTACGATGAGACCACGCTGCTCTCCCTCGGCATCGCCTACCAGAAGCTCACCGACTGGCACCGCCAGCGCCCGCCGGGAGAGTACGGGGCATGAGGCGCAGACGAAAACCCACCCCGGCTCGGAAAACCCACCCCGGCTCGCTGAGGTTCGCCACCCCTCCCTGCTAGGGAGGGGCAGGAGGCGGAAAGGCTATGGCCGCCTGTCCATGCCCAGGAGCTGCTCCACCAGCGGCCAGAAGCCGTACAACATTATTGCCCCGACCGCAAGGAACACCACGCCTAACCAACGCGGTTGCCTTGCCGTGGTGAATGCCTTGTTTGGGAAAAGCAGCATAGCCAGGCCGGGCACTACAAAACAAGCGATCAGGAATAGCCCAAGAACAGCGCCCATGCTCGGCTCCTTTTAGACCGACGCAGGCCAGCAGTGACAGGCCCAACTACGATGCGGCATCAGTGGGCACTTCAATGTCTTCGGGCTGGATAATGACGATTTTGCCGTCTTTCCTTGCCGCGACCGGGTTGCCGACGCGCTTGTGGTCTAGGACGGCTTCGTGGACGGCCTCTTTCACTAGGGAGAGCAGAACGCCATCGCTGGAGAATCGGCGGATGAGTTCGGCATGGGCCGCCTCCCCCGCCGTTTCCGGCGCTTGAGTCAGAGTGTCATTCATTGTCCGCGATCTCCTTCATTCGCTTCCAGGTGTCGGGGAGAAAAACGGTTTTCGGCTGCCCTTGCTGCCCACGGGCGACAAACTGAGGGTCATCAAGCGCGGAGTTGTCGTAAGCCCGCCAGATGTCCGCCAGAGGCAGATAGAGCGTGAAAAAGTTCTTCAGGCCGGCGACGTATCGACGGCGGATGACTTCTTCCGGGATGTGGTGGCCGCCCTTACAGACGCGCTCCGCGACACGCAGGATGTTCAGTTCCGGGCTGTCCAGCCAGAAGAACATAAGCTGAAACTCGTAGCCTGATTCGCGCAGCCGCCGGACGCGCGGGGCCAGGGAACGACTGGCGAGGGTGGTTTCAATCGCGAAGTTCTGACGCCGCGCCTCGTATTCCTCCATCGCATTGATGAGTATACGGCTGGCCCGTGCGTCTTTGTTCTCGCCTTCGACTTCCGGCAAGCCTTTGGTGATCTCGTCCGCATTGATGTACGGAACTTCGTCAGCCAGAACGCGGGCGGCGCTGGTGGACTTTCCCGAACCGTTCCCGCCGCCGATGATGATGAACTGTGGGGGCAGTGCCATTCCGTGGTCTCCTCGGCGGCATTATACACCGAGGCGGGGCGGGAAAACAAGAGGACCGGAACTCACTGTCCCCAGGACTGTCCCGCCCGGAGGGTGACGAGGCCCGTCCCGTCCGGGTGTTCGGCCAGCGACGCCTCGATGGGGAGGAACTGCGGGACGACCCAGAGGACGGTGCGGAGGTGCTCCGTCACCCGCGATGTCGTCCAGCGGCTTTCGCCCGCCGTCAGCGCCATCGGCAGGACGAGCTGGTCCGCCAGGTGTTCCTCGCAGGCCGCGCCCGTCTCCCGCCACTCCCGGAAGGCGCGGCAGGCTTCCTCAGCGACGGTTTCCATCCGCTTGCCGCGCTCGCCGATGGCAGAAAAGCCCGCCGGGCCGCCCTCGCACTCGGCGACCAGCAGCACGGCGGCACCCGGACTGGCCGCCGGGACTTCGCGCGTTTCGACGGACAACTCCACGGGCAAACGCCCCAACTCCTGACGGATGGCGGCGATGCCCCGCTCGGCCACAGTCGCAGGAAGTCCCGCCGTCACGATCAGGGCGGTCAGGGCGCGCAGAGCACCCCGCTCGGTCAGAGTCATCAGCAGGGGCGCGGCGCCGCCCGCGATCTCGGCCTGCACCACGCCGCCGCCTTTGGGGAAGAACCCGGCGCGCGAGGACAGGGCGGACGCGGCCAGGCCGTGCCGCGCCAGGGTCGGCAGGTAGACGCGCTCCCCATAGTCGGCTGTCGGCGCGTGCGCGACATGGGTGCCGCCGGTGACGGTGATGCGGGAGGGGCCGGGGGCGAGGGCCAGCGGCAACAGCACGGTCTGGAGGACGAGCGGGGCGGCCCCCGCCGTGCCGATGGCGAAGTGGTAGACGCCGGGGGCGGGCGGCGCCTGCGGGGCGAACCGGAGGCGGACGGAGCCGATCTCCGCGCCTTCGAGCTGGGCCGCGCACAGGTCGGCGGCGGCCCGGACGGAGGCGAGATGCTGGGGCTGGAGGCCGGGCCGGGACCGCCCGGCGCGTATCCGCACGATCTCGACGGGCCGCCCGGTCAGAGCCGACAGCGACAGGCTGGTCCGCAGGATCTGGCCGCCGCCCTCGCCGTGGGACCCGTCTATCGTGACGCCGGCCTGTGATTCTGATGTTCTCATGTGCGTGTTATTCCCGTGCAGGCAGCGCGCCTATCCGAGACCTGCGCCCCTCACGGGAGAAGCGTCAGGCGTCGAATCTTGGTGTTCGCTTTTGGGAGCCTGGCTAACCCACGACTCCCCTTGATGGCGGCGCGCGAGCCTACACGAAATCGTTAAACTTAGAAGCGGAGGGCACAGGAGTCGAACCTGACTCGTTTGCAGGAGCGCAATCCTTAGCAGGGATGCCGCCGAACCCGTCGGGCGCTTGCCTTCCAAAACTGTGCTCTCGACAGGATTTGAACCTGTGGCCTCGACCGTCGCAGGATCGCGTTCTGTCCGCTGAACTACGAGAGCATGTTTATCTAGAACTTCTCAACGGGGCTGGCGGGGATCGAACCCGCGATCTTCTCTTCGACAGAGAGACATGTTCACCACTACACCACAGCCCCATTCCCGTTGCGTGACTCCTGCCGCCCGGACTTGAACCGGGAACCTCTCTCTTATCAAGGGAGCGCTCCACCATTGAGCTACGGCAGACCCATAATATCCAGTCAAAGAACTCCTCGACCTGGATTCGAACCAGGGCGGGCGCATTAACAGTGCGCCATGCTGCCGCTACATCATCGAGGATCAGAATCAAGAAATGAGAGTCGTGGCGGTGGGAATTGAACCCACGATTCACAGGGTATGAGCCTGTTGCCTCACCAGCTTGGCTTCGCCACAATGCTGCCCCTTCCGCGCGTACCCCCGGCGGGATTCGAACCCGCACTGGACCGTGTTTAAGACGGCTGCCTCTGCCGTTGGGCTACGGGGGCGATTTCCGTTGGTGCCCCTACAGCGATTCGAACGCTGACTGTACACGTCCTAAGCGTGTTCCCTCTGCCGGTTGGGGTACAGGGGCCAGGGCCGGGCGTCAGATGTCGGACGCCCGGCGCGTGTGTTTATAGTCCTGGCTGCGCTCGCGGACGTACTCCACGGGCTGCCGCGCCCCTGCGCCGACCACCTCCCAGCCGTCTTCCGAAACGCCGTCCTCGGTCAGCCGCAGGAAGCGCCCGACGACGGCGTGTTTTTCGGGAATCCAGGCCATCTGCCGCGCCGCCCCCCGGCACAGCCAGCACTGGACGTAGTAATGCGTATAGCCGGACATGATGCTGTCTCTCCTTTCGTTGCCGCTTGCTCCGTTGTCGGTCATTAGACGGCGGCCCGCGCGACTAGCTCCTGGCTGATGCCGGGCGGCACTTCGGCGTAGCCGACGGCGGCCATCGAGAACGACGCCCGCCCCTGCGTCAGCGAGCGCAGGGCGGTGGTGTAGCCGAACGTCTCGGCCACGGGCACTTTCGCCCGCACGACCGCAGTGCCGTCGGCGAGGGCGCTCTGCCCGAGAAGTCGCCCGCGCCGCCGGGCGATGTCCCCCAGGACCGTCCCCACGAAGTCGCCCGGCGTCAGCACCTCGACCAGCCCCACCGGCTCGAGGAGGATCATCGGGGCCAGCCGGCAGGCGTCCAGGAAGGCGAGCCGCCCGGCCTCGGCGAAGGCGTAGTCGGTCGAGTCCACCTCATGGGCGCTTCCGTCCACGACCGACACCCGCACGTCCACCACGGGATAACCCGCCAGGATGCCTGCGGCCATCGCGCTCCTGACGCCCTTCTCGATGCTCGGCAGGAAGGCGCGGGGGATCGCGCCGCCGACGACGCGCGGGACGAACTCGAAGCCCGTGCCCCTCTCCATCGCCTCCAGCTCGATGACGCAGAACGCCTTGTGCCCCTTGCCCCCGTTCTGCTTGTCCACGCGGCCCTCGCCACGGTATCTGATCCCCTGAGTCATGGTTCCTCTCCTCCTCGGTAAATAAGAGCGGAAGGCGAGGCTTGAACTCGCACCCTTCACGATGGCACCGTGACGCTCCGCCGATTGAGCTACTTCCGCAGTGACTAAAGCGATGACTAAACTGGTGGAGATGGTTGGATTCGAACCAACGGCCTCCTGTTCTTCAGACAGGCGCTGCTACCGGACTGAGCTACATCTCCAAAACCCACAGCCGGGACAAACAAAAACGGCCTCTCGCTTGGGGCGGGAGGCCGAGGGGGTTGCTTCTCAGGGCAGGATGATCGCTTGCTAGATGAAGCGCTTCCTTTCCCCTAAACCCCTCGGCCCCGCCGCAAAGCGGACACGATCCATCGCCTGGACCATATCCAACCCCGGCGTGACGCGGCTCAGAATCAGGCGGGCGCCGCCCGCGAGATTCGCCTGAACCAGTATGAGATTATTATTGATCGCTTTCATTGCTGTTTAGGAGTATACCACGGTTTCATGGCAAACAAACATAAAGTTTGTGGATTCATCCGATTTATTTTCAGGGTGGCTGGCCGGACTCGAACCGGCGCTCTTCATTTTCACAGAATGACGACTTTACCGCTCGTCCACAGCCACCATTGACACTACTTCATTACCTGCTGACGAGCCAGGGGTCGAACCTGGAGCCATCTCCTTCAAAGGGAGCCGCGCTGCCGATTGCGCCACCCGTCACCACCTCGCGCCATTTTTGATCTGGAAGCCCCAGCGAGACTCGAACTCGCTTTTTGGCCTTGAAAGAGCCAAGTCCTACCTATGAACGATGAGGCCATATTTGCTTTGACGAATGATGGGGATGCAGGGAGTTGAACCCCGACTTAGCGCTTAAAAGGCGCCCACACTGACCGTTATGTTACACCCCCCTTCTTCTGTTGTTTTCCGTTTGTGCGCTTTGCGTTTCTTCATCATCTCGCCTCCCCAAAAAGAAATCGGCCCCGCGCTGAGGGCGCGGGACCGATGGTGTTTCTGTTTCTTCCTTTGCTTGCCTGCGTTTGCTTCAAGCAGGGGGAACAGCCCTCCCGTGGGGCGGTGACACCATCGGTCCCGATATGAAATTGTCCTGAAAATCCAAGGCCAGGCTTCGCGGATGGCGGCCCGTGCTGTTGGAGTGACCCGCGAGCAGGCGTGGCAGCGCCGGGGCGGGTTCCGCCATGAATTGGCGGCCCTGCATGGCTTTGGTGTCACGTTTCGTCATCGTCGTGGTCATCATCTGTCTTTTCACATCAAGCAAAGTGGTCGGGGCAAATGGGAAGCGCCCGCCTTCGGCACGGGGGCAGAAGGCGGGCGCTTGGAAAGAAGAACTTTCTGAAGCGGGCGGGGCGCGGTGTCACTCGCGCCGGCCACCTCCTGCGGGGATGAGGCGAAGCCCCTGAAAATCCAGAGGGAGTTCCAGGTGGCTACGGTCCATCGGACCGTGATTCGGTTGTTTCAAAGATAAGTTCATGGCAATCGCTTGGCAGGCGGGAGGCCGGGCCGCGTGGAGAACACTCTACCCCACACCGGTAAGCGATGTCAATAGGTCTAGGAAATATTTGGAGGACTTTTTGAGTGAGCCGCGTTCGCACGGATGGCGGCGATGCGGTTCACCAGTGATGGGTGGCTGCTCAGAAGTTCATCACTGCGCCTCAGTTGGTGCGGCGTGGCGTTGAGCGTGTGCAGCTTCGTCAGCGTCTGGATCACCCGTTCCGGGTCGCCCGTCACCGCGACGGCGAACCGGTCGGCGGCGGCCTCGCGTCGGCGGCGGCCCCGGCCGAGCAACAGGTTGATTGCCAGCGGCAATACGAAAACGCCGACCAGCGGGCCACTGAGCAGGATGTAGGCGGAGTCCGACAGGTGGCTCTTGGCGGCGTGCAGCCCGAACCACCACGCGGCCCAAACTGTTGCCAGCGCCAGCAGGCTGACCACGAACCCGCGCCGCACATGGCCGCCCCGCAGGTGGCCGATCTCATGCGCGATGATGACGCGGACCTCCTCCGGCTCCATCTTCCGCAGAAGCCCCGCCGTCAGCCCCACGGTGCCGAAGATCGAGGCGTAGGCGTTGAGGGTGGGCGACTGCACCCGCACGACATGCCGGGCCGTCACGCCCGCCTGTGCCGCTACCTCATCCACCATGCGGTGCCACGGGTCGTCGGGGGGCAGATCCGTCCGCACCGCCCGGCTCGCGATCCAGCCGCCGACGGCCAGGGCCGTGAGCAGAACACCCGGCAGGACGAACGGGAGTGAATGCACCCAAGGCGCAGGCCGCACCACGCCGTTGAGGAGGAGAATCGGCAGGAGCATCAAGGGCAGCCAGGCGAGGCCCAAGACGAGGCCAAACCAAGTGCGGGTCCACTGCGGCGGGGCGTCCGGGTCCGGGGGTTCAGCGGGCATGAGGGGCGTCTCCCCGCGCCGCACCCGCGCCCGATTTGTGAGAGCGAAGGCGAGGAAGGACAGACCGGCCAGAGTACCCATCCCGAGGGGCAGATAGAACGCGCCCCCGGAGCCTAGCACGTCCGGGTCGAACGGCAGGCTGTACATGACTGCGGTCATCAGCCGGTGGGGGTTGCCCAGCAGCGTGAGCAGTCCCACGGACAGAGGGAACAACGAAGTCACCAGGCGGAGCGGACTTTGCTTGTTGTAGCGCCGCTGGACCTCTTCGGGAGCGGGAACGGCCGGCGGCCCGGCCTGCTGGGCGCGCTTTTTTGCCAGCCGCCAGGGCGACACGACGACACCGCCGATCGCGGAAAGAAGAAAAGCGACGAAGGCGAGACCGACCAGGGGCGCGTACCAGGGGATGGAGGCGGCGAAGCGCAGGCGCGCGCCCGGCGGCACTTGGGTCAGACCCAGGAAGGTCGCCTCGCCCAGCGTCCGGGGGGCCGTCCCCGGCGTCGTCAGGACCGCCTGGTCGGCATCGTCAGCGCGGACGAACAGGACGATGGGGCGCGGCAGGGCTGATGACTGAAGGGCGGATGTCAGGGCGGACAGGTCCAGGTCCGACTCGGTATGTCGGCGCGTGGGCCGTGCCAGGTACTTGTTCAGCTCGATGTCCGTGTTGACCGTTTTGGTCCCGGTGAACAGGATGTAGTCTGCGCGGGGCCGGCCGATCTTAGCCGCGAGGCGCCGCGCCTGGTTCAGAAGCGGCGTCTGGCCGAACTCGTGGCCGGTAATAAGGATGACGTCGGCGTTGCGGAGGTCGAAGGTGACATGGACCTGAGTGCCAGGCTCGCCATCGGCGACGCGCGGCCAGTCCCCCCGTCCCTGTTTTTCCGCAGCCTGGTCTCCGTGATGCCGGGTCGAGCCGAAGCCGCTCTTTTCCCAGCGCACGTTTTGAGCCGAGGCGGGCGCGAGTCCGAGCCAGAACAGAGCCGCCCCGGCCAATGCCGCCAGGAATGGGATGAGACACCGCTTCGAAGCGAAGCGCATGACAGCCTCCTGAGTTCACAGTTCAGTGCTCCCATTGTAACAAAAGCGGCAAAGCCTGTCAACCACCGCCGGACGGATCATGTAGGGCGATGTTTCTCCCGCGAGGCTGCAAGGATTCCGCCCGCGATGCGGTATAGTCTTGGGGAAAAATGCCACACAGCGCCCCCAACAGACCTCTCCCGAAGGCGCCCCCTGGCCGCGCTGGCAATGGTCGCCCTGCTGTCGCTGATTCCGTGGGTGGCGACGGCCGGCCTCTGGACAGGGCCGAAGCGCGGAGCGTCAGCTTCCGGCGGGCGGACTGCGCGTGATCTCGCTGGCCGCGCTCCGGCAGGGCGGCAACCCTATCCCAATAAAACCCTAGGTCTGGCCTTCAGGCCGGGCAAGGCTCAGGCAAGAGGGCCAGTGGGGGCGGGGAGAACTTTTGTTCTGCTGCCTACGGCTGACCTGATGGGATTGCCGTTGTCGGCGTTCTGGAATCGGCGTTCTGGAACACGCAGTCAGATCGTGGTGGCGGAGAAGCCGCCGTCTACGACGATGTTCTGGCCGGTGACGAAGGAGGAGGCGCGGGCGGAGGCGAGCCAGACGACCGCGCCGGCCAGTTCTTCCGGCTTGCCGAAGCGGGCCATCGGCGTATGCCCGATGATCTGCTCGCCCCGCGCGGTGTAGGTGCCGTCGGGGTTGGTCAGCAGGGCGCGGTTCTGCTCGGCGGGGAAGAAGCCGGGGCTGAGGGCGTTGACGCGGACTCTGCGCGGCGCCCATTCGCGGGCCAAAAATTGGGTCAGATTCAGCACGGCGGCCTTGGCCGCCGAGTAGGCGACGACGCGCGAAAGCGGGGTCATGCCGGACAGGGACGCGATGTTGACCACGCTGCCCCGGCCCGCGTCCGCCATCGCCCCGCCGAAGACCTGGCAGGGCAGCAGGACGCCGCCGACCAGGTTCAGGTCGAAGACGTCCCGCCAGGCGGACAAAGGGAGCCGGGTGAAGTCCGCACCGGGCGGCAGCGTGGCCTCGGGCCGGTTGCCGCCCGCCGCGTTGACCAGGACGCCTACCCCACCCCATTTAGACGTGACCGCGTCGCGGGCGCGGGCCAGCGAGTCGGAGTCGAGCGCGTCGGCGGCTTGGAACAGGGCCGTCCCGCCCGCCGCCTCGATGCGGCGCACGGCTTCGGTGCCACGTTCGGCGCTGCGACCGACGACGGCGACGCGCGCCCCGGCCTGCGCCAAAGCGTCGGCCATCGCCCCGCCCAAAACGCCCGTCCCGCCGAGGACGACGGCGACCTCACCCGTCAGATCAAAGAGGCTGCTCATGCGCTAAGTGTCTCCGGGATGTCCAGGCCCAGGTAGTTCCGGGCGTTGCCGTAGCAGATGTTCTCGATGAGCGGGCCGACCAGATCGTCATCGTCGGGAATCTCGCCGCGCTCGATGTCGTTGCTGAGGAGGTTGCACAGGACGCGCCGAAAGTATTCATGCCGGGGGTAGGACATGAAGGAGCGCGAGTCGGTCAGCATCCCGACGGAGCGGGACAGCAGGCCGACGTTGGACAGGGCGTTGAGCTGCCACTCGATGCCCTCTTTGGTGTCCAGGAACCACCATCCCGATCCGAACTGCATTTTGCCGGGGACGGAGCCGTCCTGGAAGTTGCCGATCATGGTCGCCAGCGCGTAGTTGTTGGTCGGGTTGTTGTTGTAAAGGATGGTCTTGGGCAGGGCATCCTCCCGGTTCAATCGGTCTAGGTACGCGCCCAGCGTGGCAGCCTGCGGCCAGTCGCCGATCGAATCGAAGCCCGTATCCGGGCCGAGCTGTTCCAGGCCCCGCGTGTTGACGCTGCGTAATGCCCCCAAATGCAGCTGCTTGGTCCAGCCGCGCTGGGCGTCGAGATGCCCGAAGAACAGCAGGAGGTGGGCGGCGAACTTGCCCGCGTCGTTCGGCCCGACCGCCTGGCCGGAGCGGGCGCGACCGAAGATCGCGGCGGCTTCCGCCTCGGTCGGGAAGTCGGCGGGGCAGAAGGCCAGGCCGTGGTCGGACAAGCGGCACCCGCGCGCGTGGAAGAAGGAATGCCGCCGCTCCAAAGCTCCCAGGAAGTCGGGCAGGCTGTCAATCGAGACATCGGCGGCGGCCTCCAGGCGGCCGGTCCAGGCATTGAACGCCTCGGCATTGCCCACCGCCAGCGCCTTGTCGGGGCGGAAGGCGGGGAAGACGCGCGTTTTCAGGCCCGACCGGGCCAGGGACTCGTGGGCGGCCAGGTCGTCGGCGGGGTCGTCTGTCGTGCAGAGGGCGACCACGCCGAACTTGCCGAGAATGCCCTGCGTGGTCAGCGCGGGCGTCGCGAGCTGCGCGTTCGCTTCTTCCCAGATGGCGGGGGCGGTCTTCTCGTTGAGCAGCGTGGAGATGCCGAAGTAGCGCTGCAACTCCAAGTGCGTCCAGTGGTAGAGCGGGTTGCGGACCGTCTGCGGCACGGTCTTGGCCCAGGCCAGGAACTTTTCGAATGGCTCGGCGTCCCCCGTGCAGAAGCGCTCAGCGACGCCGTTGGCGCGCATGGCCCGCCATTTGTAGTGGTCGCCTTCCAGCCAGATTTCGAAGAGGTTGTTAAACTGTCGGTTGTCGGCGATGTCGCGCGGCGGCAAATGGTTGTGATAGTCCAAAATCGGCTGCCGCTCGGCGTACTGATGGTACAGCCGCCGGGCGGTTGGGGCTTGCAGCAGAAACTCGTCGTGGATGAACGGCATGGGTGTCAGTCCCCTCCCAGAAACAGCGGC
This sequence comes from uncultured Armatimonadales bacterium, assembly GCA_964247915.1. GTDB lineage: Bacteria > Armatimonadota > Armatimonadia > Armatimonadales > Capsulimonadaceae > JANXMY01. The sequence continues at coordinate 7,549 of CAXTWM010000053.1, read as the reverse complement.
TTGAGGTGGCGGTCATACAGGTTCTCGGTCACGTTGCGGGAGATCGTCGGCTCGCAGGCGTCCAGCATGGAGAGAAAGCGGTCGCCCAAGAGCGCGGCGATCTTGTAGCCGACGTGGATGAGCTGACGCAAGCTCGGGTTGAAAGACGGGCTGGCCTGGTCGTGGCGCAGGGCCGCGACGAACTGCTCCGAGGTCCAGCCCGCGACTTCGGCGGGCGGGGGCAATTTCGCCGGGTCTATGTCAATGACGGCGGCGTAGGGCGCGCACAGGGCGTCCCGCTTCTCGTAGGCCTGGGCGTAGATCTCTTTGGCGAGGGCCAGGCCCTCCCCGCCCGCCTCGGCCAGCCCGATCACCTCTTCCAGCCAGGTCGTCCCCGCCGTCTTGATGTGCAGGCCCGCGCCGGACCGGGCAAGCGACCGGCGGATCGGGGCGTAGAGGGAGAACTTGTCGCTGCCGGAGTGGACGCTGAGTTTGAGGTTGGGCGGCAGCCCGAACCGCTCGGCGGCGAAGGCCAGCACAGCGAGGTCGTCCGCGAACTCCTTTTCAAATTGGGCGAGGTCGCCGACGTAGTCCACGCCCTTGTTGAAGCGGCCCGTGAACTTGGGCGCGATCGTTTGGAGGGGGATGCCCTCGTCGGCGAGGGCGGCCAGGATGACCAGCAGCTCGCCCGGCGTCTGCGGGCTGTCGGTCTCGTCCATCGAGACCTCGGTGATGAACCCGCCTTCGCCCTTCGCCGCCTGGATATGCCGGTAGATGCCGCCCGCATCCCCGACGGCCCGCAGGTACTTCCCCGCGATGCGTTCTAGATCGGCCCGCGTCATGTCGAACGGCGCGTCAATGCCCGGAATGGTCAGCCGCCCGACCAGATCGGCATGGCGGTCCGCGAAGGCCGTGATGTGGGCGGAATCGGCGGGCTGGCCGATCGAGTCCGCCACGTCAATCGTGTAGAAGTCGCTGGAACTCAGAAAGCCGTCCACGGTTTCCAGGCGGATATGGTCGGCGTCCACATGGTAGGGGCGCGCCCAGCCCAGAGCCTGCACGGCGGCGTCCGCCGCCGCCCGGACGCTCGGCGGCTCCGAGCCGATGGTCGTGTGCTCTCGATGGGACTTGTTCCAAACCGGGACGATCTCGACGCCCTGCTCCACCGCCTTTTGGCAGGCGCGCAGTTGGGCCTGGGCCTGGTGCGCGAAGCGATCCCCAACGCCGAACGAGTATTTCGATAGCTCCATCATAGGAGAAACAACCTTTCCTTCGACACGTCAAGGTCAGGGCCATGAGAAACCGCCCCCCAGCCCCCAATTCTGGGGGAGCCAGAGGGGAAGATGGCGCGATAAACCGTGCCCCTACGCGCGTTTCTTCTGGCTCCCCCAGGATTGGGGGCTGGGGGGCGATCCTCTCTACCCCCGCGCCCATTCGGGCGGGTCGGTCAGGCGGTACAGCATCTCGCCGGCGGCGGGGACGTACAGGACGCCCTCGTCTTCCCGACTCTCGTAGTCCTCCACGCGGATCGAGGCCGGGTCGCGGTAGCCCAGGTTGATGCGGCGGCAGACCTCTTCCGGGATTTGCGTCGCCAGCGTCACCAAGATGCGGTCGTGCTCGACGCCGTTCTCAAAAGTGCCCACCCCGCGCACATGGGTGGAATGCGCCACGACGCCCCACGGCTCGTCCCGGAAGCGGCCCCACTGCTTGAGGAAGTAGTCGCGTGTATGATACCCCAGCCGCTCGATCAGCGCCCCATGCACCTCGGAGATCTGTGTGATGTGCGGGGCGTAGACGATCAGCTCGCCGCCGTCGGCGACCACGGGTTCGAGCTTGTACATGCACTTGCCGCCCACCCACATGTCGTCGTACATCAAGGGCGCGCGGGACAAGACGGTATGGAACGGGCGCGGCTTCAGGGTGATATGCACGCGGGCGCTGTGGTCGGCGGCCTGCGACCACGCCTCTTCGGCCGTGCCGACGTACAACCCTGCCAGTCGGTGTTCGTGGACCACGAGGCAGAAGGCCATCTTGGGGACCGGGACCAGGGCCGCCGCGCGGTCCACGACGCGCCGCACGGGGGTCCACTTGTGGCCGATGATCTTAGGGTTGGTGATGACCGCGCCCAGCCAGTGGAAGAAGTTCAGGACCTCCGCCCCACTGATGCCGGGGAACAGGTACTTGTTGCCGCCGGAGAAGCCGACGACCTCATGGGGGAAGACGGGGCCGACGATTATCAGTTGGTCATAGTCGTAGATGGCCCGGTTGATCGTGACCGGCACGTCCATCTCGAACAGGCCGCCGGACAGCTCGCCGATCTCGCTTGCCGCCAGCGTGCCCAGCGACGTCAGCGCAGCGGGGTCGTCCCAGGAATGGTTGAGCATCCGCACGCGGGCGTACTTGCCCTGGCGTTCCTCCGCCGTGATCTCCAGACGTCGGTTGATAGCCTCGTCGCTCATCGGCGGGTGCGTGCCCAGGGCGATCATCACGTCCAGGGCGGCGGTCTGGCCCCCGATCAGATCATGGATCACGCGGAACATCAGCCCGACCGGGGCGGTCCGCGTCGCGTCGGGGACGATCAGCAGCACGCGCTTTCCGGCCAGGCCGGCGGCGGCGAGCGCGGGGGCCGCGATCTCGCGCACCTCCCGCTCGCCCAGGCTGCCGGTCCCAGTACCTGCCCCTGTGTGATTTTGCATGGTCATACCTTACACCAGCGGCCCACGAATTTCCTCCGCCGTCCTCCGCTCCTGGGGAATGGTATCTATGGCGCAGAAGGTGTATAATGAGGCGGGAATACATCATGGCACAAATCGAGCAGACAGGGCCGGAAGCGGCGGCAGACCTGGAACGGGGCGGTTCCAGAGGGCCGGTGGGCAACTACCGGTGGGTGATCTGCGGGCTGCTGTTCTTCGCGACCGCGATCAACTACATTGACCGTCAGGTCCTCGCCATCCTGAAGTCGCAGTTGTCGCACGACCTGCGCTGGAGCGAACAGGACTACGCCAACATCGTCACCGCCTTCCAGCTCACCTATGCCTTCGGCTACCTCTTCGGCGGGCGCTTGATGGACCGGTTCGGCGTCAAGCGCGGGCTGCCCCTCGCCGCCCTGGTCTGGAGCCTTTTTGCCGCCATGCACGGGCTGATGCGGTCGGTGGCGGGGTTCAGCGTCGCCCGCCTGGGGCTGGGCATTTCGGAGGGGGCGATCTTCCCGGCGGCGATCAAGACCGTCAGCGAGTGGTTCCCGGTGCGCGAGCGCGCCCTGGCCACGGGCATCTTCAACAGCGCCAGCAGCATCGGCGCGATCATCTGCCCCCTGACCGTCCCCCTCCTGGCGCTGCGCTTCGGCTGGCCCGCCGCCTTCTATATCACCGGCGCATTGGGCATCGTCTGGGTCGCCGTCTGGGTCGTCGTTTATGACCACCCGGAGATGCACTCGGGGCTGTCCCGGAGCGAGCGTCTGTACATCGAACAGGGCCGCCCGCCGGCGGTCGAGGCTCCGGCGGCCGTCCCCTGGCGGACACTTCTCCGCCACCGCGCCGCCTGGGCGTACACCCTCGCCCGTCTGCTGGCCGATCCGGTCTGGTGGTTCTACCTGTTCTGGCTCCCCGGCTTCCTCCATGACCACTTCCATCTGACGTCCAAGCAGGCGGGCGGGCGCGTCGGCGTCGTTTACGCGATCACGATCCTGGGGAGCATCGGGGGGGGCTGGCTGGCCGCCCGGCTGCTCGGGCGCGGCTGGAGCCTGAACGCCGCCCGGAAGACCTCGCTGCTGGTCTGCGCGCTGTGCGTGCTCCCCGTCTTCGCGGCCTCGTCCGTTGCGAACTCCTGGGCGGCGGTGGTTCTAGTCGGCCTGGCCGGCGCGGCCCACCAGGGCTGGTCGGCCAACCTCTATACCTTTGTGTCCGACACGATGCCGAAGCGGGCCGTCAGTTCCGTCGTCGGATTGGGGGGCTTTGCCGGGGGCCTCGCCAGCGTAGGGAACGCACAGATCGTGGGCTATGTGCTGACGAAGACCCACCACAACTACGTCCCCATCTTTCTCTGGGCTTCCGTGATGTACGTCGTCGCCTGGCTCTTCCTCCAGCTCCTTGTTCCCAAAATCGAGCCGACGGATAAACAGGCAGCTTGAAACATTCCCGATAACTCCAAATATGCTACAATCCAGCACTTTGTAGTTTTCGCAAGATGAGCGAACCTGACCAATCGCGAACAACGAGGCGGTTCAACGCAACACTGCTGATTTGGCCGTTGGTCAATAGCGATTTCTAATGTCGCTATACCGTTGGGGGATGTAAATGTTCCGCATTTCAATAGCCTTTGTCGTCGGGATGGCTATTGTGGGAGTAGCATGGGTACTCGGCGGGGTTGTTATGGTTTGTTTGGGTAGCTCACGGATACTGGCAGGCACCGGCAGCCAGCAGTGGCCGCATGTTCAGGGACACATCATCCAATCTGACATGTTTCCGGTGAAAAACGCCTCCGGTGAGATAGCTTTTTACCGTATCAATGTCGCCTATACTTACTTGCCACTCGGAGAGGCATATTCCTGTGACAACAACCGCCTCTCCACTCGAGGCTTCGTTGATCCTGCCGACGACAGCTATTCTCTGGCTGAGGCGCAGCACTTCACACGCCGATTCCCTGTAGGCCGAGCCGTGACAGTGTACTACCGGCCCGGAGCGACGGTCGTATCGACCCTGCGACCTGGCACAGACCTAGGAACATGGGGCGGCAGCCTTATGGGGCTAATCACTTTGGTGCTTGGGACTTTGATCCTCCGGTTTATGGTCCTTGTCGGCAGCAGGAGTAAATTGAAGGCCGTATCAGCTTGATACCGGAAGCCGCCACTAGCCTATGAATTACTAAAAGACACCTTTCGGACCCAAACGCTTGTCTAGTGCCTGTTCAGGTGACGCGGCGGGTTTCCTCTCCCCTATCAGGTCTTCCCTGGTTCTTCATGTCCAACGTCCCCATCCACAAAAGCAGGCACGCTGAAGCCGGCACCGGGCCGCCGCTTCGCCTGACGCCCGGACAGCTCGCGTGGGCGTTTGCGGAGATGAGCCTGCACGGTTTCGGCGGGGTCATGCCGTGGGCGCGGCGGGTGCTGGTGGAACGAAGGGGCTGGCTGGACGACCGGGAGTTCACCGAACTGCTGTCCGTCTGCCAGCTCGTGCCGGGGGACAACGTCACGAACCTCGCCGTCATCTTCGGCCTCCGCTGCGGCGGGACGCGCGGGGCGCTGGCCGCGCTGGGCGGGCTGCTCGTCCCATCCCTGAGCATCGTGCTGACGCTGGGCGCCCTGTACCGCCACTTCGGCGGGCTGGCCGCCGTCCAGGGGGCCATGCGCGGCACGTCAGCGGTCGTCGCCGGGCTGCTCCTAGTGACGGGGATCAAGCTGCTGGGGAGCCAGCCGCGCGCCCCGCGCGTGCTGGCGTTCGGGCTGCTGGCGTTTTTGGCCGTCGGGCTGGCCCGGCTGCCACTGGGGTGGACCCTGCTGACGCTGATCCCCGCCGCGCTGCTGGTTGAGTGGAAGGCGTCCCGGTGAACGCCCTTTCAGTAAACCTCCTGCTGGGCCTGGCGTGGCGCTTCGCGCTGATCTCCGCCATCTCCTTCGGCGGGCCGAGCGCCGTGCTGCCGGAGACGCACCGGCTGTTCGTCGAAGACGGGCACTGGATGAGCGACGAGCGGTTCACCGCGCTGTTCGCGCTGGCCCAGATCTCGCCCGGCCTGAACACCATGTACGCCGCGCTGTTCGGCTGGCAGGTGGCGGGACCGGCGGGCGCCGCCGTGTCTGCGATAATGATGTACGGGCCTTCCTCTGTCCTGGCCTGGCTGGTAGAGCGGCACACGGGCCGCCACCGGGACGCGGCCTGGATGGTGATCGGGCGCCGGGCGCTGGCCCCGATCACGATCGCGCTGCTGCTGGCGAGCGGGTTCGTCATCACGCGCGGCGCGGATCACAGCCTTCCGGCCCTCGCCTTGACACTGGCGACCGTCGCCCTGGGGCTTCGGACGCGCTTGAACCCGCTCTGGCTGATCGCCCTGGGTGCCGCGCTCGGCATCGCCGGCGTCATCCACTGATGCTGCACTGAGTCCACGGGAGGAAGTCCAGCGGCTCACGTCGTATCTACGTCGTATCTTAGGACACTGCCGACAGCCGGGTACGACGGGCTGTGTGTGACACGAGAAGGTGGCCGATGAGCATGGACGTATTCTCGCCGCAGGAAAACGGCGGCGTCCGGGAGCGCCTGGCGCTGCTGGACACCCTCTTCGCCCACGGGCCGCTGGGGTTCGGCTTTGTGGATCGCCGGCTCCGCTTCGCCCGCGTCAACGCGCGCCTGGCGGCCATCAACGGCCTGCCCGCCGAGGCCCACCTGGGCCGCCCCGTCGCCGAAATCCTGGGGGCCGCGCTCTGGGAGAGCCGCCTGCCGCTGTTCGAGCGGGCGCTGGCGGGGGAAGCGGTGGTGGATGTCACGCTGGCGGGCCGCGCCCACGGCTCCGGGCGCGGCGAGCGCCGTGTCCTGGCCTCCTACTACCCGGTTCGCAGCGACGCCGAGGTCATGGGCGTCGCCGTCGTGGTTCGGGACGTGACGGAGCAGGACCGGGCGGAGGAGGCCCTGCGGACGAGCCGGGAAGAGTACCGCCTGCTCTTCGAGGCCAACCCGCAGCCGATGTGGGTCTACGACCTGGAGACGCTGGCCTTTCTGGCCGTCAATCCCGCCGCCGTGCGCGTTTACGGCTACTCGGTCCAGGAGTTCCTGGCGATGACCCTGGCCGACATCCGGCCCGCCGAAGACGCGCCCGCCCTGGCCGCCTCGGTCGGGGCGCCGCGCGTCGGCACCCGCACGGACGGCCCGTGGCGGCACGTCCGCAGGGACGGCACGGGGCTGTGGGTGGAGATCGCGGCGGGCGCGCTGGACTTCGGCGGGCGGCCCGCCCGCCTGATCACGGCCCTGGACGTGACGGAGCGGGTGCAGATGGAGGGCGAGCGGGCGCAGATGGAGGGGGAGCGGCGCGCGGCGGGCGCGCGCCAGCAGGCGTTCCTGCGGGACATCCTGGCGAGCGTCACCGAGGGCAAGCTGCTGCTGTCCAACTCCTCGGCCCAGCTCCCCGCGCCGCTCACGCCCGTAGGCGGGCCGGTTCCGCTGACGCCGGAAGCGGGCCTGTGGGAACTGCGCCGCCGCGCGCAAGGCGCGGCGCAGGGGGCCGGCCACTCGGACGTGCGCCAGTTCGACCTGATCACGGCGGCCAGCGAGGCGGGCATGAACGCCATCGTCCACGCGGGCGGCGGGACCGCGCGCGTGTCCGTGGGCGGCGCGGGGACGGTGCAGGTGCGCGTGGAGGACCGGGGGACGGGCATCGCCGTGGAGAACCTGCCGCGCGCCGCCCTCGCGCGCGGCTTCACGACGGCGGGCAGCCTGGGCCACGGGCTGAAGATGATGCTGGAAACGGCGGACCACCTGTACCTGCTGACCGGCCCCGAGGGGACGACGGCGGTGATCGAGCAGGAGCGGGAACCGCCCCCGCCCGCCTGGCTCTCGGAGGCCCTCCGATGACGTCCCCTCCGAGG
>CAXTWM010000052.1:0-19634 GCA_964247915.1 uncultured Armatimonadales bacterium | reverse complement strand
GCCTGCACCTGCGTTTTGAAACCCCCACCTTTTTCTCCCATCAGGGCGAGATGCGCCTGCTGCCCGACCCCGCCCGGCTCTGGGAGGGCTGGCGGCGGGCGTGGGAGGCCCTGGCCCCCGCCCTGCCGCTGGGCGCGGACGCGCTGACGCTGGACGGCTTGCAGATCACGCGCTACCAGCTCCACACCGAAGCGGTCCCGCTCAAAGGCGGCCTGTGGCGCGGCTTCGTCGGCGACATGGCCCTGGAATGGCGCGCGGACGTCCCCCCGGAAACGCGGCGGGCGGCGGCGGCGCTGGCGGGCATCGCCGACTTCACCGGCACGGGGGCCAAGACCATGCTGGGCCTGGGGCAGACGCGCTTGACGGTGGAGGAATGACGGCGCGAAGTGTCGTCCAGGAAAGTTTTTCGGAAAGATTGAAGAAAGTCCGTCCGCGTGTCACACACAGGGCGCGGGCGGGCATGAGAGGAGTAGGAGGACGATAGATCACTGACCGCGCGGGCTTTTCCCAGGATGAGGCCGTTAAGGAAAATAAATTCTCGGCGCTGCCCGTTTGACCGTTTGAATTGCTGTTTTCTGCGGTATAATACCGTCCGCGACACATCCCGTGTCGCTCCCGGCAGGGACCTTGCGCCCTGCCCCTCCGGTGAGCCTCCCCGGCTCGCCTCCTGAATGGGCGTCTTCCCCGGAAGACGCCGCTCAACCATTGATCGCCCCTCGGGGCGAACGGCATCCGCTGAGGATGCCCGCTGTCACTTCCGCGCTCATGCGGGAGCGGCATTGGTTGACACACGTTCAGGAGGACCCGGACCATGCATTCCACCACGACTTCGTTTTCGGCTTCTTCGTTTTCGTCTGCGTCAGTTGAGGCTCTGCCGACGCAGGCCGTGGACCGCCTGTACCGCGTGGCCGACCTCTTGGCGCGCGACTGGCAGGGGGCGGGCCTCAGCGACGTGTTCGGCTCGGCCATGATCGTCGCCGTCGTCCGGTTCCTCGGGAAGACCGGCAGCGCCCGGCGTGACGGCACGCGCCGCTCCCCCCAGGAGCAGGCCGAGTTCGCCGAGGCCCTGCTGCGCCGGTTCTGGGTCCTGAACGCGCGGCGCGACGCCGACCGGGACCGCCAGGCCCGCGCGGACGGCCGCCGCCCGGACGTCCTCCCGCTGGAGCTGGCCGGGGAGGGCGCGGCGCCCGTCGGCCTGTACGACACGCTGGGCGACGATCTGCTGGCCGGGGAAACGGGCCGTGCGATCGCCCGCTTCCTGGAAGGGCTGGGCTGGCCGCGCGAGCGCGCCTGGGCCTTCGTCTGGCGCGAGAGCGGGCGGGAGTGGGACGACGTGGCCTTCCTGCTGGCCGAGCGGTTCGAGGCGGACGCCACGCCGGGGAGCCTGCGGAAGTGGGGCGAGCGCTACTTCGAGCCGGTCCTGCCGCGCGTCCGCGCGTTCCTGGAAGGCAGGCATGACGAGCCGGGGGCCGTGTCACGCGCAGGCGGTCCGGGGGCGATTACAGGAATGTCCAGTCGCCGAGAAGGCGAAGTAGAGAAAGGGAGGTGACGCACATGGGCTGTTAAGCCAGAACCCCGGAGCCGGACCGGGCCACCAACCGGCAGCCTATCCTGACGCATCCGTCACACGCCGAAGCATCACCCACTGACCGAGGAGAACCAACGCCATGCAGACCAAGATCACCCCCGCAGACATCGCCACGTTGGGCCACACGGAACATGGGGTGCAGCGCCAGCAGGAGCGCAGCCTGCCGGACTGGCAGATCGAGTTCGCCCTGCGCTGGGGGACGCGCCTGCATCGGCGGGGCGCGACGGTCTTCCATGTGCGCCGCAAAGACCTTCCCGCCTGGCTGGACGAGCGCCACGCCCGCCGCTTCTACGGCACCACGGTCGTGGTCGCCGACGGGGCGCTGGTGACGGCCTACCGCAAGCCGCACGGGTTCCACGCCCTCAAGCGCACCCCGCGCCGGGCCGTCCATTAGGAACGAGGAAGGAAGATGATCAGGAACACGACCGGGCCGGAGGAGGCGAACTTCTTGGAGCGGATCGAGTTCGCCCCGGTACGGGTGTCGGCGGGCCTGCGGCGTAAGGGAGACGAGGCGGCCCTGGAGCTGGCCGCCCGGATTAATGCGCTGCTGGAGAGCCTGCCGGAACGGGCGGCGCAGTTGCCGGACCGGACGGACGGGGGGCCGCGCCTCATCCACGGCAGCCTGATGCGGGTGACGCCGGGGCTGCTTCGCGTGATGCAGGAGCAACTGCTGCGGCTGGAGCTGCACCGGATGATCTCGGAGTGTCTGGAAGCCAACCCGGAGTGGGCCGATTTGCGACAACTGCTCTGGTAGCAGCATTCCCAGGCCGCAACGGTCAACAAAATGGCACAAGGAGAAGACGACATGAAGACGATGAGCACCAGAACGGCGGCGGGCACGGCGAAGATCGGCACGACGGGAATCGTGGCGCTGGCGCTGCTGGCCGGCTGCGGACACCCGGCAGCCCCCGTCAACAGTGCCGTGCGCGTGCAGTCCTGCCACCTGTACGCCGGGCTGGACACGTCCTCCTCCTGGCGGCCCTATCTGGGAGTGTCGGCGAGCCTCTGCGCCCGGCAGGCGCTCCGGCTGGACCCCGACCACGACGCCCTGACCCTCTACCGCCTGGACAGCAGCACGCGCGAATTCTCCGACGGCCCTGCGCCCGAGAGCGGCGACCGGCTCCAGCGCACTATTGTCAGTGAGGCCGCCTCGGTGTCCGGCACGCGCGGCACGTTCCCCGCCCGTTTCTGGACGGCGGTCGCGGGGCGGGCCGAGGGCGACGCCGGCACGGTCGTCATCGAGATCTTCTCCGACGGCGACAATGACGACCTGACGGTGCGCTCATCCTCCGCCATCGAGGCGGCGGCGCACCGGCTGGCCCGAAACCCCCATGTGGTCGGCGTCTGGGTATTCGGAGCCGAGCCGCGCAATTGGGCGGCCCTGCGCGGCGAGTTCGCGCCGCTCGGCGAACGGTTCCACCTGTGCAGCCCGACGGAGATGACGCTGGATCGCGTGGCATCGGCAGTCCCATGAATTGCTGTGCCATGACACGCATCCGGGGACGGACGGCATTAGAAGGCTGAGTGAGAAGACCGATCAGCAGCGAGCAACGACCGACCAGAGGGAGAAACGACCATGCAGACCATCCACACCAACGGCACCCAGAGCAACGGCACCCAGAGCAACACTACGGCTGGCAACGGCACTCAGGCCCTTGCCGAAGGCGGCGTCCGTATCGGCACGCCCGGCACCGGCTCCCCCGCGCCCGCCCCGCACGACCGGCTGACCCGCCTGCGGGACAAGTGGGGCAACCGCCTGGGCTGGTCCAGCGTCTTCTCCATCCCGACCGTCGAGGACGTGCCGCTGGAAGAAACCGCCCTGGCGCCCGGCATGCGCGTCATCACGGCCCGGCTCCCCCTCCGCGCGTCCACGCTGCACCACTTCTACGACGCCAAGCTGCGGCCCGCCCTGCGCCGGTTCTGGCACGTCTTGGAAGAGGAAGGCGCGCGGCTGGACGAAAGGAACGCCTTCGCCGCCGGGCGCAACGCCGAGATCACGGCGGCGCAGAAGGTGCTGGAAGGAGAGCGGGACACGGCGACCCTGCCCGATCGACAGGCACTGACGGCGCTGGAAGACGGCGCGCTGGCCGAGGCGCACGGGGACGCGGCGGAGAAGGTCGCGCGGGCGGGCGGCGTATACGACCCGAACGACCCGTCGGAGGGCTGCGTCCTGCGGCACGGGCGGACGGCGCTGGAGGTGATCGCCGCCCGGCTGGGGCTGCCCGGCCCGCACGGAGACGCCCACGCCCACCTGACGGGGTGGCTCGGCTGGGCGCTGACCGGGATCGTCGGCGCGCTGGTGGGTCTGAGCCTGGGGATCGTCACGCACATCCTGGAGGCGGACACGCTGGCGCGGCACCTGGGGCTGGGCGCGGCCTTCGCCGTGCTGGGCTTCGGGCTGGCGACCGTGGCGAAGTGGGCGGTGCGCGGGGCGTGGTATCGGGTGGGGCAGGACTACTACCTGGGCTGCCCGCGCTCCAAGTGGGGCGTGATGCTGGCCGGGGCATTCCTGCGGAGCCTGTTCGTGCTGGTCGTGGACGTGGTCATGGAGCGGCAGGGGCTGCTGGCCCTGATGCAGCTCCAGGCGGACACCCAGGCTTTAACCGGACACAGCGCGGGTCGCTCCCTGCTCGACGATCTGGTGTCGTGGACCGTCCCGCTGGTGGTGACGCTGGCCTACCTTTACTGCGCTGGGGATGCGGGCTACCTCGACGGCCGGCGCGAGGAGGTCAGGAACCGGCTCCACGCCCGGCAGGATCAGGAGTGGACGGAGGCGGACACCGCCCGCCGGGCCGATCCCGTCGCTCAGACGGCCCTACACGCGCTCTCGGTCGTGCGGGAGATGTTGCGCCGGCGGGACGCGCTGGCCGCCCGGATCGCCGCCCTGGCCGCCCCCTTCGATGCGAAGATCGCCGCCCTGGAGGGGCAGCGCCTGCCGGAGCGGGAGGAGATGGACACCCCGGCCCGGCACCGCATCCAGGACGCGCTGGACAACTTCCACGGGGCGCAGTTCACGTTCGACGTAATGTGGGAGGAGGCGGTGGGGGACTGCGAGGGCGTGGGCGGCGGCTGGGGCCGCCGGCTGCTGCGCGCCTTCGGCGGATATCGCCCGCCCCGGCGCACCCGCCGCGAGAAGGGGAACCGGGGCGAGAGGTGACCGGCGCCGTTCGTTGTGATGAGAAGACCGCGAGACCGAAAAAGGAAACCATCACCATGAAAACCGCCCTCCGACTGCACCTGCCGCCCCTGGCAAGCTACTTCTGCGGACGCCACGCCTCCCCCGTCGCCGTCGCCGCCCGGCGGCGCGGGAACGCCGCCGGCAGTCACGGGGGGCGCCCCAAGTACGGCAAGCGGGAGCGGCGGACGAACCGCCTGGAGGAGCGCGCCGCGCGGGTGGAACTCGGCCCCGCCTCGTAAACATCCTCGCTCACATGGGGACGGCCCCGACCGGGAACGTCCTCGACATGGCTCTTACCTATCGCTGGCCTTCCCCTATGCCTCTTATCCAGATCATCGAACACCTGCTGACGCACGCGGCCAACCGCGCCCCGGTACAGCGGCCACGGCAACCATCGCCGGCGGGGGCGCCGCAGCCAGAACTGCCGACGGATCATGTGGTCCTGGGACACCTCATCCCGGCCGCCCCGGAAGTGGTCGCCCTCTCCCCGGCGGCCCGGCTGCGCCACCTCTACGTCCTGGGCGCGACCGGGACGGGCAAGACCAACCTGCTGCTGCGCCTCATTGATTCAGACATCCGGGCCGGCCGCGCGTTCTGCGTCCTTGATCTGCGGGGGGACCTGATCGACCGCATCCTGACCCGGCTCGCCTGCGCGGAAGCGGACCTGGGGAAGACGGCGGAGCGCCTGCTGCTGCTCGATCTGCGGCAGGAGGAACACGTCGTCGGCTTCAACCCGCTGGCACTCCACCCTTCGGCGGGCGGGGGCAACGCCCACAGCCGGGCCTTCCACGTCCTCGGCGTCCTGCGCCAGCAGGCGGAAGGGTGGGGCGTTCAGCTCGAAGAGACGCTTCGGAACTGCCTGATCGCCCTGGCCGAGACGGGCTGGTCGCTGCTGGAGATCGAGCCGCTCCTGACCCACGCGCCCTTCCGCCGCCGGGTGCTGGCCGGCGTCTCGGATGATCACGTCCGGGCGTTCTTCGACCGCTACGGCCGGCTCTCCGAAGACAAGCAGGTGGGGTGGCGGCTGCCGGTTCTGAACAAGGTGACGCCCCTGCTCGCTCTCCCGCAGCTGCGCCGCACCTTCGGCCAGCGCCGGACGTTCGACTTCCGCGCCCTGCTGGACGGCGCGCCGGGCCAGATCATCCTCATCTCGCTCGCCGTGGACCGGCTGCACGGGGCGGCGCACCTGGCGGGGGGCCTGCTGGTCAGCGCCCTCCAGACCGCCATCATGGCGCGGGTGGACCAGCCGGAGGGGGAGCGCGTCCCCGCCCACCTCTACCTGGACGAGTTCGAGACGATGATGAACGGAACGGCGACGGAGCAGTTCCAGCAAATCGTCGCCGAAGGGCGGCGCTTCGGGCTGGGGCTGTGCCTGTCCCACCAGAACCTGGGCCAGTTGCCCGCCGCACTGCGCCAGGTGCTGCTCAACAACGTCCACACGCAGCTCTACTTCCAGACGGGCGCCGGGGACGCGGCCGACCTGGCGCGCGAGATCGTCGGCGCGCACACCCCGGAGGAGGTCCGCCAGACGCTGATGACGCAGGGCATCGGCGAAGCCTATCTCGTCCGGCGCGGGCAGCCCGCCAAGCGGATTCGCGTCCCTTATAGCCGCGATCCGGGGTCTGATCCCGCCCGCGCCCAGGCCCTGCGGGACGCGGCGCTGACGCGCTGGGGGCAGCCGAAGGCCGGGATCGAGCGCGAGCTGGCCGAGCGAAGCCGGTCGCATCTTGGCTCAGACGCCGGGCCGCCCGGAACCGCGCCGGAGCCGCCTGAAAAGGGCAACGCGCCCGTTCAGCAGGGAAATAACAACATGCAGGGAGATGGCAACAAAAAGGAGACCGTTTATGAAGTCCGCCACTCTTCCGTTCGAGGACGGTTCACCAGGCCTCACCCAGCCCAGCCTGCCGGAGAAGACCCAGAAGGGAACAAGGGCAGCGATCAAAAAGAAGGCAAAGAGCATTGACGGGCCGCGCAGCCGGTTCCACCCCCTGCCGGTCGGCGGTCTGGCGCTCGGCCCCCGCGACGAGGCCCTGCTGACGGCGCTCTTCCTGAACCGGACGATGACGCGCGGGCAGATCCAGGCGCTCTTCTTCTCCTCCGTCCCCCGCTGCAACGCCCGCCTGCGGCAGCTCTTCGACTGGGGCTACCTGTCCCGTGCCTACCTGCCCACCGCCCCCTTCGGCTCCCAGGCCCTGTATTGCGCGGGCCGAGCCGCCTTCCCCCTCATCAGGCAGTACCTGGACCTGACGGGGCTTCGCGCGGACGAGGCCGACATTGCGGCGCAGTGCCGCCGCCCGGCCCTCTCTCTGCTGGAACACACGCTGGCGATCGGCGACGTGTACATCGCCGTGCAGAACGCTCTGGCGGTCCACGCGCACATCCGGCTGGACCACTGGCTGCCGGAGCGCTTCTGCCGCCACGGGTACGAGGTGCGGCGCGCGGACGGCTCCGCCGGCGCCGGCACGGGGCGGTGGCGCAAGGAAGTGTTCCAGCCGGACGCCTTCCTGCGCCTGACCCGCGGAGCCTCCCCCGCCGCCCGGAACCTCTTCCTGGAGGTGGACCGGGGCCACACCAACAGCCGGCAGTTCGCCCGAAAGCTGCGGACACACGCCCATTTCCTCGGGGGCGGGCTGTTCGCCGACGTGTTCGGCTGGCCGGACTTCCACACCCTGGTGGTGACGACCGGCCAGAAGCGCCTGGACAACCTGCGGGCACTGGCGGAGCAGGAAGCCAATGGGTTGTTCTGGTTCACCACCTTCGAGGCCATAGACCGGTCGGGCCTCCTGGCCCCGATCTGGCGGGCGCCGTTCACGGCGGACGCGCTGGGACTGATCTGATGTGTCTGATCTTCTGGTGTGTCTGATTTGATATCTTCGACCTGATGTGCGGAAACCGACCGCGGCGGAAATAAGCGGAAATAACTTGACGGGAAACAACTTGAGATGCGCCTCTGTCTGTCCTGCCGCTTTGTCTCACCGGCGGACTCGCTCCTGTGCGGGCGATGCGGCCGTTCGTTCGGCGGGCGGCTCTGTCCCCGGCACCACCTCAGCCCCGCAGGTTCACGGTTCTGCGTCCGGTGCGGCAAACAGGAGCTGACCGAGTCCACCCTGTTCCTGTCCATGGGGTGGTTGAGCCGGCTGATCGCCTGGGGTGCCGTCCTCCTGCTGATCAGCCTCATCGCCCGCCACGCGGGCGGCCTCGCCCGCAGCCTCTGGGCCGTGGCCTGGTGGGCACTGATCCACCTGCTGAACATCTGCCCCTGCGCCGTCGTGCGCGAGCTGGTGCGGGCGCTGACATGGCTCCTGGCACTGCTGCTCCTTTCCTGGCTCCTACCCGTGGCGGCCGGGGCGCGTCTTCGCGGTGCCCTGTTCGGTACGCTCCGCTGGACCGGGCATATCGCCTCTCGGATGACGCGGGCCTTCGGAGTCTGGCTGTACCGCCGGGTTGAAGGCGCTGCGGTCACGCCGGAGAAGAAAAAGAAACACTGAAGCTCGCAGCGTCATCGGACGGTGCCCTTATGGGATAGCTCTCTCGGGAATGGGGAAACGACGTGTCAATGTGTGAGCAAGTTAGGGCGTGAGCAAGTTAGGGCGTGAGCAAGTCGGCCCATGTCCCGAAAAGGGACTCTGCGAGATGCCGGAGGCGGGGCAGTTCTTGCCGCGCCTGTGCCCGGATCGCGCCCGCTGTCACACCAGCGGCGGGCAGTCCGTCACCCCACGCAGACAGCCAGCTTTCGAGCAGCGGCGCGGTGACTTCCAGGTGGCATTGCAGCCCGTAAGCGTTCGCGCCGAAGCGGAACGCTTGGCAGGGGGTGGGGGTGGAGGAGGCCAGCGCGACTGCCCCCGGTGGCAGGGCGAACACATCCCCGTGCCAGTGGAACGCCATGCAGGGGGAGGGGGCGTCGGCCCAGAGCCGGTCGCGCCGGGCGGCTTCCGTCAAGTGCAGCGGATACCAGCCGATCTCAGGACGGGCCGCCTGGGTGACGGCGGCCCCCAGCGCGTTCGCGAGAAGCTGGCCGCCGAGGCAGACGCCGAGGATGGGGGCGTCTCGGGCCAGGGCGTCTTCAATCAAATGGAGTTCGTCGCGCAGGAACGGGTATTTGTCTCCCTCGGAAACGCCCATCGGGCCGCCTAAAATAATCAGCCCCGCCGCGTCGCCAAACTGCCGGGGGATCGGCTCCCCGGCGAAGCCGGCGACCACGCGCGGCTCGACGTTGCGCGCCGAGAGCGCGGCCTCGATGGTCCCCAGGGTCTCGCCTGCGTGGTGCTGCAAAACGGTGACGAACGCCATGATGACACCTTCCGCCTTCTTCCCGGCTCTTACAGATTCAGGTAGCGCCCGACTTCCCAGGCAGTGACGCTTTTGGCGGTCATCTCGGTGTAGTCGTCCCACTCCACCCGCTTCACCTCCAGGTAGTGCGGCGCGTAGTCCGCGCCCAGAGCGCTGCAAAGCACGTCGTCCTGTTCCAGCGCGTCCAGCGCTTCCCCCAGGTCCGACGGCAGCAGCTCGATGCCGCGCGCCCGTGCCTCGCGGGGGGACAGCAGGAACAGGTTGTCGTTCTGCGCCTCGCCCGGCGTCAGCCCGCGCGCGACGCCGTCCAATCCCGCCGCCAGCAGGCCCGCCGCCGCCAGGTATGGGTTCGCCGAGCCGTCCGCCGTGCGGTACTCGATACGTCCCGGCGCGGGCACGCGCACCATCAGCGTCCGGTTGTTGCCGCCGTGGGCGATGAAGACCGGCGCCCAGGTCGCGCCCGAGCGGGGCGAGCGCGCGCCGAAGCGCTTGTACGAGTTGACGGACGGGGCGGTCAGGGCGCACAGGCCCTGGGCGTGGGCGAGGACGCCGGCCAGGAACGAGAGCGCCAGCGACGACAGCCCGCGCGGGTCGCTCTTGTCCAGGAACAGGTTGTCTTTGCCTTCGGCGTCCCACAGCGACAGGTGGTGGTGGGCACCGCTGCCGGTCAGGTCGGCGAACGGCTTGGGCATAAACGTCGCGCACAGCCCGCGCTCCTCGGCCAGCGCCTTGACCATGAACTTGAAGAACGAGACCTGGTCCGCCGTCTTCAGGGCGTCGCCGAAGCGCCAGTTGATCTCGAACTGGCCGTTGGCGTCTTCGTGGTCGTTCTGGTAGACTCCGTATCCCAGTTCGTTGAGGTGCGTGATGAGCGTCATCAGGAAGTCGGCGTTCCGCAGCAGGGATGACTGCCCGTAGCAAGGTTTGGCGAGCGTGTCGGCAGCGTCGGCCACGCCCAGCCCGCCCCCGGCCTGCTTCTCGACCAGGAAGAACTCGGGTTCGACGCCCGTCTTGAAGGCGAATCCTTTGGCGCGGGCGTCGGCCAGGGCGCGGCTGAGGATGGTGCGCGGGCAGAAGCGCCAGTCGCCGCCGTCGCTCTGGAGGTTGCCGGCGATCCAGGCGACGCCGGGCTTCCACGGCAGCGGGAAGACGGTCGAATCGGCCTGGGGGACGCAGGACAGGTCGGGGTCGTGCGGCCCCTGGCCCAGACCGTCCACGGCAAATCCCGCGAAGCCCGCCGCTCCCTCCATCACATCAGCCAGACATTCGGCGGGGACGAGCTTGGCTCGCGGGGCGCCGTGCATATCCACGAACGACATCAGGAAGAATTTGATGCCTTTGTCGGCGAAAAGTTTCTGCGTTTCGGCAAGGTTGAACATCGGATCGGCCTCCTCAGATTATGAGTGACAAGATTGAGACCGTCGTCGCTGACGGGTAGCGGGGGGGTAACGACGAGGGATTGAAAATCCCTCGCCTCACAGAGCAACTGTTACCGCAAAAACTTGGCCCGCTGATACGGGTGTTGCGAACGGATCGGCTGCCCTTCGGAGAAGCGCGACAGCCGGAACAGGGAAATGTCGAACGGGTCGGGCCGGCCCAGGGCGCGGGCGGACATCGCCTCGCCGACCACGGGGGCCAGCTTGAAGCCGTGCCCGGAAAAGCCGACGGCGGCGTGGAGGCCCGCCCCGAACGAGTCCATGACCGGCTGCCAGTCCGGCGTCGTCTCATACAGCCCCGAAAAGGCGCGCTGGACGCCGCCCTTGTCTCCGGCATCCATGCCCTCAAAGCGCAGGGACGCCTTGCGGCGGGCGTCGCCAACCGCCTGCGCGCCCGTCCCCTCATCGTAGCCGTCCGGCTGCGGCAGGCTCTCCTGCAAGTCCGCGTTGTCGGACGAGCCGACCCACATCCCGCTTCCGCCGTCCGCCCGGAAGTAGGCCAGGTTGATGAGGTCCGAGACGACCGGGAAGACGCCCGCGAACGACGCGGGCCGCTCCAGCACGACGATCTGCGCCCGGAGCGGGGTGACCGGCAGGTCCAGGCCGAACAGCGCCCCGACGGGCCGCGACCAGTTGCCGGTGCAAAGCACGACCTGCCCCGCCGAAACCGCCGTGCCGTCCCCCAGCGTCACGCGCCATCCCGCCCCGTCCCGCGCGGCGGCGGTCACGGGGCAGTCGAAGCGCAGGTCCGCGCCCCCCTCAGACGCCCGTGTTGCGTAGGCGGCCACCGTCAGCGCGGGGCTGGCATAGCCGCCCTCGGGTTCCCAGGCGACCAGCGCGGCGTCTTCGGCATTGACGGCGGGGACAATGCTTTTGAGTTCCTCAGGCGAGATCAGCGAGACGTTGACGCCGCGCGCCTGGTGCATGGCGACCGCCCCGCGCAGGTTCGCCGCATCGGCCCCATCCACCAGGACGGAGTAGCCGGACGGGACGAAGCCGCAGGGCAGGCCCACCTCGTCGTCAAAGCGCGCGTAGCGCCGGTTCGCTTCCAGGGCCAGAGTCACCAGTTCCGGCACGCCGTAATGCGCCCGGATGATCGCGCCCGATCGGCCCGTCGTTTCCTGCCCCGGCTGCGCCCGGCGCTCCACCAGAGTCGTTTGGACGCCCTGCCGGGCCAGATGGTAAGCTGTGGAGCAGCCCATCAGACCGCCGCCGACCACCAGAACGTCCGTCGTCGTGTCCGGCATGGTCAGTGCCCCCCTTCGCCCCACAAGTCCAGCGGGAGCGGGCGGCGCGTCCCGGCCAGCGGCAGGCCCGTGATCAGGGCTGATTCCAAGGTCAGGGCGCGCAGGTCGTCCCGGTCCAGGTTGCCCACGCGGGACTTGCCGCAGGCGCGCGCCATGATTTGGAGTTCCAGGGTCATGGCGTGCAGGAAGTTCTCGACCCGCTCGGCGGCTTCTTCGACGGGCAGCCGCTTGGTCAGTTCCGGGTCCTGGGTGGCGACCCCGACCGGGCAGCGGCCTGTGTGGCAGTGGTGGCACGCGCCAGGCCGTGTGCCCATTGCCTTGTATTCTTCCACCCACAAAGGCGCGTTGCAGTTCAGCGCGATGATGGCCGCCGTGCCGATGGCGACCGCGTCCGCGCCCAGCGCGATGGCTTTGGCGGCGTCCACGCCTGTTTTGATGCCGCCGCAGACGATGAGCTGCACTTCGCCGAGCAGCTTCAGGTCTTCTAAGGCGCGAACGGCCTCGCAGATCGCGCCCAGGGTGGGGATGCCCGTGTGGTCCAGCAGCACGTCCGGCGAGGCCGCCGTGCCGCCCTCCATGCCGTCTACCACGACGCAGTCCGCGCCTGCCTTGGCGGCCAGCTTGACGTCCTCATAAACGCGGGCCGCGCCCAGCTTGACGTAGATCGGCTTCTCCCAATCCGTCGCCTCGCGCAATTCTTCGATTTTGATCGCCAGGTCCTCCGGCCCCATCCAGTCGGGGTGGCGGCACGGCGATCTTTGGTCCACGCCGTCCGGCAGGTCGCGCATCCCGGCGATCTCCGGGGAAACCTTCTGGCCGAGCAGCAGGCCGCCCGTGCCCGGCTTCGCGCCCTGGCCGACGACGATCTCGATGGCGTCCGCCCGCTGCACGTCGCGCGGGTTGAACCCGTAGCGGGACGGCAGGCACTGGTAGACCAGTGTTTTGGAATACTCGCGGTCGGAGGGGTGCATCCCGCCGTCGCCGGTGCAGGTGGACGTGCCGGCCCGCGTCGCGCCCAGGCCCAGCGCCTCTTTGGCGTTGCGGGACAGCGCGCCATACGACATGCCCGCGATGGTGATGGGCGTCTGGAGCCGCAGCGGCTTCTTGGCGAACCGCGTCCCCAGCGTCACGCCCGTGTCGCACGTCTCGCGGTAGCCTTCCAGCGGCACGCGGGTCAGCCCGGCGGGCAGAAACGTCAGGTCTTCCAGCGTCGGGAGCTGGCGGATGGTGGAAAAGGCGCGGATGCGATACCGGCCCAGCCGGGCCTTTTCCTGGATGTCGGCGATGCTGGCCGGGTCCCAAACGCGGGACGGCGTGGCTTCGTCTGCGGGCATAAGAACATCTCCTTTGAGAGCGGTCAGCGGCTTAAAAGAACCGCGCGTAGCGGTCCACTTCCCACTGCGAAATGGACTGGTGGTACTCGGACCACTCCTCGCGCTTGTAGCGGACGAACTCGTCGCGCAATTCCACGCCGAGCGTCTGGGTGATGAACGGGTCGGCGGCGAAGAAGTCCACGGCCTCGTCCAGCGTGCGCGGCAGCAGCGAAATCCCCTTATCGGTCAGTTCGGCGTCCGAATACTCGTACATGTTCTCGTGGTGCGGCGGGCCGGGGTCTTTGCCCTCGGCGATGCCGTCCAGCCCAGCGGCCAGGGCCAGGGTGGCGGCGAGGTAGGGGTTGCAGGACGAATCCGCCGCCCGGCATTCCACCCGCCCGCCGCTCATGGGGACGCGCAGGTTGTTGGACCGGTTGTTGCCGCCGTAGCAGTTGAAGACCGGCGCCCAGGAGTAATACGCCATGCTGCCTTTGCGGATCAGGCGCTTGTAGGAGTTCACCGTGGGGCTGAACGCGGCGGCGTTCCCCAGGCCGTGCTTGATCAGGCCGCTGATGAAGCTGTAGCCCAGACCGGACAGCTTGCAGCCGTGTTTGTCGTCGTCCGGCGACTCCGGCACGAACAGGTTGCGGCCCGTGTCGGCATCGGCCAGGCTCATGTTGAAGTGCGCGCCGTTGCCGGTCAGGTCGGCGAAGGGCTTGGGCATGAAGACGGCCACCAGCCCCAGGTCGGCGGCCACTTTTTTCGCCATGAACCGGAAAAACGTGTAGCGGTCGCAGGACGTCAGGGCGTCGGCATACCCGAAATCAAACTCAAACTGCGAATGGCCGTCCTCGTGGTCGAACGAGTACACATCCCAGCCCAGCTCGTTGATCAGCGTCGTCATGCGGTCCAGGAAGGGGAACGCCTCCATGAACCGCTGCACGTCATAGCACGGCTTGACCAGGTTGTCGTTATCGTTGGGGACCACCAGCTGGCCCTGCTCGTCCAGCTTGAGCAGGTACATCTCCGCCTCGATGCCCAGGTTGAACGTGTAGCCCAGGCTTTTCGCCTGGTCCGCAACCCGCTGCAAGGCGACGCGGGTGCTGAGGGCATACGGCTCGGCGTGGAAATAATTGTCGGACGGGAACCAGGCGATCTCCGGCTGCCAGGGGATCTGAAAACCCCGGTCCAGGTCCGGGATGCTGCTGATCTCGTCGTCGTTGGGCCGCTGCCCAAGGCCGTCCAGCGCATAGCCGGTGAACAATTCGGACCCGCGCGCCATGTCGGCGAAATGCGCGAGCGGCACACACTTGGCCTTGGGGACGCCGTGGATGTCCACATAGGCGCCCAGGATATAGCGCACCCCCTGCGACTTCAGCTCGCGCGCCTTGGCCTCAATTTGCTCATCCGAATACTTCATCACCTTCGTCATTCAGCATCTCCTAAAACATCGGGAAAGGGCGGCTCCTCGGTCAGCGCGGCCCGTACCTGGGCGGAAAGACCTTCCACCGCCCAGGCCAGCAGTGTTTCGCCCTGTGCCGCCGTCGCCCGCGTCGGCAGCCCGGTCGCGCCGTTCTCACTCGTGCGCGGGACGGGGTACGAAAAGAACAGGCCGCCCGTGCGGTCGGGGGCGTCGGCGATCTTCTCCGGGCGGACTCCCTGTGGGTGGCGGGCCAGCATCAGGCTAGTTTCGGCGGCGTTGGCGTGCCAGTCCTGGGCGTCCTCGGTATAAAGGGCCGCCACGCGCGGCGAAATCTCCCACAGCCCGCGCAGCGCGACCCGCATTTCCGGGTGCCGGAAGCGCAGCGTTTCCAGCGCGACGCGCAGGGGCGCGAAATTAGTCACATGGCCGTTCAAAATCAGAAGCCGGGTCAAGCCCGACGCCTGGAGCAGCCATTCGCCGATTTCCACGACGGTATCGGTCACGGTTGCGGGCGACAAGGACAGCGTGCCGGGCCAGTGCGCCGTGTGCCCCCAGGCCGCCCCGTAGGGCAGGGCGGGCAAAACGGGAACACCGGTCTGCGCCGACACGCCCCAGGCCACCGTCTGGGCGCTCACCGTGTCCACATTGAGGGTCAAATGCGGCCCGTGCTGCTCCGTGCTGCCCACGGGCAGGATCGCCATGTCCATGCCGGACCGGCGCAGGGCGCCAACCTCTTCCCACGTCAGCCATTCCCAGAGAACGGGTGTCCCCGATGCGGGTGTCATAGGACGCGGATCGCGTCACCCTGCCGAATGGTGCCGCCCTGGAGGACGCTGGCATAGACGCCGACATGGGCGCCGTTCCGCTGGACCGCCGTCCGCAGGATGCCGGGGTCGCGGGGCAGGTCGGCCTGCGGCAGCGTGGTCATCACGCAGCGCGGGCAGGGGCCGGTGATACTGAGCCTCACCTCGTCGCCGATGGCGAGCGTCTTGCCGATCCAGTCGTTCTCCACGAAGCCCTCCGCCCCGGCGTCCACCACGATGTTCGGGCGGAAACGCCGCGCCTCAAACCGGCCCGCCGGGTAGGCCGCCCGGAGGGTGTTGATGGTCGCCGTGGTCAGCAGGTGGAGGATGGCGAGGTCAAAGAACGTGTTTTCCAGTGTGTTCTCATCCGTCACGTCGTCCGAGTGCGGCAGGCCGGGCACGTCCGCCTCGTCCGGCCAGTATTCGTCCAGGTGCGGCTGCTGGGGCGGCTGGCTGGCGAACACGACGGCCCGGCCGAGGGTTCGGGACAGCGCCTGGTTCAGATCCGGCTGCTCGCTGGTCAGCGTTTCGCCGTCCGGGAGGGTAATCCGCACCGGCGGGACAGTTTCCGTGCCGGCCGCCGGTTCCGTGAAGGCCGCGCGGAACCGGAACATGGCCGGCCACTTCTTCGGGTTCTTGGCCGTGACGGTTTTGCCGTCCTCGGCGTCCATCAGCGCATAGGCGCGGTCGCCGAACAGGCCGCGCTCGGTGACGAACGAGGCGTTGATCTCCTCGCCCTGCATGGACTTGACGGGGTAGCGCCAGAGCGAAACAACGGAGCCTTCGGTGGCGGACATAGTGAGTTGTCTCCTTGCTGTCCCGGAATTCATTCCGAGGGAAGTCTACAGCGAAATCACGAAAAATTTCTTCAGCGGCTCGTGGACTTCCCACACGGAGGGCGTGTCCATGGGGAAGGAAATGATGTCGCCGGGCTTCACCTCGACCGAAGTGCCGTCGTCAGTGGTGATCGTCGCGCGGCCTTCCAAGACGTGAAAGGTCTCGTTGCCGAAGAACAGCCAGCGGAACTTGGCGGGCTGGACGTGCCACAGGCCCGTGAGATAGGTCGGGTCGCCCTTCTCGTTCTTTTTCAGCCAGTGGACGCGCGGGATAGGGTCGCCTTCCAGCAGGTCCGGCGTGTCAATCGGCATCGGCTCCCAGAGGGAAGTGTGGACGGACGAATACGCGATGTTTCCCATGATCGGCTCCCTTTTGTGTTCCACGGGCCGCTCCTCGCGCTGGCCGGGAACGGTGCTGGCGGGTGCGCCAGCGAGGCGGCGGCTGCGCGACTCCAAATAATCCACCAGGGCGTCAGCGAACGACGCCATGCCCTTGTACTCGCGCGTGGCGCGCGGAATGCCTTTCACCACGGCGGTGAAGCGCCGCAGCCGGTCCGGGTCTTCCACGACCTCGGAGACCGGGTTGCGGTAGGTGCGGATCGTGAACAGGATGCCGCGCGTCTGCGGGAGCCGCGCGAAGACCTGCCGCTCGATCCGCAGGAAGCAGCGGTCCCCGGCGTTGTCCGCCGTGATGCCGCGCCGGGAAATCACCCACTCGTGGGCGACGGCGGGGGCCAGGTTCAGCCGGTCCGTGCTGGACACCGTCCAGTTGACCCGCCCCGTCGGACGCCCCGCTTTGAGACGCTGCATCATCAGGTTCGCGGGCCGCCCGATGCGCTCTAAAAACTGCGGGATGTCCTCGTGGATACGCAGAAAGTTCCGCCCCATCTTGTCGTCGAGGCACCACGAGGCCGCGAAGCACAGGTGCCCGCCCGCGCAGACCGTGTCGCCGTCGGGCGTTTCAGCCATCAGGATCAGGTCTTCCTGCACCTGTCGGCCCATCCAGTCCAGGGGCGGCAGGGGTAGGGTGGCCGGGTCACCCAGCGTGAATTCGGTCGTCGTGCCCAGCAGCCGGTTAGTCCAGGTCCACCGGTCGCCGTCAAGCGCAAGGGCGAAATGCTGCGGCGCGTGCTGCGCCATGTCCGGCAGAAGCAGGACGATCGCCTCCCAGGCCAGCGGCTCCGCCTCGGGCGGGCACTGGAAGTAGTACCGACGGTCCGAGGCCAGTATCTGGTCTTTGAGGGCGAGTTCTTTCGCGTACTCGCCCTCGTCCACCTCGATCAGCGGCCCGACGCCCGCACGGGCGTTCATGGGCATGTCGTATTCATCCTGCTCGAACGGAAAATAACGCAGCATGGTCTCGTCTCACCCGTCCCGTTCAGTCGCCGTGGATGACCTCGCGACGCCCGCCCAGATCGTCCTGGCCTTCCTGAAGCTCAGGGAGGTGTTCCCCGCCGCCGGAGAACACGATCTGCGGGCGCTTGTCCTGCACCAGACGGCGGTAGAAGTAGAACGGCAGCACGGCCAGCATGATGATGATCCCCGTCCACATCACCGTCGCGCCGAGCTGCGGGCCGCCCACGAGCGAGATGAAGGTGTTAAACAGCGCGATGGCGACCGCGACCGGCACGAAGAAGTCCGGCAGCCTGTAGGGGCGCTCCGCCTCCGGCTGGTTCCGGCGCAGCAGGATGAACGCGATGGGCAGCAGTATCCAGACGATCATGTAGCCGACGTTCGAGGACGCGATCAGGTTGACGATGTTGTCCTTGAAAATCAGCAGCAGGCCGATGGTGACGGCACAGTCCAGGTACATGGAGCCGACCGGGACGCCGAACTTGTTGATGTTGCCGAACTGCTTGATGATCAGCCCGTCCCGGCTCATCTCATAGACGCAGCGCGTGGAGCCGATGATCGTCGTCTGCACGCCCAGCAGCAGGGCGGCGATCAGCATCAAAGCCACGACCGTCGCGCCGACGTGCCCAAAGATCGCTTCTGCGGCGGGCAGGAACGCGACGATGGGGTCTTTCGTGATGGCGTCCGTCCCGATGATCGCCATCAGCATGAACGGTACCAGGCCGTAGGCGAACATGCCGACGGCGGACGCCGCCTTGATCGCCTTGGGCGCGTCGCTCTTCGGGTCCTTCAGCTCGGCGATGATCGTCGTCCCGGACTCAAAGGCGTAGGCCGACCAGGCCGCGACGAACATCCACTTGATCATGGTCATCCACGACGCGCCGGAGTGCCACGACCCGTGCAGCGGCGCGATGGGGAAGACGTAGTGCGGGTGGAACAGGCCGGGCCGGAAGATCGGCGAGAAGGCGATGACGCACAAAGGCACCAGGGAGCAGACCGCCATGACGAACGACGACCAGACGCCCGGCTTCAGCCCGAAGTAGTTCAGGAAGTACAGCAGCAGGGTCAGCCCGATGGCGATCCCGACGACGTTCCCGTGCGGCAGAAAGGTCGCCTTCATGTAGCCGGCGACCAGGATCATGTTGACGGGGATGACCGGAATCCAGGCCAGCCAGTAGCCCCAGTTGGAGGCCACGCCGAACAGCGGCGAGGTCTTCTTGAACGCCTCGTGGGCGTAGGTCGCCGTCCCGCCGCTCTTGTTCGGGAACATGCCCGCCATCTCGGCGATCATCAAGCACTGGAAGACGCCGATCAGCGCGATCAGCGTCCAGACGAAGACGGAGGCCGGGCCGATCTCAGCGGCCATCGGGCCGAGCGTCGTCGCGACCAGCAGCGAGCCGCCGAGCGAGATGACGAACGAGGACTTCCAGGTCACGGCGCGCGTCAGGGCGTTGTCAGCCGCCGGGGCGACGGGCGCGGGGGCCGAAATGGCTCCAGGAAGAGTGCTCACGGTGTTTCTCCTTGTGCGCCCGGAGGCGCCGACGAAAATGGTGCATCGTCCGGCACCGCATCATTGCGGGTCGGCTGGAAACAAGGTGAGGGCCGTCACTGGCAGTCACAGGCGGGCTAAAGCGCGGTCTTCCAGATCTCCTTTTCTTTCTTGTCAAAGTTGTACAGCCGCTTGCCCGAAACGATCTTTTTGAAGTCGGCGGGGACGGCGTCCATGCCCGCGTCGGCAAACGCGGCGGACAGCAGGGCGATGTCGCCCTCGGTCAGGTCGGCCCGCACGGCGTCGCTGCCCAGCGCCTCGATGCGTCCCCGGACATAGATCCGGCCCTCGTAAAGCGAGTCGCCCAGCGCCTCGCCCGTGTCGCCGCCGACGATCAAGACGCCCTTTTGCATCATGAAGCCGGACATGTAGCCCACGTCGCCGCCGACGACCAGGGTCCCGCCCTTCATCGCCACGCCGCAACGCGCCCCGGCGTGGCCGCCGACGACGAGGGTCCCGCCGCGCATGGTCGCGCCCGCCGCCGAGCCGGCCGAGCCGGAAAGCTGGACCCGCCCGCCCATCAGGTTCTCGGCCAGCCCCCAGCCCGCGTCGCCCGAGCTCCGCACGTCCACGCCCTCGCACAGCCCGGCGCAGTAGTAGCCGACGTGCCCATCCACA
>CAXTWM010000051.1:0-19701 GCA_964247915.1 uncultured Armatimonadales bacterium | reverse complement strand
CCGACGGCGTCGGCTGTGCGCCCTGCCCGCCGCCTTGCTGCCCGCCTCCCTGGCTGCCGGACATCTGCCCCCCCTGCGGCCCGCCTCCGGGCGCACTGCCGCTGCTGTTGCCCCCCGCCTGTGCTCCCGCCCGCGCGCCGAGCGCCAGACCGGCCCCGAGCAGGCCCGCCGTCTGCAAAAACTGCCGGCGGCTCAATTCGGACGCGGCGACCTGTTCGTCGGCGTCAGGTGGTTCGGGGGTGGGGTTGTGTCGTGAGGGGTCTTGCTCGTCGTGTGCCATGCCGTCGCTCCTGGTTCTAGCAGAGTCTTCTCCGCAATGCCCGTTGCCGACTTACCAACAGGGCATTGTTCTTAAACCGGGCAGGCGCAAGAAGTCCGAGGGACTGACCTCCCTCGTTGCGGGGCCTCTGGCCCACTGCCCGAGGGTAAGGGCATAGGTCAGGGGTTACGACAGGTTGCCTTGTCCCCACCTCATCTTGTCCCCACGCAGGTGGGGACTGGGCGCTGCGCCCCCCAGCGAGGGGGTTCAGCCCCTCAGCCTGCAACCGCCGTGCTTATCTTTGCCGCAACGCGGCTTCGTAGACCCGGCGCAGCGGGACGCCGTGGGACAGGGCGGCGCGCTTGCAGTCCTCGTACTCGGGGGCGACCGTAACTTCTTCCCCCTGCCAGGCGCCCGCCTTGAGCCGGATGTCGCCGAACTCGGTCTGGACCGTCCGCCACGAGCGGGTCAGGGTGTAGCGGCTCTGCTCGCGGACGCGGATGCCGAACGTGCCGGTCTCGCGGAACAGCAGGGCGGCCAGGGCATCGGCCTTGTCCGGCGGGCAGAGGACGGAAAGCAGCGTCGCGGGGCGGTTCTTTTTCATGCTGATCGGCACGAAAAACACATCCAATGCGCCCGCCGCGAAGGCCCGCTCCATCACCAGCTCGAAGCCCTCGGGGTTCTGGTCGTCCAGGTTGGTTTCCAGGACGGCCACGGTCTGCGGCGTCCGGTCGGAGGCGTCTTCCGTCTCGCCGAGGATGACGCGCAGGAGGTTGGGCATGTCCGGTTTGAACTGCTTTTTGCCCGCCCCGAAGCCGCTGCCCAACACGCGCATGGCGGGCATCCGGCCCGCCGTCAGCGGGTCGGACAGAGTCGTCAGGAGGGCGGCCCCGGTCGGCGTCACCAGCTCGCCCTTGATGTCCATCGAATGCACGGGGAAGCCTTGCAGCAACTCCATTGTGGCGGGCGCGGGGACCGGCATGATGCCGTGCTGGCACTTGATCGTGCCGTAGCCGCAGGGGATGGACGACGTGACGACGCGCTCGACGCCCAGCATGTCCAGCAGCAGGCACGCGCCCGTGATGTCCACGATGGCGTCCACCGCCCCGACCTCGTGGAAATGGATCTCGTCGCGGCTCGTCCCGTGAATCTTCGCCTCGGCGTCCGCCAGCCGCGTGAACACCGCCAGCGCGTTCCGCTTCACGGCGGTCGGCAGCGAACTGGCTTCCAGGATGGCGGCGATGTCCGACAAATGCCGCCCATGCCCCTGCTCCGACTCCAACAGCCGCACGTCCACGTCCGTCGCCGTGATGCCCTCGCGCGCGACCCTCTGGACCGAGAGTTCATAGCCCGGCACGTCCAGCGCCCCGAGCCGCGCGCGGAACTCGGCCTCGTCCGCGCCGCAGGCCAGCAGCGCCCCCAGCGTCATGTCGCCGCTCACCCCGGAAAAGCAGTCAAAATACGCGATCTTCATGCCTTTATCTACCCCGTCGGTCGTCCGCCGGAACGTGACCTGTGACAAAGTTCACACGCCGGGCGTGACATCCGGTTCAGCCAGGCCGCCTTTTCTCCTCTATAATAGACCCATCAACGAAGTCGGAATGGGAACACGGGGAACACGACCATGCAGCAGGCCATCTACAACACGATCAGCGCGGAGATCACCGTTGGGAAGACGATCACGCTCGCGCCGACGAACCGCCGGGCCAGCCTGGGGCGGCGGCTGGCGCAGAAGTGGGACCTGTACGGGGTGGTGGCGCTGATGCTCTCCAGCGGGATGTACGGGCTGTACGCCCTCGCGCACACGGTCTAGGGCTGCTCACACGGGGCTGAACCCCCGTGCTGTAAAAGAGCAACTCCCCGCCTGCGCGGGCAGAAGAGGCAACTTCAGTAACTTCCTCGCCCGCGAAGGCGGGGGCTTGCACTTCTAAAGCACGGGGGTTCAGCCCCGTGGCCTTCCTCAGTAAACCGCCAGACCGCCATCAGGGGCGACGTTCGCCCCCGTCACAAAGCCCGCCAGCGGCGAGGCATAAAACAGGACCACGTTCGCCACGTCCTCGGGCGTCGCCAGCCGCCGCAGCGGCGTCAGCCCCGCCACGCGCGCCTTCAGGTCGTCCGGCAGGCCCTGCGAGTAGTCCGTCAGCGTCATCCCCGGCGAGACCATGTTGACCGTGATCCCGTGCGGCCCCAGGTCCCGCGCCAGAGTCCGCGTCAGGCCGACCAGCGCGCTCTTGGCCGTGGTGTGAACGACGTACTCCGGCGCGGGCCGCTGCACCAATGTGGCAACGAAGTTCACGATGCGCCCCCCGCCCTGCTCCTTCATCACCGGCACCACGGCCTTGGTCGGGTGGACCGTCGCCCCCACCACGCCCTCAAACTCCGCCCGGAAGTCGTCCCACGTCGCCCGGTCAAAGTCCAAATCCGCCGCGAACGACGCCGCGTTGTTCACCAGAACGTCAATCCGCCCGAAGTGCGACAGCGCATCCGCCACCATCGCCTCCGTCGCCAGCCCGTCCGTCAGGTCCGCCTGGAGCGCCACCCCGCCGATCTCCCGCGCCAGCGCCTCCGCCGGCGCGCGGCTATTGCGGTAGTGGACGACTACCTTCGCCCCTTCCTCCGCAAACCGCCGGGCGACAACCGCCCCAATCCCCCGCCCCGCGCCGGTGACGAGGGCCACTTTGTTTTCCAGCAGCATTGAATTATCTTTTAAAGGCGTCTGAGAAGTGGAAGCACCGGGGGCGTAGGGCACAGCAATTCGAATCACAAAAGCTGGTTGGGCCACAACGATAATAGGCCGCAAGCGCGGACGCCTGCGACCAGGAAGATGGTAGGGCCGGGGCTTGAACCGGGTTGATAGCCATTCATAGTAAGCCGCTAATTCTATGCCAGCACATACCCATAAACCAACAACTATCAGGTAACGGAGAGGCCTGCAAAACTTTTATGCATCGCTTATGGTCAAGCGTCGAAGACCACCGCAACGTGTGCACGGCCTGATGCCGATGCTCAGGTCGAGGCAACGACAAGTGCAGCGCGTTCTTAGGCCGCACAGTTCAATCAGTCCACAGAAAAGCGTGGCTCATTTCCTTTTTGATTCTTTGCTTGTCCCAATGCTCCGCGATCCGGTTCTTGAAGATGCTCAGGCTTTCCCCTTTGCCTGTGTATTCTGGATCAAACATTTCCAACATCAGTTTTACTTCCCAGTCCATCTCCAGGTCAGCTACTTCTCTTTGGATTTCAGCGACAAGATAAGGATTAACGAGAGAAAGTTCAAAGATTTTGATTAGCTGTTCAGAGCCGCCGTTGTTGTCCTCAGTGATGTAATACTGCCCGTTGCCGTAGGCATCATTCGTTCCGAGGTTGGCAAACAGATGAATAAGGCGCTCATAAAGCATCTCCCATTCCTGTTGCTGAAGTTCGTCATCTTCTAATGTGATCTGGCTTTGTTGCATAAATCGGGCGTAGTGGTTGCAGATGCGGCGGGGGCCGTGTTCTTAGCGTGTGAACCCCAAGAATACGTCACGCTCCAGCGGCTCGCCAAAGCCGAAGAAGCGCCCCGCGCGTCCCAAAAAGAAGCGCAAGTACCGCATCCGCAACTGGCATGATTATAACACAGCCTTGGTCCAAAGAGGAAGCCTTACCCTGTGGCTTGGCGAAGAAGTGCTGCGAAACTGGCGCAATCAGGAGCGCACCGGCAAGCGCGGCAAGCCCCGCCTCTACACCGACCAGGCCATCGCCTGCGCCCTGCGGCTGCGCGAGGTCTACCGCCTGCCCCTGCGGGCGACCGAAGGCTTGCTCCGCTCACTGGTGGCCCTGCTCGGCACAGACGTGGCCGTCCCGTGCTACAGCACCCTCAGCCGCAGGCAGGCGGGGCTTGCCGTCGCTCTGGACGCGCCTGCCCCGGTGGAGCCGCTGCACCTGGTCATAGACGGCACGGGCCTGAAAGTCTTCGGCGACGGCGAGTGGAAGGCGCGTCAGCACGGCGTCTCCAAGCGGCGCACCTGGCGCAAGGTGCATCTGGCCGTGGACCAGCAGACCGGCTATGTCCGGGCGGCGGCCACGACCACCAACAGCGTCAGCGACGGGCAGGTCCTCCCCAGCCTGCTGGAACAGGTGGAGCAAGCCCTCTGCCAGGTGTCTGCCGATGGCGGCTACGACCGGCGCACCTGCTACGAAGCGATCGCGGGGCGCGGGGCCAGAGCCGCCATCCCGCCGCGCCGGGGGCGCGGATCTGGCAGCACGGCAACAGCAAGGCGGAGCGACTGGCCCGTGACGAGAACCTGCGGCGCATCCGGTCGGTGGGCCGCGCCCGATGGAAGCAGGAGAGTGGCTATCACCGGCGCAGCCTGGCGGAGACGGCGATGTTCCGGCTGAAGACGATCTTCGGCAGTGCGCTGCGCGCCCGGACCGAGGCGGCTCAGGACACGGAAACTCTGCTGCGCCTCAGCGCACTCAACCGGATGACGGCGCTGGGGATGCCTGACGCTTACCTGCTATGATTTATGCAACAAAGCCATGTGATCTTCATATTCTTTTCCTGAAAGGCACGCACAACAGCAAAGCCCAAGTAACCCAGTAGCGACGCTTACTCAGGACATTTGCCACCTCAGCACTCGAACAGCACGAGGCATGGATAACGCTGAATGCAACAGACGCTTACGCCGACAAGCCTCTGTTAAGCGGCCTCTTCTTGTGACATCCAAAGACTTTCTTTCGCCGCTCTAATCTGTTGCCTTCTGATCAGAGAGGAGAACACTTCCCCTACTGGCGTCAGAACATAGCCTGTTCCTCGGCACTCAGGGCAATCGAGTGATACATCCTCCATCTCTGACTGGCTGTGATTTTTGGAACACTTGGTCATTAAATGTTCTACCCTGACTGCCTGCAACAAATCTTTTAGGTTAAAGGAAATCTGTTGCTGACCTAAAGCTCCAGCGTCAACAGTCAGTTGTACTATATCATCCATTTGTTCATCTCCTGGAAATACTGTATCAAGGTTTCGATTCATCATCCATAGTGTCGTAGCCGGGATAGGAGCCGTACTTCCCATCCTCACGCGCAAAATAGCCTATGTTCCCACTGCCGTCTGACGAGGTTTGGACATCTGTTATGACTTTCTGCCGCGCTCTAGCCCGCAGCCGACGATCGTCAGTAATGGCCCTTAAACATACGGAACATACAGGTTCAGGCAATGATTTCCCAAGGAGCTGCACATCTCTAGCTGTTGGTGTCAACTTACCACAAGCCAAATGCCTTTGAGTAGCACTATAAGGAGCGTAGTGCCACTCACCTGTGCCATGATGCCCCCTTACCCAAAGTGCCTGCCCAAAGCGAGGTGTAGAAATCGACAATGTTGCTTACAGCTTCCGTGTGTTCAGACGCGAACAATTGCGTAGTCAATAAGAGACGAACCATTGACAACAAGTATTACATCACTTAAGCGGGGCATAACGAACACGCGCACAATTTTATCACAATCTTTTCGGAAAAGCAAGCGGGCAATCACACATTTCGTGGAAGGGCAGGAGCAGCCTCCTAAGGCGAAAGCCGCTGAACAAGCCTTGGTGTGACTTCACGCCGACACTACGCGGATCGCCGGTCGGCCCCGGCCATCAAGTTGGCGACCGATAGGTCTTCGTCTATTTCGGGCCAGTGCAAGCCCACGCCGCCGCCGCCGATCTCCACCTGGGCGCGCTGCTCCGGGGTTGCCGCCCACAGCCGGGGGAACCACAGCAGGGGCACGCTCAGGATGCGCCCGTCCGTCAGGAAGACCTGCATCGCCTCCCCCGAAAACTCGACGGCGCGCGCCAGGGCTGTGCGCGGGACATAGCCGCGCTCTATTTTCCTACGGCTCTCCAAAGTAGTCATCCCATGCCTCCACAAACTCAGCCGCGTTCTCCGTGACCAAGCGTTCTATTTCGTTGAGTTCGCGCGTGCGGAACCCATGATTTGAAGCCAGCAGGACCGGCGCAAGCCAGAACTTGGCCTCGTCTTCACCGGCGCTTATATGGATATGGGCCGGCTCCTGATTTTCGTTGCTATAGAAAAAGAAGCGGTAGCGGCCGATACGCATCACGGTTGGCATGACGGCAGTGTACCCCCACTCGTCCACGGCCTGCATGGTGGGGCATTCAGCGCCCGGCTGCCGCCATCCGCAGCAGCTTCATCTCGCGGGGGGGGGTGAAGGCGACGTCCTCGTCGCGGATTTTGATTTCTTCCACGGCGGACACGCCGCGCGCCCGGAGTTCATCCAGGACGCCCTGAACGCGGTCTTCGGGGGCGCTGGCCCCGCTGGTGACACCGACGGTTTCGGCGCCCGCAAGCATGTCGCCGGTGATGTCCTCGCGCCCGCCGATGAGGTAGGCCCGCGCGCCCAGAGTCTCGGCCACCTGGCGCAAGGACTTGGTGTTGGAACTAGTCTGCGAGCCGATGACCAGCACGACGTCGGAGCGCGGGGCGATGACCTTGATGGCGTCCTGCCGGTTCTGGGTGGCGTAGCAGATGTCGCCGGTCGGCGGGTCTTCCAGGCGCGGGAAGCGGGCGCGCAGGGCCTGTACGATGTCCGCCGTCTCGTCAATGGAGAGCGTCGTCTGCGTCAGGTAGATCAGCCGCACCTCGGGCGGTTCGGGCAGACCGGCGACTTCGGAGACTTCGGTGACGAGGTGCAGGTGGCCCGGCGCTTCGCCCAGTGTGCCTTCGGTCTCGACGTGGCCTTTGTGGCCGATGTAGAAGATACCGTAGCCGCGCCGCAAAAACTTATGCACTTCCAGGTGGATCTTGGTGACGAGGGGGCAGGTGGCGTCGATGACTTGGAGGCCCCGCGCCGTCGCCTCGGTCCGCACGGCGGGCGCGACGCCGTGGGCGGAGAAGATCAGCACGCTGCCTTCGGGGACGTCCGCCAGGTCGTCCGTGAAGACGGCCCCCCGCCGGCGCAGCCGGTCCACGACATGCTCGTTGTGGACGATCTCGTGGCGCACATAGACGGGGGCGCCGAAGATCTCCAGCGCCTCCTCGACGACATCAATGGCCCGGTCCACGCCGGCGCAGAAGCCGCGCGGGCTGGCAAGAAGCGCTTTCATCGGGCGGTCTCCTGATCTCGCGTATGCATAACAGCCATTATACCTGATACGGCCCGCGTGGGGCGAACAAATCCCGCGAACAAATCCCACCGGGGCGTCGTATAACAGTCGGAGGAATAGCAGTTATGACACGAAGCAGCAAGACGCTCCTGGCCGCGCTCCTGGCCGGCACGGCCCTGACCACGGCGGCGGGGGCGCAGTTCGGGGGCGGCCCGATGGTGCCGCCCGCCGGCCCCGCCGGGATGCCCATGCCGATGAACGGCGGCCCCAACGTGGCCGGCGGCCCTATGGGGATGATGGGACGGCTGCCGTTCGCCAACGGCACGGTGACGGCCGTGGATGCGGCGGCGGGGACAGTCACCCTGACCCCGATGTTCGGCGGGGGCATGCCGCAGACGGTGCGGGTGACGGGCGCGACGCAGATCACGGCGACGCGGGAGGGGACGGTAGGGGACCTGAAGGTCGGGGACACGATCCAAGTGCGCGGCGTGCCGACCGGCATCACCGCCTCGCAGATCACGGCGGGCGACAGCGCCGATCAGGCGGGGGGGAGCATGATGGGGGGGAACATGAGCCTTCCCCAGACCGGCACACGCCTCGGCGGCAGGCCCGGCTTGGGCGGGGCGCAGCCGGCCTGGGCGCAGGCGTCCGGCAAGATCACCGGCCTGAGTCCGCTGACGGTCTCGCTCTCGGACGGCGTTGCGGTCACGCTGAAGGTCGGCCCGGACGTGAAGGTCAGCCGGAACGTGACGGAGAAGGTAGGCGACATTAAAGCCGGCGACCGGATCATGGCGAACGGCACGACCGGCGACGACGGCGTCCTCGCCGCCACCCGCATCCGCGTCAACGTGGACTTCGGCATGGGCTTCGGCATAGGCTCCGGGACGGGTCCCATGCCCTGGCCGCGCTAGACGAACGCGGCGCCCCGCCGGACGAGCGTCCGGCGGGGCGCGGCGTCACCGGACCAGCCCCCCGCCGCGCAGGGACTTCAAGACGACGTCCTCGAACGGCAGGCCCGTGGAGGCCCGCACATAATCCAGGTTGTAGCGGCTCGCCAGCGCCTGCAAGCCCGCGCAGAACGACTGGAGCTGGGCGTCGTACTGCGCCAGCAGGTGCGGCGAGATGCTCACCTCCCGGATCGCCCCCGTCTCCGAGTCCACCAGCCGCAGATCGCCCGTCAGCGTCGGGTGCAGTTCTTCCTCGTCCAGAACGTGCAGCAGGACGACCTGGAACCGCCGCGACAGCAGCGCCTTGATGCCCTGGACGTGCGTCTCGTCGAAGAAGTCCGAAACGACCACGACGATGCCTACGTTCTTCGCCCGCGCCGCGTACTGCTGGAGCGATTCGCCGAACCGCGTCCCGCCGCCCGTGGGCAGCCGGGTCTCGAGGAACTGGAAGAAGGGGAAGATGCCCGGCTTGCCGCGCATCGGCGGCATCAGCTCGCCCAACCCGCCGCTGAACGAGGCCAGCAGCACGCGGTCGTACTCGGACAGCGCGATGTACCCCAGGGCGGCGGCCAGGCGGCGCGCGTAGACGGCCTTCGTGACGGGGCTGCCGAACTCCATGCTCTGGCTGGTGTCGAGGAGGAGGTGGATGCTCAGGTCTTCCTCCTCCACGAACAGCTTCAGGAACAGCTTTTCCAGCCGCCCATACGCCTTCCAGTCCACATAGCGCAGGTCGTCGCCCAGCGTATACTCGCGGAAGTCGGCGAACTCGATGGACGACCCGCGCTTAGTGGAACGCCGCTCGCCCTTGGTCTGCCCCGCGAAGACGCGCTTGGAGACGAGGCTGAGGGCTTCCAGTTTCTTGAGGAACGCGGGATCGAGCAGGGTTTGGGTGGTGGGCATGAGATATTGTAGCACAAAGCTGCCCGGCCCTAAAGGGCCGGGCTACTCGGATTAAAAGCCCCTTCGGGGCTGAAGACAAGCGGACGCGGGCGTATCTTTAGTACCGGAGGCACTTCCACTGGGAGTAGCCCGGCCCTTTAAGGCCGGGCCAAGCGCAGAGCCGGGGTCAGACCGGCAGGTACGTCTTTAAGAGCACGGCGTCTTTGTCGCCCGCCTCGATTGCGTATTCGCCCACCAGCGCCGGCAGGACGTAGGAGCGGCCCTGCGCCAGCGTCCGCCCCCCGACCGTGGGTGTCCCGGCGTGGACGAACAGGTGGTGGAAGCCGTCGGCGAGGGACTGCGGCAGGGATGACCCCGCCGCGACGGTCAGCCGGTCCGTATTGAAATGCCGGGTGCGGAACAGTGACTCCGTCTTGCCGCCCCCGCCTTCCTCCACGACTTCGGGCTTGCGGATGTGCCGGGACAGCTCGTTGTGGGCCGCGTCGCGCTCGATGGTCGCCAGGTAGTCCGCCACATGAGTGGGCCGCAGCCCGCCGTCGTCCAGGAACTTCCCCTTGTCGAAGCCGCGCATGGAGCACTGGTCGTCGGGCACGTCGAGCTGCACCTCGTAGACCAGATTGCCGTCCGGGAAGCGCGCGTCGTCTTGCTCCCACGAGTGGTGGATGCCGCCCGCCGTCAGGTCAATCACGTCGTCCGTCTGCGCTTCGACCAGGTTGACATACGCGAACGGGTCCAGCGTCTCTATCCGCTGCTTCGCCTGTGCCCGCGCTTCCTCCACGCCGAAGCGGCCCGATTGGACTTCACGGCTCAGGCGGCCCATGTCGTCGTCCAGGGTGTGCAGGACGCGCGAGTACGCCTCGAAGTCCGTGCCCGCCTTCAGGCCGAACGTGTACAGGCCCGGCGCGAGATAGAACCAGGCTTCGGGCTTGGGAACCCAATGGCCCAATGACTTTCCTTCCGGCAGGTGGACCTGGAACGAGTTGCCTTTAGCCTGCGTCAGCTTGATCAGCAGCGACAGATCCGGCCCGTGCCGGTCCACGACCTTCCGCCCGAGGAAGCCCGCCGGGTCGGACCCGATCAGCTCCGCCAGGGGCTGGACCGCCCCGCCT
The DNA here is from genome assembly GCA_964247915.1 of uncultured Armatimonadales bacterium. Taxonomy (GTDB): domain Bacteria; phylum Armatimonadota; class Armatimonadia; order Armatimonadales; family Capsulimonadaceae; genus JANXMY01. The sequence goes on along the minus strand of CAXTWM010000051.1, from coordinate 9,407 downwards.
TCGGGGTCTATCAGCTTGGCCGCTCGCGCCATCTCATACGACTGCCCGACCTTTTTGCCCTGCCACTGCGGGTCGTCGGCCAGCCCCTTCAGGTCAATGATGTACCGCCCGCCCCAGGACGGCTGCTCGATGAGTTCATCCTGCACCTGCCACGGGCCTTTGGTGATCTCGGTCATGCTGTGTGTTCTCCTGCTACCGTTGTACCCACATTGGCTTCCGCCTTTTTGTCAGTCCGTTTGAGAAGGTTTAGAAGAACAACACCGACGAGGACAACCGGCAGCGACGCCCATTCAATTAGGTTGGTCCAGTAGGAGTCCTGGTGGGGCCAATTAAAAGATCGAGACAAGTGAGTCGCGCCCAGAGCAATAAAGATGGTTGCCGATACCAGGGGCTGACGTGCTTTGGGTGGCAGGGTCTTGCTCTTCCAACACTCGTGAAGGCTGATAAAGAGGATAAACAGCCCCCCACCGGCCACAACCATCCCCAGCACGAACTGAGACATCTGATGTATCTGCATGGTCATTCCCCCGTGCCTACTCCGCGCCTTGATTGACTTCCTCCGGCATCGGGGCAAACTGCTCCCGCGCGTAAACTTCCGCCAGCGGCAGGCGGCAGCCAAGGGCGTCTAAAAACATCTTCCCCTCTAAGCCATCCGTCCGCGAGTAGAGCCACTGGCCACGGGGCTGCCGGACATAGCGTTCGACACGCGCTTTGTCCTGCGAGATCAGCAGGTACTCTTGCAGCGATTCGATGCGCTGATAGAGCGCGAACTTCGCCCCCCGGTCATGGGCTTCCGTCGTGCCCGACAGAACTTCCACGATGACCAGAGGGTTCAGCAGCACGTCGCCCTGCCGGTCCAAAAACTGCGGCCTGCCACAGGCCACGGAAACATCGGGAGGCTCCTCTACTCGATGCGATTATACCAAGACTCAGCCGCCCGTCAGCTTGCGTTGCAATTCGTACAGCTTGGTCAGGGATTCGATGGGCGAGAGTGTGCCCAGGTCGAGCGCCTCCAGCTCTTCCAGGACGGGATGGCGCTCGGCCTCAAAGAGCGTGGCCTGGAGGCGCTGGGTCTGCGTAGACAGGCGCTCCCCGGCGTCCGCGCCGCCGACAGCGCCCTCACCCTTGCCCATAGACTCCAGAGTCTTCAGGACCTCGCGGGCGCGGCGCAGGACGGGGTCGGGGACGCCGGCCAGCTTGGCGACCTGGATGCCGTAGCTCTTGTCCGTGCCGCCGGGCATGATCTTGCGGAGCCAGACGATGTGGTCGCCCTGCTCCTTGACGGCCACGCGGAAGTTCTTGACGCCCGCCAGCGTCTTTTCGAGTTCGTTCAGGTGGTGATAGTGGGTGGCGAACAGAGTCTTGACACCGACCGCGTGCAGGTACTCGGTGATGGCCCAGGCCAGGGCCAGGCCGTCGTAGGTGCTGGTCCCCCGCCCCACTTCGTCCAGGATGACCAGCGACCGGGGCGTGGCGTTGTTCAGGATGTTGGCCGTCTCGTTCATCTCCACCATGAACGTGCTTTGCCCGCTCGTCAGATCGTCGTGCGCGCCGACTCGGGTGAAGATGCGGTCCACGAGGCCGAGGGAGGCGGCGTCGGCGGGGACGAACGAGCCGATCTGGGCCAGCAGGACGATCAGGGCGACCTGCCGGAGATAGGTGCTCTTGCCCGCCGAGTTCGGCCCCGTGATGATGTGCAGCCGGGCCGCCTCGCCGTCGAGATAGGTGTCGTTGGGGACGAACAGCGTCCCCGACTGCAAAGACTCGACGACCGGGTGGCGGCCCGCCGTGATGCTCAGTGTGTCCCCGGCGTGGACCTCGGGGCGGACGAACCGGCCCGCCAGGGCGACCTCGGCCAGCCCCCCGAACACGTCCAGCCGGGCCAGCGTCTTCGCCAATTTTAGGATATGGCCCGTGTACTTGTCCGCGATCTCGTCCCGGACGCCGATGAACAACTGGTACTCCAGCTCGAAGATCTTTTCCTCGGCCCCGAGCACCTGCGCCTCGTATTCTTTCAGGGCGGGCGTGATGTACCGCTCGGCGTTTGCCGTAGTCTGCTTGCGCTGGTAGTCGGGGGGGATGGCGGCCCCGCCGCCGGCCTTGCTGACCTCGATGTAGTAGCCGAAGACGTTGTTGAAGCCGACCTTCAGCCCTTTAATGCCGGTCCGTTCGCGCTCCGTTTCCTCGATTTTCGCGATGAACGCCTTGCCGCCGGACCGAAGTTCGCGCAGGGCGTCCAGCTCCTCGCTGTAGCCGTCCCGGATCAGCCCGCCCTCGCGCAGCAGCATCGGCGGCTCGGGCTGGATGGTGGATTCGAGCCGTTCCAGCAGGGACGGCGGGGCGTCGGCGACGACCGCCCGCATGGGGGCCAATGCGCCGCCCTCGGGGGCGCGGGCCAGGGCGGTCTCGACCTCGGGCAGTGCCTGGAGGGACTGTTTCAGCGAAACGAGGTCGCGGGCGTTGGCCGCGCCCGAACAGATGCGGGCGGTCAGGCGTTCCAGGTCGGCGATCCGGCGCAGGGCGTCCCGCAGGTCGCCGCGCAGGAGAGCGTCGGCGTGGCACTCCCCCACGGCGGACTGGCGGTTGTGGATCTTGTCCAGGGCGAGGAGGGGCTGGTCGAACCACTTGCGTAACAGACGCCCGCCCAGCGGCGTCACGGTGCGGTCCAAAATGGACACCAGGCTCTTGCTCTTGGCCCCGTCCGCCAGCGAGTGCGTCAGTTCCAGGTTGCGCCGGGCGGCGGCGTCCAGCACCATGTAGTTCTCGGTCGAATAGGTCGCCAGGCTGCGGATGTGGGTCGCCGCCCCCTGCTGCGTCTGCTTGACGTAATCTAAAAGCAGCGCGGCGGCGTCCAGGCCGGACGTCATTTGCTCGGCCCCGTAGCCGCGCAGCGAAGGCGTTCCAAAGTGGTCCAGCAGGGTCTGACGCGACGACCGGCGAGTCTCGGCGGGCTGGTGGAACGTCACGGTCGCCTTGGACGCCGCCTTGATCTGATCGCCCAGCTCCTCCATGCCCGGCAGCAGCAGGCACTCGGCGGGCTGGAGGCGCATGATCTCCTCCACCACCTTCTCCGGCCCCGCATCGCAGGGCATCTCCGTCGCCAGGAACTCGCCCGTGGACACGTCCACCACGCCCACGCCCGAGGGCACCTTCGCCCCCGTGATCGCCGCGACCAGGTAGTTGTTGGTCTTGGCGTCGAGCATGGCGTCCTCGACGATCGTGCCGGGCGTCATCACGCGCGTGACGCGGCGCTTGACCAGGCCCTTGGCCTGCTTGGGGTCCTCCACCTGGTCGCAGACGGCGACTTTGTATCCCTTGCCGATGAGCCGGGCGACGTACCGCTCCATCGCGTGGTGCGGGACGCCCGCCATGGGAATACGCGCCCCGGCCTGCTTGTCCTCGCGCCCGGTCAGCGTGATCTCCAGCTCGCGCGCGATTGTTTCGGCATCCTCCCCATAAGCCTCGTAGAAGTCCCCCACCCGCATCAGCAGGATGACGTCGGGCCGCTCGGCCTTGAAGTCGAAATACTGCCGCAGCATCGGAGTGAGACTGGTAGAAGTGAGGTTAGAAAGTGAGAAAGCCATTTAATCGTACACTCGTTCGCAATTGTTCCTAATTATAGCAGATTTTGGGGGCGGTTGACAAGCCAGCGGCGGCGCCACAAACGCGAGAGGCACCACAAACGCGAATGGGGCGAACACAAGGTTCACCCCTACACGGCGGCCCCCCCTCACAGCGGGAACCAGCGGGCGATCTCGTCCGGGGGGAGAGGGCGGCCGTACTCGCTCACCTCGAACGCCTCGGCGCAGCGCACGGCCCGCCCCGGACCCTCGCCGTAGCGCGCGATGAGATGGTCGCGGAAGCGGTCGGCGACCGCGCCATCGTACCGCTCCCGCCCCTCGCGCAGCCAGGCCAGGCGGGCGGCGTCGCCGTCGGGTACCTGGTCGGCATAGCCGCCGATCCAGGGCAGCCACTCGTAGAACTGCGACTCGTGGCAGTGGACCATCCGCGCCTTCTGTTCCATCACGTCGTCAATGGCGACGACGACGTCCGGAATCAACGGGAGGGGCTTCTGGAAGCCGTCCTGCATGTAGAGGATGACCGGGGTGTGGGTCAAATGGGGGACGAGGGGGCAGATGTTGGGGACGCGGATGAGGTAGGAGGCGTCCTGGACCAAGATGCCCGTGCGCCGGTGGTCGGGGTGGTAGTCGTTGACCCGGTGGGTGAAGATCAGGTCGGGCCGGAAGGCGCGGATCAGGCCGATGATCCGGGCGCGCGTGGCGAGGTCGGCCTCCAACTGGCCGTCATCGTTGTCCAGGATCTCGTACTCGATGCCGGTGGATTCGGTGACGCGCCGCGCTTCCTCCCGACGCCGCTGGGCCAGCGGCCCGCCGCCTAGCTGGTGATGCCCGGCGTTGCCGTTGGTCGCGGACACGAACTTGACAGTGTGCCCCTGCGCGCGGTATTTGGCGGCCAAGCCGCCCGCCAGGAACTCGCAGTCGTCTGGGTGCGCCCCGATCATCAGCGCGCGGATCGGCGTTGGTTCCACTCGGCCCTCCTCGGACTCGGAAGAAGCTAATTCGCGCTCGTGGCCGCGCCGCCCGGACGGACCGGCGGGGGGAGGGCGCCGCTGGCGACGGCGGTCTTGTAGGCGGCGGCGTAGTCCTGGCCCAGTGTCACCGTCACGGCGGGGGGCGGCGTCCAGCCGACCTTGTTGGGCTTGACGGGCCGGCGCGCGGTCACGGGGGACGCCACGCCCAGCAGGGTCGCGATGTCTTGGGGCGCGTGCGGGTCGGCGACGCCCGTGTCGAGCAGGGCCGTCCGGGCGATTTCCGGCTTGGCCGAGGTTTTGAGGCCGGCCATCTGGAGGCGGGGCTGGTCGGCGTTGCCGCCGTTCTGGACGTCGGTGTAGCCGAGCAGCTTTAGCTGCTCGACCGCGTGTTGGGCCAGGCCGGGCGTCCCGGTGCCGTTCTTGACCACCACCGTGACCAGCCGGCGGGAGGCGGTCTCATCGCCCTTGACCAGCCAGTCGGCGTAGGCACGGGCGACCTCGGGCTTGATGCGGTACAGCCACGCCCCGTCCGCGCCCCGAAAATCGTCGCCGGGAAGGGAAGCCGTGCGGATGTCGCCCTGCTGGACGCCTTTGAAGATGGCGGCCAGGTCAAAAAGCTGCTGCCGGGTCAGGTCGGTGCGGATTGACCCCATCGCCACGTCCACCAGATGCGGGGCCTGGGCGACATTGGCGAAGGTCTTGCCCCGGTCCACCATCGCGCGCAGCAGGAGGTGCTGGCGGTACATGCGCCGCTCGTCGCCGTCCTCGGGCGTCACCTTTTTGCCGGCGTCCGGGTGGCGGTAGCGCGCGAAGCCGACCGCGTCGTCGCCCATCAGGTGGTGCTGTCCGGGAAGCAGGTCAATGCTCAGGTGCCCCCACTTGTCGTGGTAGTGCATCTCGTGCTCGACGTTGACGTCCACGCCGCCGATGGCGTCCACCATCTTCTTGGTGGCGTCAATGTTGAGCACCATGTAGTGATTGGCATTGGTGCCCAGGAACTCGTTGACGGTGGCGACCGTGCGGAGCGGCCCGCCGGTCGTGTAGGCGGCGTTGATCTTGAAGTGCCAGTCGTTCTTGGTGCCGACGATGTGGGCGTAGGTGTCGCGCGGGATGGACAGCATCGTCGCCTTTTTGTTTTTGAGGTCGAGCGTCAGCACGAACAGGGTGTCCGTGCGGGCGTTGGCCGTGTAGACGACGTCGCTGTCCGTCCAGTTGTCGTCAATGCCCATGCAGACGATGGTGAGCTTGTCCTGGCCGGGGAAGCCTTCTTTGGGGTTGAGCGTCTCGCCGATGCCGCGGACGGTCCGCCGGAGGCCCGGGAGACCGCCGCCCGCATGAATCATCTTGCCGTAGGTGCGGAGCAGGGCGGTCGCGCCGAAGGCCAGCAGGAACAGGACGGTCAGAGACGACCACGACGCGATCTTTTTGGCTTTGCTCATGGATGATTCCTAACGGCCCCCCAGCCCCCAATAATGGGGGAGAAAGAGACGAGCAGGGGGCAACGGGTTCTCTTCCTACACCCCCATTATTGGGGGCGGGGGGCCTTCCTACTCCGCCATCGCCAGCGTGATCCCCCGCTCCGTGCGGGCGGGCAGCATCTCGCCGGTGAAGCCCCACAGGTGCGATTGGACGGCCTTGACCTGCACCAGTTGCCCTTCCAGGTCCCGCGACGCGGGGAAATTGATTGTCTTGCCCTGCCGGTTCAGCCCGGTCCACTTCCCTGCATCTTTGGGGCTGCGCCGCTCGACTAGCACCTCGTAGACGTTCCCCACTTGCTCCGCGTTCACTTCCAGCGTAATTCGATTTTGCAGTTCGATCAACTCGTTCAACCGCGCCAGCTTCACGGCTTCGGGAATCTGGTCGTCCAGGACGGCGGCTTTCGTCCCCTCGCGCGGCGAGTAGGCGAACATGAAGGCGGCGTCGTAGCGCGTCTCGGCCACGAACCGCAGCGTGTTTTCAAACTGTTCGTGCGTCTCGCCGGGGAAGCCCAGCATGAGGTCCGTCGTTAAGCCGACATCGGGGACGGCTTGACGCAGGCGGGCCACGATGTCTTTGTACTGGTCCAGCGTGTAGCCCCGGTGCATCCGTTGGAGCAAAACGTCGTCGCCGACCTGGACGGGCATATGCACCTGCTCGCAGACTTTGGGCAGATTAGCAATCGCGTCGATGACGTCCTGGTGGAAGTCCTTGGGGTACGGCGACGTGTACCGTATCCGCTCGATGCCCTCAATCGCGTTCAGGCGGGTGAGCAATTCCGCGAACGAGCACGGCTCGTCCAGGAACTTGCCGTAGGAGTTGACGGTCTGCCCCAGCAGCGTCACCTGCTTGGTGCCGAGCGAGGCCAGCCGCTCCACTTCCAGCACGATGTCGTCGGCGGGCCGGGATCGCTCCTTGCCGCGCGTGAGGGGGACGATGCAGAACTGGCAGAACTTGTCGCAGCCGTAAGAGATGGAGACGAACGACTTCAGCTTGGGCGCGGTCCCCTGGGGCACGCCCACGACGCGCAACGGCGTCCCCTTGTCGCCTCGGTCTTTGCGCGAGGGAAGCTCGGTCGCGATGATCGCCGTCCGCTCCGCCCGGACCCGGTCCACCAGGGCGGGGACGCGGTCAATCTGCCCGGTGCCGACCACCAAATCCACATAGGGCGCGCGGCGGCGTATCTCCGGCGCTTCTTTCTGGGCCATGCAGCCGCAGACGCCGATCACCAGATCGGGATTCTGCGCCTTCAGCTCGCGCAATTCGCCCAGCTTGGAATAGACCTTGCGCTCCGGCTTGGCCCGCACGGAACAGGTGTTGAGCAGGATGACCGAGGCGTCTTCAATGCGCTCGGCGGGGGCGTACCCCTGCCCTTCCAACATGGCGGCCATCTGCGCCGAGTCGTCCTCGTTCATCTGGCAGCCCCAGGTCAGGACGGTGTAGCCGCCGCGTCCCGTGCCGGGCAGTTCTATAGAATTAAGGCCCCGTGCGGGCCGTTCGCTTACAATTGTCATCAGGTCATTATATCGCAAGTGGGGCGGGAAATGCAACCCAGCCCCAGCGCTCACGCCGGGGCTGAGTTCCTACCGTATCCGGTACACCGTGAACGTGCCGTTCCGGTAGACTTGCGTTAGGTACGGGGGCGGCGCCTTGGTCAGTTCCACCCAATGATGCAGGCCGTCGCGGCGCTTGAACACGTCGGTGGGGGAAATGACGTTGGGGTAGAAGAGGTAGGCCGCCTTCGTGCCGAGCAGGAACTGATGGCGTGCCTCCTCCGGGGCGAGCCGGTCGAACGCATCGGCAAACTCGGCGTCCTTATGACCGTAGCGGGGCGTCTCGGCCCAGTGGCCGGCCCAGACGACGCGGCCCGCTTCGCCGGGCAGGTAGGTGCAGAGTCCGGGCAGGCCGACCACGGCGGCGTCAGCGGGCGTGCCGGCCCGGAGCCAGCGGTACACGTCCATCAGATCGGCGGGCAGGAACGGGAACAGGTGCGTCTCGCTGTGGTCGGTCTCCAGATGCCGCACGTCGCGGACGAGGAACAGGGCGTTGGAGGGGGCGGACGCCAGCACGAGCAGCGCGAGCGTCAGCGCTCGGGCGCGGGGCGCGTACCGACGCGCCAGCCAGGCCGCGCCGACTCCGGCCAGCAGGCACAGCGGGATGTGCTCGCCCATCAGCATCTTGCGCTGGAAGGCGAACGGCAGGTAGCAGACCAGCAGGCCGCCGACGGCCCAGCAGGCGGCGAAGACGAGGGGGAGGAAAGTCCCCCCCGCCCCCAATTCTGGGGGTGCCAGAGGGGATGATGCAGGGGCACCCATGGGCGCGTCTTTTCCTGCTCCCCCAGAATTGGGGGCGGGGGGGGCTTTCCCTATCATCCGCCACCCCGCCAGCACGGCCAGCAAAAAGACCAATCCATACGCTAGGAAGTAGTGCCAGACGGCGGGCGACAATGTGGGCACGTTCGCCCGCGCCTTGAAGACCGCCTCGGCGTTGAAGACGTAGTACATGTAAAGCGTCGTCGGCAGCGTCAGCGCAAGCGCGACGACCGCCCGCGCCCAGCTCATCGCCACGCCCTTGCCGCGCCTCAGCACGGTCCAGACCACCAGGAACAGGCCCCAGGCCGCCGACAGGTGCAGCACGTCATACGAGTGCATGTTGCCCAGGATGCCTCCGCACAGCCCCGCCCAAACCGCGCAGCGCCACTGGCCGGTCTGCTCGCCCCGCAGCAGCGCGTACAGCGCGCCCAGGATGAAGACGGTGCTGACGGTCATCAGGGCCGACGTGTAGACGCTCAGGAAGGTGTACGCCTCGGGCTGCCAGGCGTCCACGGGGCCGCCCGGCAGGTTTTTGTCCTGCCAGTGGTGCCACTGCACCCACCCGAATCCGCTGGAAAGGCACGCGAAGCCGAAGGCGGTCAGCCGGGCGTATCTGTCCGTCGGCAGGCAGTGCCGGTAGAAGCGGTACACCAGCCACAGCAGCAACCCGCCGCCGACCAGCCGCGCCCCTTGCAGGGCGGCTTGGGGCGAGCAGTGGGTGAGCGCCATGACGCGGCCCAGCACCCAGAAGAAGACGTTGAACTCCAGGTTGTTCTGGGCGTCCGTCGTGAACATGTTGTGCAGGAAGAACCGGCCGTCCGCCATCTGCCGCAGCCAGGACAGGTAGTTGCAGTAGTCGTCAATGTTGTAGGGGGTGCCGATGAAGGCGGAGCCGCCCCCCGGCCCCATCACGGGCGCGAGGAAGTAGCCCAGCGCATACGGCAGGGTGGAAACAAGGAGGGTAAAGGCGAGGAGGGCGGCGACGATGCGCCGCTCGGCCCCTTCCCCACCCGCCGCTGGCGAGAGGGGAGCGGGGCGGGGCGTTCCGGCTCCCCCAGGATTGGGGG
>CAXTWM010000050.1:0-19719 GCA_964247915.1 uncultured Armatimonadales bacterium | reverse complement strand
TCGAGCCCATCACCGGCTCGTCGGGGCAGCTCGCGGCGCAGATCCGCGAGGGGGTCGCGCCGGACGAGCAGGAGGGCCGGGCCGGGTAACCGCGGGGGGGAAACGGGGGGCTGTGTGTCCATAAGAAGAGTATACCTGCGGGGCGTCCCGAGACGCATCGCCAAAACCCGCCGCTTATTAACCTAGCGTTAATATGAAAAGGTAGGAGAATCCCTTGCCGAAGGTGTATACTAAGATCGTAATGATTTGCCCAACGAGGCATCGCCCTGAGAAAGGACCTCCTATCATGGTCGAAACCCCTGATTTCCTCAAAGACGCGGTCAGCCGGCGCACCTTCCTGGCCCGCATGTCGGCGGCCGGGCTGGGCACCGCTGCCGCAGCCCTCATTGCCGGCTGCGGCGGCGGCGGCAGCAACAGCGGCGGCAGCAACCTCGGCACCGGCGGCACCAGCACCGGGTTGACCACCTTCGCCGACCAGGCCAACTTCCCCAACATCCCCGGCCAGAACGAAAACCTTGTCGTTCTCAATTACGCCCTGACGCTCGAAACCCTGGAAGCGGACCTGTACCGCCAGGCGCTCAACCTCGCCGCCGGCAAGGACGTCGGGACGCCGCTGCCCGCCGACGGGGGCGCGTCTTACACCCAGGCCGTCAGCAACGGCAGCCTGGACCCGGCCCTGGCCCCCATCGGCTTCCTGTACCTGAAGCAGTACGCCAGCGTCGAAGCGGCCCACCGCGACTTCCTGCGCGCCGCCATCCCCACGTTCGGCGGGACGCCCGTCCCGGCCAACCCCAAGGGCTACACGACCGGCCTGTCGGCGGGCGCGGACCTGGGCACGATCCTGAACCTGATCAGCACCGTCGAGGAGGAGGGCGTCCGCGCCTACCTGGGCGCGGCGGGCCACCTGACCAACCCGGCGCTGGTCCAGGTCGCTTCCACGATCTACACGACCGAGGCGCGTCACTCGGCGGGCATCAACTACGTCGTCGGCCGCGACACCGGCCCGCAGCCCGGCTACAGCGCGCCCACGTCAGCCGACAACAAGGTCACCCCGACATATCCCAGCCCGAATACCTTCGAGTATTACAAGACGCCGACGCAGGTGCTGGGCGATGTCAGGGCCTTCTTCGTTGGGGTGTAGTGCCGGCTGTGACTGCGACAATTAGGAAACTTTCAGAAAGGTCTTTAACCCATGAGTGATACGCAAACCGCGCTGCGCGGCGCGGCGCTGGCCACGGCGGGCATCGCCGCCGCCGGCCTGCTGGCCGCCAAGTCCGCCTCGGCGGCCCCGACGACCGGAACGCCGGTGACACTTTACTTCAGCGCCTCCCCTGCCACGGGCGCTCTTCAGGTCCCCAACACGTCCAAGAACAACGCGACCGGCAGCACGGACGTTCAAGTCCTGAACTTCGCGCTGGCCCTGGAAACGCTGGAAGCCGAGCTTTACCGCCAGGCCATCCTGCGCCTGACGACGGGCGGCACGGACATGTTCGGCCAGAACATCACCGGCCTGGGCGTGAGCGGCCTCGACGTGAACTACCTCACCGAGTTCGCGACGATCGAGGCCCAGCACCGCGACTTCCTGACCGCTGCGTTGGGCAACAACTGGGTCACGGATGCCAAAGCCAAGTTCGACTTCGGCTTCGCCGACACCAACAACTTCGGCGTCACGCCGCTGACCCGCTTGCAGACGGTCCAGCTCGTCTACGCGGCGGAGCAGACGGGCGTCTCCGCCTACCTCGGCGGCGCGGGCGTCCTGACCCCCGGCAGCGCCAACCTGACCTACGCGGCGGCTATCCTGGGGACCGAGGCGCGGCACACGACCGCCGTTGCCATCGTCCTGAACAGCCCGCTGCTGAACGAGAATCCGAAGCTGGCGACCGCGCCGCTCATTGACGGCGACCCCGGATCGAACGGCGGCAAGGATGACCCGCTCACGCCCGACCAGATTCTGAACCAGGGCGGCGTCGTCTCGAAGGCCACGACCGTGGCGGGCGACGGCAAGATCAACCCGGTCTCCGGCGCGAAGGGCTTCGGCAACAAGGGCTTCGTCTTCGTCTAAGCCACCCGCGAACCACCCCCGACAACGCGCGGCCTGCTCCTTCGGGAGTGGGCCGCGCGTCTGTTTGTCTTCAGTAAAGTTACTTTTCTATCTTACTCTCGTTGCGCTCAACAAAATAGCAGGAATTGGCTTGCCACTTGTCAAACATAATGCATAAAATGTAACCTTTGAAGCGTCAGTTTCATTATTTAAATGACCACCTCTCTGAAGTATTATGCTTTACCCGAAATTTCTTGCGTCCCTCGTGCCAACAAACATTTCTGTTCAACGTTGTCTTGTACCACGAAATGAAGCGTCTATACGCATCATTATTGTCAAACAGGGGGCTTTAGGTGACATCCTAATGGCTACTCCGCTGGTTAGTGCATTACGACAGGCGTACCCCAATGCGTTTATCACCTGGCTGGTCGAGCATACAAATGTTGAGGCTGTTGATGCTAACCCTCATATTGATGAAGTTATCATTTGGGATAGCAACTACTGGCGCGACCTTCTCCCCAGCCGCTGGAAAAAATGGTTAGATGTTCCGCGCCGGTGGTTTGGCCTACGCTGGCTGACAAGTGCGTTAATAATGGCGCACCAGCTAAGACAGCGACGCTTTGATGTCTTTCTCACGCTCAGTGCCCATGAATGGCCTTTGCTCGTGGTTGGGGCAAGAGCACCGCTCTCGATCGGTCTGGAAGAGACAGATGATGATTGCTACAAAAGATTTTACAAGATATATTTAGGCCGAGACTTGCCTACGCACCGCACAGACAAGTACCTATGTATGCTGGAAGCTATGGACCTTCCATCGTCAATGAACAAACAAATGATCATAGGATATACGGCTAGCGATGCCGCCGCTGTTAATAACCTGCTAGAACAGCACGATATATCGCACGGCAAACCGTTTGTTGTATTAGCTCCCCAAACAACGTGGCTGTCCAAGAACTGGTCCCCGATCCATTACGCAGCCCTGGCTGACCGCTTGACGCGAGATCATGGTTGCCGAGTGGTCCTGACGGGAACAGAGCGTGAGTGCCTCCATGTGGAGGCTATAGGAAGAATGATGAATGAGGACTTCGTCTCGACCGCAGGGTTGCTCTCTATACGTCAGATGTCGGCCCTGATAGACAAAGCCACACTGGTCATCAGCGGGGATACCGGACCAATGCATATCGCAGCGGCTGTCGGAACGCCCTACGTCGCACTTTTCGGGCCTACCAACCCAGCACATTACGCCCCATTGTCGGGGCGTGGAATTACATTGGCACACCCCGTACCTTGCGGTCCATGTGAGTCGATGCTCTGTAAGAACTTGGACGAAAACTACATTCTTTGTATGCGGCTCTTGAGTGTGGAAAAAGTGTTTGAGGCCGCAACTGTCTTTTTGACAAGGGGGGCATCTTGAAACAGATTGAAGGGCAACGTCTTTTTTGGAGACGTTGCCCTCTGATGGGTTTGGGTAGTTGAGTAGTGGCAGTTAGCTGCCGGCTGTTGCGTAGAGGCTGCCAGAAGTAGTCAGGGCGAATACATCTAGCTGGTTGTTGTAAACATCCAGACCTACGGTGTCGTTATTGTAGGTAACGAAACTGCCAGGCACTTCGGAATAGCCGCTCCACACGAAGCTGCTGCTGTTGTTAGAGCCAGCAGAAGTCGTGTTGTAGTAGATGTGGCCGTTTGTTCCTACAAGGAACAAGTAGATATAGTTGCCGAAGACAGTGGCTGAAACGGGACCAGCTGTGATGCCATTGTCTGGCAACGCGGGGTAGTATCCGCTCCAACTGGAGTTAGTCAAAACCGTGGCGTAGGGATGACCGTTCGAGCCGACGAGGAACAGAACAAGATGTCCGTTCTGAACTACCGGCGTAGTGTTAACGGTGGTATAGCCATTGTTAGGAACGCCTGCATAGCCGCCAGCGCCAGACCAGGTCCCGTAAAAGCCATTGTAGAACTGATAGTAGACATGGCCGTCCGTGCCTGTCAGGAAGACGTAGAGCAGGTTGTTGTATTCGGCTACTCCCACCGGAAGGTAGTTCGCTGTCACACCGTTGCCAGGAACAGGAGTGTAAGAACTTTTCCAGTTTGAGCCGTCGAAGTTGTTGTAGTAGACGTGACCATCCGTGCCTGTGAGGAAGACGTACAGGTACGTCCCGAAATAAACGACCGGGGCGACCTGACTGTTCGTAAAGCCGTTACCTGGCACAGCATTAGAACCGGACCAGCCGGAGCCATTGAAGACGTTGTAGTAGACGTGATGGTCTGTGCCCACGGTGAACACATACTGGTTGCCGTTGAACACTACGGCAGTGGGGCTGAAACTGCTGGAGACATTGCCTGGCACGGGGCTATAGCCATTGAAGCCGATAGCCTGAGCAGCGGGTGAGGCTAGCCCTGTGAAGGCTAACACTGCCAGAAGAGCGAGGGCCAAATAGCCCTGGCGAGCGATGTTCTGAAAGAGGCGGGACATGATGCTTCTCCTTTGGCGTTCGAACATGAAGGTCACGAAACACCCAACAAGATGCTTTTGTGACATCTGCGCTGAGAACCTAAACCCAATGCATTGTAACACGAAATTGTTAAAAAGAGTCTAATCCGATACAAATATTTTTTACATTTGCTATATTAGAGGAAGAAGTAGTTTCAGCGATCGAAACGTATGACAAGAAACCAGTTTATTTGCGTCTGTTTGTGTAGTATAATGGAAGTGCTGAAAGGGTAAACGATGTCTGAAGAAGTTGCGAAGAAGTTTATCGAGGCACTGCGGACGCTGGAAGACGGCAGAGACGTCGGGCCGTTGGCGGCACTGTACGCGGACGACGCCGCCGTCGGCAACCTCATCGCGCCGGACCGGTTCCACGGCAAAGACGGCGCGCGTGAGTTCTGGGCCGAGTACCGGGGCACGTTCGAGACGGCGAAGTCGAGCTTCCGCAACGTCATCGCCGGGGACGGCGGCGCCGCCCTGGAATGGACGACCGAGGGGAAAGGTTTCGAGGGCGAACCGTTCAGCTACGACGGCGTGACGGTCCTGGAGATCGAGGGCGACCGCGTCCGGCGCTCGTCTGCCTATTTCGACCCCAAAAACCTGGGCCGGCAGATCAGGCCGTAGCCGAGACCTTGCATTCCCGCTTTCAAAAGCGCTCCCCGTCACCAGACTAGAACGGTCCGAACCAGCCATTTCCCCCAAGCATCCCATCCCGCGCCCCATGCCGTGGAACACCTCCCGGCGGGGCGACACTTCTCTAGAAAGAGTTATCCACCATGTCTGACGACCTTTTGCGCGACCCGGTCAGCCGGCGCGCATTCCTGGCGCGCATGAGCGCGGCCGGGCTTGGCTCGGCGGCGGCGATCCTGCTGGCCGGCTGCGGCGGCGGCGGCAACAACAACGGCACCAGCATCACGCCGGGCACCGGCGGCACCACCCCACTGACGACCTTCGCCGATCAGGCCAACTTTCCCAAAATTCCCGGCCAGACGGAGGACCTCGTCGTCCTCAACTTCGCCCTGACTCTGGAAACGCTGGAAGCGGACCTGTACCGCCAGGCGCTCAACGTCGCGGCAGGCCAGGACATCGGCGCCCCGCTGCCCGCGACCAACGCCAATGCGTACACGCTGGCCGCCCCGACGGGCGGGCTGACCGGCCAGCAGGCGGCGGCGGGCTTCGCCTACTTGCAGCAGTACGCCTATGTGGAGGCCGCGCACCGGGACTTCCTGCGCGCGTTCATCCCGACCCTGGGCGGCACGCCCGTCCCGGCCAACCCCAAGGGCTACAGCGCGGCGGCGGCTGGGCTGGCGCCCGGCGCGACCTTGCAGCAGCTCCTCAGCGTGATCCTCCAGGCGGAAGAAACCGGCGTTTCGGCGTACCTGGGCGCGGCGGGCTTCCTGACGGTGCCCGCGCTGGTCCAGGCGGCCTCCACGATCTACTCGACCGAGTCCCGCCACTCGGCGACCATCAACCTGTCGCTGGGCAACATCGATCCAGGCGCGACGGGCGCCCCCGGCCCGTCCGGCAAGTTCGGCGGCGCGCAGCCGACCGCCAACGTCAAGGTCCCTGCCGGTGTGACGGTCTTGCCGGGAACCGCCGAGTTCGCCAAGACGCCGACCCAGATCCTGGCGACCGTCCAGCCGTTCTTCGTCATGTAACCGATTTTCCCAGAAAGGCATTCCTCCATGAGTGATAAGACTCTCTCCGGCCCGGCCCTGGCGGCGGCAGGGCTGGCCGCCGCCGGCCTGATGGCCGCGCGCACCGCGCGGGCCGCGACGCCCACCAACCACGTCACGTTCTACTTCACCACGCCCCCGGCGACGACGGGCGCGAATGTGGTCCAGATCCCCAGCACGGCCACGAACTTCACGACCGCCAGCCCCGACGTCCAGGTCCTGAACTTCGCCCTCGCCGTCGAGACCATCGAGGCCGAGCGGTATCGCCAGACCATCGCCCGCCTGACCAGCGGCGGCACCGACATGTTCGGCAACCCGATCGCCGGCCTGGGCCTCGACACCAGCTCGCTCGATGTCCTGCTGATCACGGGGTTCGCCCAGACGGAGATGCAGCAGCGGGACGTGCTCGCCACGACGCTGTACGGCAGCCCCGGCGCCAACCCGTTCCTGAACACGGCGAACTACCTGTTCGACTACGGCATCAACAGCCTGGACCGGACCGGGGCGGTGACCGGCATCTATACGGCCGAGACCATCGGCGTTTCGGCCTACCTCGGCGGGTCGGGCCTGCTCTCGATCAAGTCGCCGTTCCTGGCCCCGGCGGCCTCGTTCCTGGGCGTCGAGGCCCGCCACGCGGCGGGATTGGCCTATGCCCTGAACGCGCTGAACGGCCCGACGATCCAGACGGCCCCGCTGGCGACCGACAAGAACACGATCGGCATCAACGGCGCGGACCAGCCGCTGACGGCGGATCAGGTGCTGTACCAGGGCGGACAGGTCGCGGCGGGCCTGCTGCCCGCCACGGGCGGCAAGACGCCGCCCCAGTCCGGCCCGAACGGGTTCGTTTACCGGCCTTCGTAGGGTGGACTGCCGACAACGGAGAAGAGGGCCTGCCGGTTTATCCGGCAGGCCCTTTTTCTTCCAAAGCGTGCTCCGCGTGTGATATAATAAAGGCAGACGACCATGCCCGAACACACGACAACCGAATGTGGAGGGGACACGCCGCAGACGATGGCGGAGGACGACGAGCTGCGCCTGCTGCGGGCGCTGCTGCGGGCCTCGGACTACGGCGTCCTGCTTTCCGACTCGGCCCGGCGCGACCGCATCGGCAACAAGCGGTTCTGCGAGCTGTTCGGGATGGACAGCCTGGACACGCTGCTGGCGCAGCCGGATTACGTCCGCCGGCAGCTCGTTTCGCGCCTGAAGGACCCCGAAGGCTTTGTGCGGACGCTGGACGAGATCTACGCCGACCCCAAGCGCGTGGTCGAGGACGAGGTGGAACTGACCGCGCCCCGCCCGCGCCTGCTGCGACGCTACACCGCCCCCGTGGTCGGGGACGACGGGACCGTCATCGGTCGGCTCTGGACCTTCCTGGACATCACGCGCGCGCGCGGGATGGAGGCCAAAGTCCGGGCGCAGGCCGCGCAGCTCAAGGAACAGTCCCGGCAGCTCGCCGCCGCGCTCAGGACCGTGACCGGGCGGCTGGACAAGGTCGAGAACACGCTGTCGCTGACCCAGCAGCAGTTGTTCGAGACCGAGAAGCTGTCCGCCGTCGGCCTGCTGGCCGCCTCCGTCGCCCATGACATCCGCAACATCCTGACGCCGCTCACCATCGAGATGGCCCTGGCGGACCAGGATGACCCGTCCGCGCGCGCCGAGTCGCTGGACGCGATGCGTCGGCAGGTGGACAGCCTTGCCCTCCTGACCCACCGCCTGCTGGCCCTGGCCCGCCCGGACAAGGTCGAGCGGGCGCCGACGGACCTGGCCGCCCTGGCGGAACGCATCACCCGCCTCGTCCACTCGCAGGCCGTCCTGGAGAACGTGCAGATCGTCACGGTCTCGTCCCCGCGCCTGCCGCTCGTCCAGGCGGACGGCCTCCAGATCGATCAGGTGCTGGTCAACCTCGTCCTGAACGCCGTCCAGGCCATGCGCGCCACGGGGGGCGGGACGCTGACGCTGGCGCTGGACCGGCACGACGGGGGCGCGCGCGTCCGCGTCGCGGACACGGGGCCGGGCATCCCGCCCGCGCACCGGGGCCGCCTGTTCGACCCGTTCTTCACGACCCGGCCCGACGGGGCCGGGCTGGGGCTGTTTTCCTGCCGGCGCATCATCCAGGCGCACGGCGGGAAGATCGGGGTGCGCGGCCGGCCCGGCGGCGGCACCCAATTTACAGTCTGGCTGCCGTGCGCCGCCCCGCCCGAAGGAGAACCCATCCCATAGCCGGCAAGATTCTGGTCGTCGAAGACGACCGCGCCATCACCCAGTCGCTGATGCGCCTGCTGTCCCGCGACGGCTACTTCATCCACGCCGTTTCCAGCGGCGAGGAGGCCGCCGCCCACCTGCGGGAAGACCCGTCCTACGATCTGGCCCTGCTGGACGTCGCGCTGCCCGGCATGGACGGCTTCGCCTGCTGCCGCGCCCTGCGCGAGCAGGGCTGGCGCCAGCCGGTCCTGATGCTGACCGGGCGCGGCGGCGGCCCCGACAAGATCGCCGGCCTGAGTTCGGGCGCGGACGACTACATCACGAAGCCGTTCGACCCCGGCGAGCTGCTGGCGCGCATCGGGGCGCACCTGCGCCGTTCGCGCGAGTACGACACCCCGGAGGAAGACGCGCGCGGGATCATCCTGGGGCCGGACCTGACGCTGGACCTGCGGACCCGCGACGCCCTCGTCCGTGGCGAGCCGGTCCACCTCACGGACCGCGAGTACGAGGTCCTGCTGCTTCTCGCCCGTCAGCGGGGGACCGCGCTGGACAAGACCTGGCTGTTCCAGCAGGTCTGGGGGAACGCGCCCGAGGAGGGCATCAAGGCGCTGGCCGTCTACATCCGCCGTCTCCGCCAGAAGATCGAGGAGGACGAGGACCACCCCCGCTACATCCAGACCGTGCGCGGGTTCGGCTACAAGCTGGTGCCGGGGGAGTAGCGGGGGAACTTTCCCCGCCCCGCGCCGTGTTTCAAAGGTGACACCATTTTGGAACGGAGCACACTCATGGCAGAACAGATTTTGGAAAAGGCGACCTTCGGCGCGGGCTGTTTCTGGGGCGTGGAGGCCACCTTCCGCCAGACCCCCGGCGTCGTGGACGCCGCCGTCGGCTACGAGGGCGGGACGCTGGAGAACCCGACCTACAAAGACGTCTGCAACTACGAGACCGGCCACGCCGAAGTCGTGGAAGTGACGTTTGACCCAGCTCAGGTCTCCTACGACACCCTGCTGAACGTCTTCTGGGAGAATCACAACCCGACGACACTGAACAGCCAGGGGCCGGATTACGGCACGCAGTACCGCTCGGCGATCTTCTTCCACTCGCCCGCCCAGCAGGCCGCCGCCCAGGCCTCCAAGGAGAAGTGGGACAAGAGCGGGCGCTTCAAGCGGCCCATCGTGACCGAGATCACCCCCGCCCAGACCTTCTACCGCGCCGAAGAGTACCACCAGCAGTACCTCGCCAAGCGCGGCCTGGCGCACTGCCACATCTAAGCGGAAAAACAAGAGGGGCGGGGGAAATCCCCGCCCCTCTTTCTGTTCCCCGACTTCTTTCCTGCTCTGACCCCATCTTCCCCCTTTTGTCTTGTGTTCACCTAACAAGGATGGTTTTTCTTGGGCTGTTCCGCTACGGGTCGGCTGTTTCGTTCGTGTCCTCAGAAATGGACACGTTATGCGTGGCCTCGTCGCTGTTCGCGCTGACGCTGGATTGGTTCGCCCCTTGACCACGTTTAGCAACGAAGTGGAACTCCTGCACCGTCCCATCTGGGTTGAAGGTCTGCTGATTGAGCGTGATCTTGTACCCGTGCCTCTCGTAGAAAGCCACATAAGCCGCAATGTCCTTCGCCGTGGACGTATCGTTCAGCGGCGGAGCCTTCTTGGCCGCCGCCTTGATGGCCGCCGCTCGAATAGCCGCTGCCTTTGCCGCCGTCTGAGCATTCGTGTTTGGGGGCGGCGTGTCAGTGATTGTCGCCGCGATGGTCCCGGCCTCGCTGGCTCCCTTCCTGGGGCGCGAGGCCGCAAAGCGGAAGGTCTTGACGGTCCCATCCGGCTTCAGGGTCTGCTGATTGGCTGTGACCGTATACCCCTGCCGCTTCCAGTAGGCGACAAACGCGGCGGTGTCCTTTGCCCTCGATGTTTCCCCAAGTGACGGCTCTTTCCTGGCCGCTGTGGCGGTCAGCGCTGCGCCTGTGCTGGTGATGGAAACAGACGAACTGGAGACGGAAGAACTGGATGTGGAACTCGTTTGGCTGTGGCTGACGGTGCAGCCACTCAAGACCAGCATCAAAGAGACAATGGCAACTGAGGCCGCGACGGGCTTTCCTCGCGTCATGGACGTACTTTCCTTTCCCTGCTTCTCAGGCAGATAGGACGATACACAGCCGGAACGGCTTACAGCACCCGCGTCCGCTTGGACATGGCTTTGCGCGTCTGCGTGGCCGGCAGGTCCTCGCGGACGAAGGCGTTTTCCACCAGGCGGAAGAAGGCATCACGCTCCGGGCCGCGCACCACGGCCCGCTCGTGGGCCTCGGCCAGCGCGATGGGGTAGCCCTGCCCCTTGCGCGCCTGGTCGAAGCAGAGGACATGTACGCGGTCGGTCAGGTCGCAGTCCTCGGCCACCCACATCGGGATTTCGACCCGCGCGATCTCGGGTCCGGCGTTGAGGTAGAAGAAGGCGATGCGCTGCTCGGCGGGGTACAGGTCCAGGCTCCGCGCGCGGCTGCCGAAGACGGGGGAGCGGTCGCCGGGACGGGGCAGCAGGGAGCGGTAGAGCTGGGCGTCGGTGAGGTGGGCCAGCTTGGCGCACAGGCCCTTGGGGTCGTGCCCGCAGCCCGGCTCGCACAGCGTCAGGCGCAGCGCGCCGACCACGTCCCGGTGGCCGGGGCGGCTGACATAGCCCGCGACGGGAGTCCCCGCCGCCTGCCCCGCCGAGAGCATCTGGCAGAAGCCGTCAACGACGCGCCGCTGCTCCGCCTCGGACTCGCCCTGCGGCGTCCAGACGATCAGCGGGTCGTCCACCAGGGCAAGGGCGTGGCGGTCCCGGTGCGCCTCGATGAGCGCCGCGAGCGCCGCGCTTTCGGCCAGCAGGCGGCGGTTGGCGATGATCTTGTCGGACAGCGGGATGGGGTCGCCGCTGCCCTCAGACGTGAACAGCTCCTCGTCCCGATAATGCAGCGTCGCCTTTGAGGTCAGGCCGGGCCGCTCGCCCGTGCCGTAGTGCAGGACGATCTCGCCGACGTTGAGCAGGAAGCACGGCGCGACGGCGTGGCGGTCCAGCGGGATCTGGGAGCCGTCCGTCGCCAGCGCGGTATAAACGTCCGGCTCCCCTGGGGGCAGCGGGTGGACCGTGCCGGGCGGGGTGTCCTTGCAGTCGGCGCCCAGCCACGGCGGGGGCGGCAGGGCCTCGCGCTGCGCCCGCGGCGCCGCCCACGCCTCGCCGGCCCGGCCGGCCGGGTCCAGCGCGGCCCGCATCTGGGCCGCCACCCGGTCGCCGCGCTTGCGGGCTTCGGCCCCCATCTGTTGAATGTCGCCCACGACCTGTGCGAGTTCCAGCATCCGTCTACTCCTCCGGCAGCGGCTCGTCGTCCAGGCGCAGGATCAGCCGCAGCTTGTCCACACGCCGCCCGTCGGTCTTCTCCACGACGAACTCCAGCTCTTCGTAATGCACCGACTCGCCCTCTTCCAGTTGGCGGCCGACTTGGCCGAAGACGAAGCCGCCGATCGTATCGAAGTCTGAGTGCGGCAGGTCGAGATCGAGATGCTCGTTCAGGTCGTCAATCGCCATGCGGGCGTCTATGCGCCAGACGCCCGGCCCCAGCGGCAGCAGCATCGGGTCTTCCTGGTCGTACTCGTCCTGTATCTCCCCGACCAATTCTTCCAGCAGGTCTTCAATCGTGACCAAGCCCGCCGTGCCGCCGTACTCGTCCTGGATGACGGCGAGCTGGACGCTGGAGCGACGGAACTCGTCCAGAAGCTCGTCCACGCGGCGGTTCTCGGGGACGATCAGCGGCAGGCGCATGACCGCACGCAGGTCCACAGCCCGCTCGCCGCGAGCCAGGGCCGGCAGGAGGTCTTTGGCGTGGACGATGCCCAGGATCGCGTCCACGCTGCCCTCATAGACGGGGATGCGCGAGTGCCCGCTTTCCATGATCAGGTCCAGCAGCGCGGGCAGGCCCGCGCCGATGTCCAGCGCCTTGATGTCTATGCGCGGCGTCATCACCTGCCGGACGTCGGTGTCGCCGAACGAGATGACGTTGCGGATGATCTCCTTTTCGTCCTCCTCGATGGCCCCGGACTGCGCGCTGGCTTCCAGCAGGGCGCGCAGCTCCTCCTCGGTGATCATCGGCGCGGCGAAGGTCGCCGTCAGCCCGAACGGCCGGACCAGCAGGTTGGACAACAGGAGCGCGATCCCGGCCAGGGGGGCGAACAGGACCATGAAGAAGCGCAGGGGGCGGGCGATCAGCAGGGCGACCTGATCGGGCCGGCGCAGGGCGACCGAGCGCGGGACGATCTCGCCGACCACGATGGTGACCAGGGCAGCCAGCCCCGTCACCAGCGTGGTCATGGCGCGGACCGGGTGCGGGGTCAGGCCGGCGGGCAGCTCGCGCGCCAGGTCCGGGGCCAGCGTTGCGGCGGCGGTGGCGGCGACCGCGAACGAGGCCAGCGTGATGCCCACCTGCACCGTCGCCACCACGCGCGTCGGCTGCCGCGTGAGCTGCTGGGCGCTGCCCGCCGCCTGGGCGTCCGAGCCGCCCTCCTCGATCAAGTCCTGGAGCCGGGCGTTGCGGACGGTGTTGAGCGCGACCTCGGCCAGCGTGAAGAAGCCGTTGAGCAGGGTCAGGAAAAGCAGGGCCAGCAGGGCGTAACTATGAGAGGGGTTCATCGGAGGTCAATGCGCCGGGAAAATATGGAAAAAGTAGACGCCGCTCGTGAACAGGATGCCCAGCAGTCCGCCGATGACCACCTCCTGCATGGTGTGGATCTTCCCCTCGACCCGGCTCTGCGCCACCAGAAACGCCAGCAGCAGGGCCAGAACGCCGGTGAAATAGTCCATCGCCCGGTAGATCAACGTGGACGCCAGAAAGAACGAGAGCGCCGAATGGCCGCTGACGATGCCGCCCGACAGGATGGACCCCTTGCCGCCCAAGACCTTGCTGATCATCACCAGGATCAGGACCAGCACGCAGACCGTCAGGATCACCGTCACCGGCTGCGGGTCGTGTTCCACCCGCAGGTGCAGCGTCGCCAGCCGATTGCTGCCGAAAAAGAGGATGCCGCCGACAATCGCCGCCGTAATGCTGGCGATCAGGACAGCCCCCGCCGCGATGTCCTTGGCGAGCTTCGCCAGCGGGTGGTAAGCCTGCGTGATCATGTCCACGACGCTCTCAACGGCGGTGTTCATCATCTCGGCCACAAGGACGCCCGAGATGGCGATGAACAAAATCGCCATCTCGACCCGCGACAGTCGCAGGAGCAGGCCGATGGATAGCACCAGCACGGTGGTGAAGAAGTGGAACCGCATGTGCTTCTGCGTGCGGAAGACGTGGACGATGCCTTCCACGGCATAGCGGAACGAGTCCAGATGATTTTTCGGTCGCGGTACTTGGCGCATGGATGCTGACGGTCTAGCCCCTACGGCGCTTGCGTGAAAAACGGGTGCGCCCCCGGCGCGGGGACTGGGACGCCGGACTCGCGCAGAGCCGCCTCGGTCTTTCCCTGCATCTCCCAGGCGCCCGCCTCGGTCTCGTCATCACAGCCGAGCAGATGCAGCAGGCCGTGGACGCCGAGCAGGGCGACCTCGTCCTCCAGCGTCCATCCCGCCGCCTCGGCCTGCCGGGCTGCCGTGGGCAGGGAGATCACGATGTCGCCGAGCATCGCCGGGTCGTCCTGCGCGAAGGAAAGCACGTCGGTCGGCTTATCCTGGCCGCGATATCCGGCGTTCAATGACCGGATGAACGAGTCGTCGCACAGCACAAGGCTGATCTCCGGGTCTCCCGGCACGCCCTCATGCCGCAACAGAGCCGCCAGCGGGGCGGTCAACGTCCCCGGCGCGTCCAGTGAGGGAAACAAGTCCGTCCGGCGATGAATCAAGAGGGGCATGGGGTATTAGGGCGGGCAGTTCGCTGGCCTTCTTTGCGCTCGTGTCCCGCAGCAGTTCGGGATAGTCTACACGTCCGTGCAGCATCCCGGACAGCAGGCGCGCGAACGCGCCCTGGATGCCGCGCAGGTCGCGCTGGGTCAGGTCGCACTCGTCGAGCTGCCCGTCGGCGAGCTGCGCGTCAATGATCTTCGTTACCAGGGCCTCGATGCGGGCCAGCGTCGGCTTGTCCAGCGTCCGGGAGGCGGCCTCGACGCCGTCGGCCAGCATCAGGATCGCCGTTTCCCGGCTTTGGGGCTTCGGGCCGCCGTAGCGGAACTGGTGTTCCAGGTCGGGTGCGGCCTCGCAGTCGTCCTCCTGGCACTGCTGGTGGTAGAAGTAGCGGATCAAACTCGTCCCGTGGTGCTCGGTAATAAAAGCTTTGACGACCGGCGGCAGCTTCTCGCGCTCGGCGATCTCCAGGCCGTCTTTGACGTGGGCCGTCACGACGAGGGCCGAGAGCGACGGGTTCAGCCGCTCGTGGGCGTTGTCCCCGCCGGCCTGGTTCTCGACGAAGAACTGCGCGCGCTGCATCTTGCCCAGGTCGTGGTAGAGCGCCCCGACGCGGCACAGCAGCGCGTCCGCCCCGATGGCCTCGGCGGCGGCGACGGCCAGGTTGCCGACGAGGATGGAGTGGGTGTAGGTGCCGGGTGCCAGCTCGCAGAATCGCCGGAGCAGAGGCCGGTTCGGGTCGGACAGCTCCAACAGGCCCAGGTGCGTCGTGATGCCGAACAGCCGCTCGAACAGGGCGGCGCTGACGCCGAAGAGGGCGACCGAGAGTGCCCCCGAGAAGAAGGCCCAGACGACCGACTGCTCGATGTCGCCGCGCGAGTCGCCCTGGATCTGCCCCAGGAGCAGGCTCAGGAGGACGTTCGCCGCGCACAGCAGCCCGCCCGCCCGCAGGACGTCCCCCCGGCTGCGGATGTCCGAGACCGCAAAGATCGCCACCCAGGTCGAGAGCAGGGTCAGAATCGAGAAGCGCAGGTCGTTCCCCAGGATGACCCCGGACTGCGCCGCCAGCAGGGCGGTCACGAGCATCGCCACGCGCGGCTTGATCAGGGCCGCGATCAGCATCCCCGTGACGGCCACCCAGCCCATGCCGACGTAGCCGAACTGCGCCGTGGACAGCCGGACGCCCAGGACGGCGCTCCCCAGCCGCAGGCCCAGCACGCCCAGCGCGACCAGCAGAGAAAGCAGAATCAGCGTCTTGGTCGAGCCGAAAACGGCCGGGTAGTCCCGCGACAGCCAGAAGCAGACGATGCCGACCATGAACGCGACCAGGCCCGCGACTCCGGCGACGGTGCCGGGGTCCAGGCGCGGGTTTTGCAGGCCCAGGGCGCGCAGCTTGGCGACGACGCCCGGCGTCACCACCTGGTCATGGCGCACGACGGTGTCGCCAGCGAAGACCTGGCCATAGACCGGAGTGACCAGACGCTCCGCGCCCAGCGCGGCGCTCGCCGTGCGCTTCCTGTCCAGCAGGCGGTTCGGCTGGAGGACGACGCGGGCGATGGCGGCGGCGGCGGGGAGATGGGTGCGCGGGAGGAGGGACGCCTTGAGCCGGTCCGACGCCAGGGCGCGGGCATCCGCCAGGTCGCCCGGATGGTCATCGCGGATTTCGCGGTCCAGCGCGTCGTGGACGACCTGCTGCGTCAGCCGCTCGGCCTGATCCAGATGGTAAGCCCCCGCGCCGGCATGGAGCAGAGGCGCGAGCGCTTCGGGGGGGATCGTCAGCCCGACCTCCCGGCGCAGCGCCTGAGAAGCGCGGGCCGGGTCCATCCCCAGCCCCTGGTCGCGCCGGAGCCGCAGGTAGGTCTCGCTGATCGTCTCATCGGCTTCCGAGGCGACACGGACGGACGTATAGACGGGTTCGGCGCGGGCGGCGGCCTCCGCCTTCAGCCGGTTCGTCGCGTCGTCATCCTCGTAGCGGACGGTCCGCATGGCCCGGATGTCCTGCGCGCTGAGGTCGCCGACGCGCAGGGAAACTTTGTCCGGCAGCAGGTGCAGGGACAGCAGAGCGGAAAGGACCAGGACCGTGGCGACCAGCAGGGCGACGCGCCCCCAGTCGCGCCCGGCCAGCCAAGCGCGGACCTGGGCGAGACGCTGGGACGGGGCGGCCTCGGCGCGGCGTCCTTCTTTGGTGCGCGCCTTGCGGCGGCGCGGGACGCGCCCGAACGGGTTGGTGGTGGAGGGAGTCAGTGATGGAAAGTCTCTGGCCATAGGGCGCAGGGGTAAAGCAAGTTTGTCAAGCGAAAGAAAAGGCGCGCGCCCCTGTACGATGCCTCGTACAAGCAAAAGCGCGCGCCGGGGCGGTGGTTACGCCTTTTCTTTTTCTTCGTTCCGAATGCGCTTCCGCTTCGCCGCGGCTTCCGCCTTGCGCTTCTTGTCGCTCGGCTTCTCGTAATGCTCGTGCTCGCGCGCTTCCTTGAGAATGCCGGTCTGCTGAAGCTGCTTCTTGAAGCGCTTCAGGGCGCTGTCCAGCGATTCGTTCGGCCGCACCTGTATCTGCGTCAACCTAATCCCCCCCCTGCGTTGAATTCCGGGTGTCCCACACAATAAGAACGTGTCAGTATACCACCCTCCGGGGGAGCCTGTCAAGTTTTCCAAACGCGCGGGAGCGCCGGACGTAAGGCCGGAGCACGTCAGTGGCGCGCTTTAGAAGCTTGAGGAGTGGAAACCTGGGGGTGAGCCTCGACCTTCCTCGCGGCGCGGGAGCGCCGCCGGGCGGGTTTGGACAGCCGCCCCTCGGACGTGACGAGCGTCCCCAGGCAGAGGTCGGCTATCGGAAAGAGGACGTTGAAGTTGCGCTGCATGTACCGGTGGTGCAGCCGGTGGTGTTCGCGCAGGAACAGGAACCAGCGGAAGCGCTCCAGCAGGTGCCCGCGCGGCACATGCATCAGATAGTGGCTGTACTCATAGCCCGCATAATACAGGGTCAATCCGGCGACCCCGCCCCAGAACGTCGGCAGGCCCGTGAGCCACTGGAACAGCAGGAAGACCGGCAGGTGACCGATTAGGATGGCCGGAAACGTGGTACGGCGCAGCATCACATGCGGCGGTCGGCCCGGCCCGCGCGCCAGAAAGTTCTCGCCCTTGTAGATCTGGTGGTGTACCAGCGTGTGGCCGTCAAACATCCACTGGACCGGGGAGCGCTTGGTGTGCATGAAATAGCGGTGGGCGACCCACTCGTAGAAACTGGAATAAAGAAACCAGAACAGACAGGCCGTAGCTTCGGCGGCAAAGGTCATGGGGCGCTCCTCGTTAATGATGGCCGGCACTTCAAAGCTGAAATGTTTCCGGCGAGCGCCGCCTGCCGTGGTCGGCAGGGCATTCACGGACTAGGTTTGACGCCGGGCGCCCGAATTCCTCTTTGGGGATGCCGGAACACCGAATCCGGGCGCGGCGCCGGAGGCAGAAGAGGGTCAGGGAACCTCGTCATACAAGCGCCAGGTCTGGGTCCCTGCAACTCTGGACCGCCACCACCGCAGCGGGCGTCACCGCCGTGGACATCTGGGGCGCGCTGCGCCCTAGTCGCCAGGGCTGAACCGGCCGTGGCTCACGGAAAAGGCCCGCGCCCGCGAAGGGCGCGGGGCGTTTCCGCCTCCGGAACCGGGCCCCCCCTAGAACGCGGGGCCGTTCTGCCGGGTCGGCAGGACGAGCATGTCGGTGATGTTGACGTGGGGCGGCTGGCTGAGGGCGAACACGACCGCCTGCGCGATGTCTTCGGACAGCAGCGCCGTGCCCTCCTCCGACTGACGCCGCTGGGCCTCCGGGTCAGCCCCCCGCTCGCCCCAGAACTCGTTGAGGGTGTAGCCGGGGGAGATCACGCTGACGCCGACGCCCGCGTCGGCGACCTCCTTACGCAGACCCTCGGCGACGCCGTAGACTGCATATTTGGTGGCCGAGTAGACCACCTCGCCCGGCCACACCGTCCGCCCCGCGATGCTGGCGGTCAGGAGCACCTGCCCCGACTTCTGGGCGACCAGATGCGGGACCGTCGCGCGCAGCGTCCGCAGGACGCCCGTGAGGTTCAGGTCAATGCCGCGCGCCCAGACCTCGGGGTCGCCCTCCGCGATGCGTCCGGGGATCGCCGAGCCGGCGTTGGCGAAGACGGCGTCCAGCCGCCCGAACTTTTCCAGGGCGGCGGGCACAAGCCCGTCCAGGTCGGCCTGGCGCGTCACGTCGCCGGGCACCACCAGGGCGCGGTCCGCGCCGAACTCGTCCCCCAAGACTTTGAGCTTGTCCGCCGAGCGGGCGAACAGGGCCACCCGCGCCCCCGCCCCGACGAGGGCACGCGCCGTGGCCGCCCCGATGCCGCTCGACGCCCCCGTGATCAGAACAACCTTGTCCATTTTCCGTCCCTTCCTGGGGCCTTCTGGCCCCGCCGGCCTCCGCCAGCGTGGACGCCGGCGATCCCCGTTTTCTACCCGCGCGGCTGGCCCTGCAAACCCCCGTCGCCCAGCGGCGGAGGCGGGCCGAGTCCTGCCGGGGCCGGTCAGGGCGCGGCGGGGGGCAGGGCGCCGTTGTGCAGCCGCAGGTGCGCGCTCTCGCCATTGGGCAGCTCGACCGTCTTGCCTTCTATGCTGACGCCGTCGCGCAGCCGGCCGTACAGCCGGTACACGGAGGCGCTGTCGTCCTCCGCGTGGGCGTTCACCAGGGTCTTGGACAGGCCCGTGCCGTACAGCTCGAACGTGCCGCCGTGGAAGGCCGCCAGGCCGGCGCCCAGGCGGCCGCCGCTGATCAGGACCCGGCTGCGGTCGGACGAGCGCACCTCGCCCGCGATTTCGCCGCCGGTGATCGTCACCGTGCTGCCTTCTCCGGCGCTCACCTGCCCGTAGACCCGCCCGCCGCTGAACAGGACCCGGCTGCGGCCCATCGCCGACAGGTCTTCGGTGATGTCGCCGCCCGTGACCGTGACCGCGCTGTCGTCTTTGGCGGTCAGGCCGTAGCCCAAGGAGCCGCCGCGGAGGCTGACCCGGCTGGCGTTGTAGACGTACAGGGTCCAGCGGACATCGGCCCCGGCCGCCAGGGTGACGGCGGGGCTGGCGGGGTGCCGACCGGTCGCGGCGTCGCGCACCCCGGCGAAGCCGACATAAACGCCCCCGGCGGCGTGGGACTTGAGGGTGGTGTCACGGGTCAGAAAGAGGGGCGGCTCGATGCCCATGCCCTCCTGGGCCTCCTGGGGGCCGTCGGCCTCCTGGGGGTCCTGCGCGCGGTCGGCGCGGCCGGGCAGGCCCAGAAAAAAGGCGGTCATGCCGAGCAGCCCCAGGACGGGGCCTGGCGTCGGGCGCATCATCGGGTCTGCCTCCTCGGCGTGCGGCGCTTGGCGGCTTTGCTTGTCCTGGCCTTGCCTGGCGGGGGCGCGGCGGCCGGGGCCGCGCCGACGGTCACGTCTGCGGCGG
>CAXTWM010000049.1:0-19734 GCA_964247915.1 uncultured Armatimonadales bacterium | reverse complement strand
CAAGAAAACCCCGCAGTTTTGCCGTCTCACCCCTGTTCCTCCCGCGTCCGACAATCAGGCTTAACCACACAGTTCCCGTATTTTTCGGAGGGAGTTAAGCCATGTCCATGCGCCGTTTTGCCGCCTACTTTTTTGCCATCGCCGCCGGTTCGACGGTCGCGTTCGCGTCCACGTTGGTGGTGCAGCCAGCCCCAGCGGACACGACCGTAACAGGAGCGGCTACGATGGGGGAGGGAATGGTCCTGACGCCCACGGACGCCGGCCTGGACGCGCTGCCGCCCGCAACGGTTCGGGCGTTCCGGCAGCACTGGGAGCGGACGCGCCACAAATCCGCCCCTCGCTTCACGCAGGTCGCACTGGTGAAGTAGGGGACGGCGGTGAAACAATCTTCGCGTTTTGCTGTCTGTGGGGGTATAATGGGAAGTCGCACGGCTTCTCCCAAGACTCTCGAGTTTCAAGAAGACACGCAGCGCGAGGATATTCTATGCCCCCGGACGGATGGTTTCGTCGTAAATCCAAATTCGCCCCCGCCCCCGCCGCCGAATCGGCGGCGCAGGTCCCCGAAGGAGTCGCCACCAAGTGCGCCCGCTGCGGCGAGATTCTGTTCACCAAGGACTTCGAGAAGAACCTGAAGGTCTGCTCGGTCTGCGGCTTCCACCACAAGCTGACGGCGGAGGAGCGGATCGCCTACACCGTGGACGAAGGCTCCTGGCGCGAACTGTTCGCCGACCTCCGCTCGGCCAACCCCCTGCCCTTTGAAGATTACGAGGCGAAGCTCGCCAAGGCCGTCGGGGCGACCGGCGTCAATGACAGCTTCCGGGTCGGCCTGGCGCGGATCATCGGCAGCCCGGTCGTCCTGGGCGTGGCGGACTTCCACTTCATGGCCGGCTCGATGGGGTCCGTGCACGGCGAAAAGGTCGCGCGGGCGATGGAAGAGGGCGTGTCCCGCCGTCTCCCGGTCGTGATCTTCACGGCGACCGGCGGCGGCGCGCGGATGCAGGAGGGCCTGCTGTCCTTGATGCAGATGGCGAAGACGGCGGCGGCGGCGGCCCGGCTGGCCGAGGCCAAGCTGCCCTACCTCGTCGTCCTGACCGACTCCACCATGGCCGGCGTGCTGGCCTCCTACGCCTCGCTGGGCGACGTCCACCTGGCGGAACCGGGCGCGACCATCGGCTTCGCCGGCGCGCGCGTCGTCGCCCAGGCGACCGTGCAGAAGCCGCCCGAAGACTACCAGACCGCGGAATGGCAGCTCGCGCACGGGCACATTGACGCCGTCGTGGCCCGCCGCGATCTGCCCCAGACTCTGGCGACCCTGCTGACGCTGCTGGCAGGCCGCCCCGCCGATGTCCCGGCGCACGCCCCGGCCCCCGGTCGTAACGGGACGAACGGCGCGACCAACGGTTCAGCGAACGGGGCACTGGTCCTGTCGGGCGTGGAGGATCTCCGTGCCTAGCCTGAACGTCCTTGACTTCGAGAAGTCCATCGCCGAGCTGGACGAGAACCTGTCCAAGCTCCGCCAGGTCGTCGCCGACCGGGCCAACCCACAGAACACGCCGGACCTGCCCGACCGGATCGCCGATCTGGAGGAGCACAAGTCCGCCGTCCTGTCCTCGTTCTTTTCCCACCTGTCGCCCTGGGACAACGTGCTGCTCGCGCGCCACGTCAAGCGCCCGTACACGCTGGACTACGTCGGCGCGATCTTCGAGGACTGGACCGAGCTGCACGGGGACCGCGCGTTCGCCGACGACGGCGCGATCGTCGCGGGCCTGGCGAAGCTGGACGGACTGCCGGTGGCCGTCGTCGGGCACCAGAAAGGGCGCGACCTGAAGCAGCGTCAGTTCCGAAACTTCGGGTCGGCCCGGCCCGAGGGCTTCCGCAAGGCGGGCCGCGTCATGGCCCTGGCCGCCAAGTTCGGCCTGCCGGTCATCACCCTCGTGGACACCGCCGCCGCCGCCGCCGACATCGCCGCCGACGAGCGCGGCATCTCGGAGGCCATCGCGCGCTCCATGTTCGAGATGGCAACCCTGCCCGTGCCCATCGTCTCGGTCGTCATCGGCGAGGGCGGCAGCGGCGGCGCGCTCGGCATCGCGGTCGCCGACCGCGTCCTGATGCTGGAACATTCCGTCTACTCGGTCATCCCGCCGGAAGGCTTCGCGGCCATCCTGTGGCGCGACCCGGAGCGCAAGGACGAGGCGGCCAAAGTCCTGAATCTGACCGCGCAGCGCGCCCTGGAACTGGGCGTCATTGACGCCGTCATCGGCGAGCCACTGGGCGGCGCACACCGGGACTACGCCGAAGCGGCGGCGGGTGTCAAGGCCGCGCTGCTCGCCCATCTGACCCCCCTGCTGGACGTCCCCGTCCCGGCCCTGGTCGCGCAGCGCTACGAGAAGTTCCGCCGCATGGGCCAGTTCGCCGAGGGCGGAGACGAGGCGGCCTGAGCCATGCCCCTGAAGTACCCGCGCCCCAAAGGGACGCACGACCTTTACCCCGGCGCTCCCGACTGGCAGGATGACAGCAGCCGCTGCCAGTATCTGGAAGACCAGTTCCGCGCGCTTTGCCGCCTGTACGGCTATGGCGAGGTGCGGACGCCCGTCTTCGAATCCACCGACCTTATCACCCGCTCTATCGGCGAGGAGACCGACATCGTCTCCAAGGAGATGTACACCTTCATTACCAAAGGCGGCGACTCGCTCACCTTGCGCCCGGAAAGCACGGCCCCCGTTCTGCGCGCCTACCTCCAGAACTCGCTGTACGCCCAGGGCGGTGTCACCAAGCTTTTTTACCGCGCCTCCCACTTCCGCTACGAGCGCCCGCAGAAAGGCCGCTATCGGCAGCATGAGCAGCTTGGGGTTGAGGCGCTGGGGGCGGACGATCCTGCGCTGGACGCCGAGGTCATCGGGCTGGCCCTGGCCTTTTTCCGTAACGTCGGCGTCCGCAACCTGACGCTCAAACTCAACTCCGTCGGTTCCTTCGAGTCCCGTGCGGCCTATCTGGTCGCCCTGAAAGCCTATGTCGAGCCATATCTCCCCGAGTTCAGCGCTGAGGGACAGGGCCGGTTCCACGCCAACCCCCTGCGGCTGCTGGACACGAAGAACGTGCGTGAACTGGAGATCCTGGCCGGGGCGCCCGTGCTTGCCGCCCACCTGGCCGACGACGAGCGGGCGCACCACGAGGCGCTGATCGGCTACTTGACCGATGCCGGGGTCGCCTACGAGATGGACCCGTTCCTGGTGCGCGGCTTCGACTACTACACCAAGACCGCTTTTGAGATACAGTCGCCGGATTTGGGCGCGCAGAACGCCCTGGGGGGTGGGGGACGCTACAACAAGCTGGTTGAGGAGATCGGCGGGCCGCCGACGCCCGGCATCGGCTTCGGGCTGGGCGTCGAGCGCGCCCTGATCGCCTTGCAGTCCCTGGCGGTCGAGATGCCGCCGCCCGCCGTCCCGACCGCCTTCATCGTCATCCAGGGGGAGGCCGCCCGGCCCGTCGGGATCAAGCTGCTGGCCGACCTGCGCGCGGCGGGCATCTCCGCCCAGACGGAGTACGGCGGGCGCAGCATGAAGGCGCAGATGAAGGCCGCCGACCGCGCCCACGCCCGCTACGCGCTCATCCTGGGCGATGACGAGATCGCGGCCAGCACCCTCCAGCTCAAGAGCCTGTATGACGGCTGGCAGCACCACATCCCGCTGGCCGAGGCCGTCGAGTGGCTGGAAGGCGGCGGCAGCCGCCGCCCGTCGCCCTAGAAGGCTGTCCGATGCCCGCCCTGCGTCCCCTCGTTCCCGTTCTCGCCCGCACCCTGCACGCCGTCGCCCTGTCCCTGTGGCTCGGTGGCCTGGTCGCCATCGGCGCGCTGGTCGCGCCCACCGCGTTCCACGTCACTCGCACCGCCCCGGCCTTCGCGGGCAATCTCCCCTTGCAGAACGCCGTCGCGGGCGGGGTCGTCGGCGGCAGCCTGCACCTGTTCACCTTCGTCTGCTACGGCTGCGGCCTCCTGCTGCTCCTGGCGAACGCCCTGCTCCTGCGCCACGCCCGGCGCCGCTATGTTCTGGCCTCAATGGCCGTCACCGGCCTGCTGCTGGCTTCCGCCCTCTTCCTCGGCCTGTCCCTGACCCCGGCGATGGACGCCGCTCAGGCGCAAGGCGACTTGACGACCTTCGACCGCCTGCACCACCTCTACGAGCAGATTTCCTCGGTCGTGCAGATGCCCCTGCTGCTCCTGCTGGCGCTGTTGGGGGCACTGCGGGACGCACCATGCAAGAATGTTCAGGAGGCTTGAGAGTGACTGAAAATGAAGGCTCAGAGCGTGACATAGATGTTGTCATTCGGCAGGTGATACAAAAAATGCCCGAGGTCGAGGTGGAGCAACTAAAAGTGAAATGGCCTGCTGATGACGATAACCTCTGGTGGTTTAGTCTGCCGGCAGTCAAAATGAACATCCAGATCGAGAGGGCCTGGTGCCCCTTTCTCATAGAGACCGATGAACAATCCTCCAAACAGGCCCTCAAAGCGACGACCGTAGATGAGGCGGTTGGGATGATCTTAACCTACTTGCAGTCGGTCCAGGCGGGTTGCCCTGTCCGCTTGACGAAGGCGTTATGGTGGTAGTTGTTACTCTGTGGTCGCCACGGGTTGAAATCCCAACGCCTCTTGCGTTTTCCCGTTCGCGCGGTTATAATGACTCCTATATCACTCGCGTGACTCGCCGCGCCTTTTCCCGGCGCGCGACCTCTCGGCCTCGTGTTCGGCTTGTCGTGTCTTAAAAGGAGAAACGATCATGTCTCAGGTCTCATCGAAGGTTGCGCGCGCCGGTCTGGCGGGCGTCGCCGGTCTCGCGGTCATCGTGGCGGCGACGCAGATGGCCGGTCATCACCGGGCCGCGCCCGACTCCCGACTGGCGGCACAGGACGGGACGGTCTTGCAGAACGGGTTCGGGCACCTGCACCTGGCGCCCGCCGTCTCGTATGCCAACCTAACCGTGTACCCCGTCTACGGTGATGCGCCGGCACCCGTTCGGCCCGGCCCGGCGGAGTATGTGACGCTGGCGGAGGGCATGGACCGGGGCAGCGTCACGGCGCGCGAGTCGGATTCGGGCTGCGTCGGCGGTGACGGGACCGCGCCCGCCACCCCGGTGGGCGTGACGGTCCCGGACGACAGTGTGACCAATGCCGAGCAGGGCCGGGAACACCGGGACGCGAACCTCCTGCTGGTGACGAACACCGCCCCCCAGCCGACGTATGTGCCGGACGGCCAGGTCGTCCCCGGCGGCGGCCAGGACCGGGGCGCGGCGGCAGATACCATCGTCCCGGCCCGCAGCGCGCAGGTGGGCGTCGCCGCCTTCTGCGTGGAGCATCACCGGTCCCAGGGGCCGTCGGCGGACTTCGGCAAGAACGTCGTCCTGGCTATCCCCTCGGTCCGCTACGCTATGCAGGTGGTCGGCGAGCAGGGGCCGGTCTGGGATGCGGTCGGCACGGCCACGCGCCACTTCGGGGCGGCGACCCCGACGGGGACCTATGCGGCCCTGATCCAGAACCGCTCGGCCGAGCAGGCGGCTCTGCCCTACACGGACGCCCTGACGGTCCCAATCCAGGCGGCGACACCGGGCCGGGTCGTCGGCGTGGTCGCGGCCATCAACGGCCGGATCGTCTGCACCGACCTGTACAAGAACCCGGCGCTCTTCAACCAGATGTGGCCCGCGCTGCTCCGCTCGTATGCCTTGCAGGCGGCCATGCAGCCCGCCGTCGGCACGCCGGCTTCGTCGGATGCTGAGGCCGCCGAGCGCTGGCTGGCGTCGCTGGACAGCGCGCCGGGGACGACCTCGCGCGAGGCGGACCTGACCCGCGTGGCCCGTGTCACCGCCCCGGAGGGCGCGGGCATCCGAACGGCGGCCGTCACCGAGACCGGCGGCAGGCACATGGCCCTGCTGCACGAGGCGTTCTGGACTCCCGCCGCCCTGATGACGAATTGAGCACAAACGCCGTATCTAAATTCATGCCGAGCGCCGCTTCCATCCGTCAAGCCTGGGTCGTGATCGAGGCGGCGCTCTCGTTCCTCGGGGCTGGCATCGCCGGGACGCTCTGGTGGGCGGACCGGACGAAGCTGGACGTGCCGTGCAGCGCGGACGGCGGGTGCGAGATCGTCAACAGCAGCGCCTGGTCGCATGTGGACCTGATCCTGTGGCACCACGTCCCCGTCGCCCTGCTGGGCCTGCTGGGGTATCTTGCCCTGCTGACGCTCGCCATGCTGCGGCTCGGCGCGGAGAGTGACGCCGGGGACCGACGCCTGCACCGCCTGATCTGGCTGATGGCGGCGGGCGGGGCGGCCTATTCCTGGTATCTGCAATGGGTCGCCCACTTCAAGATCGAGGCGTTCTGCATCTGGTGCCGCTCGTCGGCGGTCGTGATGACGGTTTTGTTCCTGACGGCGACCTGGGAGTGGTGGGCGGCGCGGCGACGAACTCGAAGGGAAGAAATGTATGGCTAACAGTACGGATAACGAGGTGGCGGGAGACCCTGCCGCCCCCGATGCTCGCGAGTTGGGGAACGATGCGGCTTTTCCTGCCCCCCCAGAAGCCGTGCCGGTTCCGACGCGCTCCAAAGCGGGGACAAAAAGGGCCGTGCTGATCGGCGTCTGGCTCGTCCTGCTGGCCGGCTTGATTGTCGGGATAAACGTCATGGGCAGCCATATGAACGGCACCCAGGGCGGCACCGTGAAGCCCCCAGCTAATCCCATGCCGAAACTCGACGCGGCGAATCTGGAAGCGCATTGGCCGCAGATCATGGCACAGGCCGCCGCCCCCCCGCGTGGCAGCGCCAACGCGCGTTACACGCTGGCCGAGTTCGGTGACTTCCAGTGCCCGCAGTGCGCGAAGGCCAGACCCTTGCTGGAAAAGATGCTGGCCCAGTACCCCACCCAGGTCAATCTGATCTTCCTGCACCGGCCCTTCCCGCAGATGCACGAGTGGGCACTCGCGTCCGGGCAGGCGTCCGAGATCGCCGCCGCGCAGGGCAAGTTCTGGCCGATGTACGACGTGCTGTACCAGAATCAGGATAACCTCGAACCCGGTTTCTACGGCGACTACGCCGCCAAGGCCGGTATGGACAAAGCGGAGTTCCAGAAGGCTTTCGACGCGAATCAGGGGACAGACAAACTGGCCGCAGCCTCCAGGTTCGCCGACTCCCTGAGCGTCCAGGAGACGCCTACGATCCTGGTCCATGACAACGTCGCCAACACCGTCGCCATCTATATCGGGATGGACACCAAAGCGGACGCCCAGGTCGGCATCCCCTACCCAGGCTTGGACAAGCTCACCGCCGAGATGCCGTGGGCGAAGTGACGGGAGCAAGTGAGAAGGGCGAACACCGTTCGCCCTTTTTTGCTGTCCCCCTACGGCTCCGCCACTTCCTGCGTCACCACGATGAACTGCTCCAGCGTGTTCGAGCCGAAGGCCGTCGTCATCGCGATGTCCGTGGCGTCCCGCCCGCGCGTCAGCAGGACGCGCCCGATGCGCGGTTCGTTGTGTCGGGCGTCGAACGTGTGCCAGCGTCCGCCCAGGTACACCTCGAACCAGGCGTTGAAGTCATCCGGGTTCGGGTCGGGCGGGACGCCGATGTCGCCCAGGTAGCCGTTGCAGTAGCGGGCGGGGATGTTCATGCAGCGGCAGAAGGTGACGGCCAGGTGGGTGAAGTCGCGGCAGACTCCGCGCCGCTCGGTGAAAACGTCCAGGGCGGTCTTTGTCGGGCGCGCGTACTTGTAGCCGAACTCCACATGTTCGCACACCCAGTCGCAGATCGCCTGCACCCGCGCCCCGCCCGTCGGCGTCCGCCCGAAGAGGTCCCAGGCGATGGGCAGCATCTCGGCCACCTCGCAGTACCGGCTCCCCAGCAGGAACGTCAGGCACTCGTCCGGCAGATCCTCGATCCGGTGCTGCGGCGCGTCCGTCGCGATGACCTCGTGCAGCCCGCTGTCCTCGACCACAGCCTCGGAACGCAGACGCAGCTTTCCCGCCGGCGCGAGCAGCCGGTTGCAGCGGTTGCCGAAGCCGTCAATGAACTCCGAAACCGGCACGTCCGGCTCAGGCCGGGGCCGGTCCTCCCCCCTCAGCCGGTGCGCCTCGCAGGGGTGGGTGTTCAGCATCAGCAGCATGGGGGTCGGGGCGGGAAAGTTGAAAATGATGTCGTAGCCGATACGGATAAGCATAAAGCGGTTCACAGGGTAACATGAGGGGGAGTGGCAGCGTTGCCCGCAAGAGCGCGTACCACTAGTGTACCCCAAAGGATAACGAGGAGACGACATGCCGACCGACCTGGCTTTTGATCGCTATTACCACTACGACGAGATCACGCGGCTCCTGCACGAGTTCGCCGAGGAGCGCCCCGACCTGGTCCACGTCCACAGCATCGGCCAGTCCTACGAGGGCCGCGACCTCTGGCTGGCGACCGTCACGCGCTTCGCCACCGGCCCCGCCGACGAGAAGCCCGCCTTCTGGGTGGATGCCAACATCCACGCCACCGAACTGTCCCCGTCCAGCGCCGCCCTGTACCTGATGCACAAGTTGACGACGGAAGACGGGACCAATGCCGACGTCTCGCGCGCTCTGGACACCCGCGCGTTCTACATCGTCCCGCGCGTCAACCCCGACGGGGCCGAACTCGCCCTGCAAACGCCCCCGCGCTGGCTGCGCTCGTCCGCCCGCCCGTACCCGTTCGACGAGGAACCTATCGAGGGGCTGCGCCGCGAGGACGTGGACGGCAACGGCAAGCTGCTGTCCATGCGTATCCCCGACCCGAACGGGGCCTGGAAAGCGCACCCGGGTGAGCCGCGCCTGCTGGTCCGCCGCGACCCGACCGAGACGGGCGGCATCTACTACCGGCAGCTCCCCGAGGGCCGCTTGACCAACTTCGACGGCGTCCAGATTCGATTACAGCGCAACAAAGAGGGGCTGGACCTGAACCGCAACTTCCCCTCCGAATGGCGGCCCGAAGGCGACCAGGGCGGCGCGGGCGAGTTCCCGACGTCCGAACCCGAAGTCCGTGCCCTGGTCGAGTTCATCGTCAAGCACCCTAACATCTGCGGCGCCGTCACGTTCCACACCCTGAGCGGCGTCATCCTGCGCCCCTACGGCGTCAAGGCCGACTCGGAGATGATCCCGGAAGACCTGTGGACGTTCGGGAAGATCGGCGACAAGGGGACCGAGCTGACCGGCTACCCGAACGTGTCCGTGTTCCACGACTTCAAGTACCACCCGAAAGAAGTCATCACGGGCGTCTTCGACGACTGGATGTACGATCACCTGGGCGTCTACGCCTGGACGACCGAACTCTGGTCCCCACAGCGCCAGGCCGGCATCACCGACTACAAGTTCATCGAGTGGTTCCGCGAGCACCCGATCGAGGACGACCTGAAGCTGATCCGGTGGAACGACGAAAAGCTGGACGGCAGAGGCTTCGTCCCCTGGGTGCCCTTCGAGCATCCCGACCTCGGCCCCGTCGAGATCGGCGGCTGGGACTACGCCTACTGCTTCCGCAACCCGCCCCCGCACCTCCTGGAAGCCGAGATCGCCCCCCATTCGGACTGGCTGGTCTGGCAGGCCCTCATCACGCCCAAGCTGGAACTGCTCTCCGCCGAGGCCAAGCCCCTGGGCGACAGCGTCTTCCGCGTCCGCCTGGTCGTCCAGAACACCGGCTGGCTGCCCACCTACGTTTCCAAGCGCGCCCTGGAGCGCAAAAGCGTCCGCCCCGTCCTGGCCGAGATTGGGCTGCCCGACGGCGCGACCCTGCACGTCGGCCGCGCGCGCGAGGAACTGGGCCAGCTCGAAGGCCGCCACCTCAAAGCCGCCTCCGGCTTCAGCCCCGTCGCCGACGCGACCGACGACCGCGCCCACTTCGACTGGATCGTCCACGCCCCTCAGGGCGGCACCGTCCACCTGCTCGCCCGCCACCAAAGGGCGGGCGTTGTGCGTGCGGAGTTGGCATTATGATCAGAAAATGGCTTGCAGTAACCGCCGCGACAGGGATGTCGTTGCTGATAGCGGACGGCTTGCTTTATGTCAAAGCCGTTCACGACTATGCTTATGTGCCTGAACGCGCCGTAACTGTCTCGCGCCCTTACCCACGAGCCGGGCAGGCAGTTGAGGGCATAGCCTTTTCGCCTGATGGCCGTCTCCTGGCCGCAGCGGACACTCAGACCGGCATCAGTCTTTGGACCTTGCCCCAACTTCAAAGCCAGAAGCGAATCAACTCCTCTGTCGGTGAACCTGTGACCTCTATGTTCTGGATTGAAGACAATGAAATAGTCATTGGGGACAGCTCTGCGATTAAATTTTGGAACGTTGGCGGACGTAACCTACTGTCTGTGTCGTCTAAAATGCCTGCGAATCTGATGCTCGGCAATAAGAAAAACTATGGCGTCTACTACCACCAGAGCCATATTGTCTCCCCCTCCGGCAAACTCGCGGCGTCGGCGGATGTCATCGGGAACATGGCTGTTTGGGATGTTCACACCGGCCGGCGGCTGTTTAAGCTTGCGGCCCCCCCAGGCGGTCCCCATGAGTATCCAATTGACTTTTGCGACCTTGCCTTTTCGCCCGATGAACGTCTTCTCGCCACCACCTCCTTGCGCGGTGATACCTCTCTCCCCTTTGCCCCGCTTGACATCGTTTTGAGAGACGCGCGTACAGGGGCTATACAAAAGTCGTGGCAATGGCGAGGCTTAGATATGCCATTGATTGCTGATGACAGCGGCGGCAACTTTGGTGGAACAGGCGTGACGTTCTCACCAGATGGTACTCTATTGGCGACTGCGGATACCACGAAGGTCGCTCTCTGGGACATACGCACGGAGCAACTCAAGCGTGTTCTTAACATTGAGGGCAATAAAGGGTGGGGGAGCTCCAAACAGTTGGTTTTTTTCGCTCACGGTCGATTGCTTGCCGGAGCGGGTTGGGGGGACGCCGTTCCTATCTGGGATGTCGCAACGGGGAAGCCGGTGCAAACCTTTCACGGGGAGGGGGATGATGTCCAGACTCTTGCTGTTTCTCCTGACGACAAATGGCTGGCAACGGGCGAACAAGGCAGGAACGCCGATGGCAGGTTGAAGCTATGGAACATCGAACGATTGACGCGATAAGCCACAAAGGGGAGCGACAATGGCACTGAGAACAGCCACCACTGTTTCGGATGCATCTCCACCCGACTACAAGAAGCGGCTTGATGCCGACATGAACTGGGCGCTCCGGGAGGGCGGGATGTTCTTTCAAGGCGAGAGCGAGGTTCAGAAGTCGCTGCGCCGCATCACGGGTCGCCTCAACGACCTGGGCATAGATTATGCCGTCGTCGGCGGCATGGCCCTGTTCCTGCACGGCTTCCGGCGTTTCACGGAGGATGTGGACATTCTGGTGACGCGCGAGGGCCTGCAACGGCTGCACGGGGCGCTGGAAGGCAGTGGCTACCGGCCCCCGTTCGCCGGCAGCAAGAACCTACGGGACACAGAAAATGGCGTCCGCATCGAGTTTCTGGTCGCCGGCGAGTATCCCGGCGATGGCAAGCCGAAGCCAGTGGCATTTCCCGAACCGGGGAACGTTGCGGTGGAGCAGGACGGCATCCGCTTCCTGAACCTGCCGCCCCTCATCGAACTTAAGCTGGCGTCGGGCATGACGGGCCTGGGGCGCCTCAAAGACCTTGCCGATGTGCAGGAACTCATCAAAATGCTCGGGCTGCCGGAGACGTTGGCGGACCGACTGGACCCCTACGTCCGGGAGCGTTACCGGGAACTCTGGCAGGAAATCGAAGCCGCCCGGAAGCAGCGAGAGGCGGATGGGCTAGAGCCGCAAGGATAGATACAAAATGGCACAGAGCGAAGTGGATACGGAACTGGAAACGCTGATCCGGGCGCGTTACCCGATCATCTATGTCGTCTCCTGGGAGGAGAAGCGCGTTGAGGAGGCCCTGCGGGCGATTACCAAGGCGCGCAACAAGAAGATGTACCAGTGGACCGTCACGCAGGGCATGGTCTTGAACCCGCTCAACCGCGACGAGGCCACGCGCGACCCACTGGCGGCCCTGGACTTCGTGATGGAGTCGCGCGACCAGGCCGTCTTTCTGCTGAAGGACTTCCACCCGTTCCTCAGCGATACCAGCCTGGTCCGGCGCCTGCGCGACCTGACCTATGCCCTCAAAACGTCTTACAAGACGCTGGTTTTGCTCTCGCCCGTCCTGAAACTGCCGCCGGAACTGGAAAAAGAGATCACCGTCGTGGACTACGCCCTGCCGTCCCTGGAGGACCTGGGCAAGCTACTGGACAGCATCATCGAGTCGGTCCGGGCCAATCCGCAGGTGCAGACGCAGCTCACGACCGAGGAGCGCGAGCAGGTTTTGCAGGCCGCCCTGGGGCTGACGGCGACTGAGGCCGAGAACGTTTTTGCCAAGTCCCTGGTCGAGCGCCGTAGATTTGACACCGACGTCATCCTATCCGAGAAAGAGCAGATCATCCGCAAGTCGGCCATCTTGGAGTATTACCGCACGTCCGAAGCCTTCGCGGACGTCGGCGGGCTGGACCTGCTGAAAGACTGGATGGACAAGCGCACCGTCGCCTTCACCGAGAAGGCGCGCGACTACGGCCTGCCCGCCCCCAAAGGCATCCTGATCTTGGGCGTTCAGGGGTGCGGCAAGTCGCTCTCCAGCAAGGCCATTGCCTCGCTCTGGAAGCTGCCGCTGCTCCGCATGGACGTGGGCAAGATTTTCGGGGGCATCGTCGGCCAGAGCGAGGAGAACATCCGCAAGGCCATCCGGGTGGCCGAAAGCACCGCGCCGAACATCGTCTGGATAGACGAGCTGGAGAAAGGCTTCTCGGGGACGCAGTCGTCGGGCATCAGCGACGGCGGGACCACGGCGCGCGTCTTCGGCACCTTCCTCGCTTGGCTCCAGGACAAGACCGCGCCCTGCTTCGTCGTGGCGACGGCCAACGACGTGTCCGCCCTGCCCCCGGAACTTCTTCGCAAGGGGCGATTCGATGAGATCTTTTTTGTGGACCTGCCGGACGAGCCGGAGCGGGAGGAGATCTTCAGCATCCACCTCAAGAAGCGGCGGCGCGACCCGGCGAACTTCGACCTGAAGGCCTTGGCGGAGGCGACCAACGGCTATTCGGGCGCCGAAATCGAGCAGGCCGTCATTTCGGCCATGTACGACGCCTTCAACCTGGACCGCGACATCACGACGGAGGACATCCTCACCGTCGCGAAGCAGTCCATCCCGCTGTCCGAAACCATGAGGGAGAAGATAGACATCCTGCGCTTCTGGGCCGAGACCCGCGCCCGCCCCGCCTCGTCCGCCGCGCCGGTCGAGACGCAGGAGGCGGGCTTGCAGGAGGACGACGACCGCATCGTGCCCACGGAAGCGGCCTAATGGAAGGGAGCGCTGACGCGGCGCGTCTGGTGGAAGCTTATCTAGCGAATCTCTCCGCCGAGCGGGGCCTCTCGGCGAACACGCTGACCGCCTATCGGTACGATCTGACGCAGTTCCTGGCTTCCCTGGCGGCGCAGGGGGTCGGGACCGTCAGGGCCATCACGCCGGGCCACGTCTACGGCTTCCTCGCCGGGCTGCGGCGGGCGGGCCAGCGCCCGGCCAGCGTCACGCGCAAGGCGATCTCGGTGAAGCTGTGGATGCAATGGCTGTGCCGGGACGGGCACCGCGCCGACGACCCGACGCAGGCGGTCGAAACAGGAAAGCTGGCGCAGCGCC
Source organism: uncultured Armatimonadales bacterium (assembly GCA_964247915.1). GTDB lineage: Bacteria > Armatimonadota > Armatimonadia > Armatimonadales > Capsulimonadaceae > JANXMY01. Next base: position 6,001 of record CAXTWM010000049.1, on the reverse strand, counting down.
TGCCGACAACGCTCTCCCTGCCCGAGATCGAGCGCCTGCTCCTGACCCCGCCCCCCGGCACACCTGGGGGCCTGCGCGACCGGGCGATGCTCGAAACCATGTACGGCTGCGGCTTGCGCGTCGCCGAGCTGGTGGCTTTGAAGGCCGAGGACGTGGATCTGCGCGCCCGGCTGGTGCGCCCGTTCGGCAAGGGCGGCAAGGAGCGGCAGGTGCCCCTGGGCGACGGCGCTCACGACACGCTGAACACCTATCTCCATCAGGCCCGCCCCGCGCTACTGGCGAACCACCCGCCGACGCCGTTCCTGTTCGTCACCCGCCGGGGCGGCCCGATGACCCGGCAGCACTTCCTAGTGCTCGTCAAGTCTTACGCCCGGCAGGCTGGGATCGCCCGGACCATTTCCCCCCACGTCCTGCGCCACTCGTTCGCCACGCACCTGCTTTCGGGCGGGGCCGACCTGCGCGCCATCCAGGAAATGCTCGGCCATGCCAGCGTCCAGACCACCCAGCGCTACACGCGCGTAGACGTGGCGCGTCTGCGCGAAGTCTACAACCGGACGCACCCCCGCGCGTGATGCTGTGCGGTTTCAGTCACGCGGGAGCCGGCGGCGCGGCCTGCTGCCTTTCCAGATCATCCCCGCCAGCGCCAGGCCCAGCAGGACGCCGAAGTCCACGGCGGGCGTGAGTTCCGGGACCGGGGTTGGTGTCATATGAGAGGTGACGGTGCTTTCATCCTCGTCTTTGTAGAAGTCGAAGGTCTGCGGTGCGCCGTCGGCATCAAAAACGGTTCCGGCCAGCGTCAGGTAGTCAACGCGGTAGGGTGAGGTGACGAACTCGTAATGCAGCGGGCCGTTGAGGGAAAGAATCGTGGCACCGGAGGCCGCATCCTGGAGCAAGATGGAGGCCGTGATCAGGTCGGTGTTCTCGTGATAGAACTGACCGTTGTGCGTGTAAACGACGCCTGAGTTGCCCCATCCGGTGATGGTCAGGATCGAATCTTTTCCGGCGGTTTGGCCGGAAGTTTTCGAGAAGAAGTCCACGGGGTGGGGCTGTCCGGTGGTCAGGCTATCCATGAAGTAGGGGCCGGTGCCGTTGCTGGTGAACGTGTAAGACTGCGCGCGGGCGGGCGCAGCCGCGAAGCAAGACAGCACGGCGAGGACGCTGACCAGAGGCCGGAAAGAGGACGCGGGGTTCGGCATGACGACTCCCTATCGTGGGTAGAACTTGATAGCGTCGAGAGCCGGCGGACAGGGTGGGATTCGAACCCACGGAGGACTTTGACATCCTCGATCGTTTTCAAGACGATTCCGTTATGACCACTCCGGCACCTGTCCCTGATGCGGCTTCCGTCATGCCTATTATACGACGCGGGGGGCGCTTCTGTCAACCGAGCAGTTTTGATCGGGTTCCGAATGGGTATCCCCTCAGCATGGAAGCGGGAAGTTACATGCTGATCGAGCGCGGGATGGCCGTGCGCGGGACCGACGGCGACTTGGGGACGGTCGCGGAAGTGGTCGCCGATGAAGGCGCGGACATTTTCCGGGGCATCGTCCTCGCCCACGGGCTGTTTGGCTTAAAACAGGTATTCGTGCCGGGCGAAAAAGTCGTCCGGGTGGAACAAAATGTTGTGAGCGTCGGTCTGTCAAAGACAGAAGCGGAACAGCTTCCGGCCCCTCCGGCCGGAGGGCAGACATATGAGGGAAGGGATTTAGAACCATGAAGCAAGTAAACGCATGGGCCATGCTGGGGATAGCGGCCACCGTCGCCGCCACGGCGCTCGCGCCTATCTCCGCGAGCGCGGACAGCCGCCAGACCAACAAAAACAACTGGCGTAACCTCGCCGGTGCTGGTGCCGCCGTCGCGGGCTATGGTCTGCTCAAGCACAACAACACGGCCACCCTGTTGGGAGCCGCCGGGGCCGCCTACTCCGCCAACCGCTACGAGCAGGACCGTCACAGCCAGAGCCAGTCGCAGGCGCGGCGTGACCAGCGCGCCCGCTACCACCGCTATTACGGCCATCGGGTTCACCACCGCACCCGCTGACACGTTCAGAAGAAGGGGCCTGCCGTTCGGCAGGCCCCTTTTTTGTCGGCAGGAATTCGCGCCGCCGCCGGTGAAAAAGACGGCATGAAACTCGGCGTCTCCACCCTCGGCTGCCCTGAATGGACACTGGACGAGATCCTGACCCGCCTGCCCGGCTACGGCTACGCGGGCGTCGAACTGCGCGGGCTGGGGCCGGACCTGGACCTGACACAGTCGCCGCATTTCGCCCCCGTTGCCATCGAAGAAACACGGCGGCGTTTCGCCGACGCCGGGCTGGCGATCTGCGGCGTGGACACGTCCTGCAACTTCTCCGACCCCGACCCGGCGGCGCGGGCGCGCAACCTGGAGGAAGGCCGCCGCGCCATTGATCTGGCCGCGACGCTAGGGGCGCCCACGGTCCGCGTCTTCGGCGGCGGCATCGGCAGCGAGTCCGAGCGTGCCGAGGCCGTCAAGCGGGTCGCCTCGGCTTTGTCGGATCTGGGTGACCAGGCCGCGCAGACAGGCGCGGTCCGCGTCGTGCTGGAGACGCACGATGCGTTTTCCACGGGTGCGCAGGCCGCCGACGTGCTGCGTCAGGCGGCCCATCCGCAGGTGCGGGCGCTCTGGGACCTGCACCACCCATTTCGGCACGGGGAAACGCCGACGGAAACTTTCAGGGCGCTCGGCCCGTATGTGGAGCAGACGCACGTTAAGGACAGCAAGCCGGGCGGGACGTACTGCCTGCTGGGTGAGGGCGACATCCCGATCCGGGAGATGCTGCGCCTCTTGAAAAGCGGTGATGAAAAGGGCGGCTATGACGGGTGGCTCAACCTGGAATGGGAGAAGCGCTGGATACCCGCCCTGCCGGACCCCGACGTCGCTTTCCCGCAGTACGCGGCCCGTCTGCGCGATTATCTCGATGAACTCCCATAGGAAGAACGGCACCATGCGACAGCGACGCCCCCAGGCATTCACCTTGATCGAGCTTCTGGTGGTCATCGCCATCATCTCCATCCTCACGGCGGTCCTGCTGCCCGTCTTCTTCTCCGTCCGGGGGAAAGCAAGGCAGACCGCCTGCGTTTCCAACCTGCGCCAGATCGGCATGGCGATCTCGATGTACGCCGATGACGCCGACGACCTGTACCCCGCCGGCACGGACCCGTCCGACCAGTACGCCAACCCTGACATCTGGAGCGGTTCGCCCTACCAGGCGCAGGTGCATCAGATGCCGTTCCTCCACGTCATCCTCGCGCCCTACATCCACAACCAGGAGCTGTGGCGCTGCCCCGCCGACGGCGGCTACTCCGGCTTGGACATCAGCACCTATGCGGGCGGCTACCCCATCCCCATTGACGCGACGCCGACCGCCTACGGGAAGTACGGGACGTCCTACCTGTACCGCACCGAGATCGCCCTGCTCGGCACCAAGTACGGCTCCCTGGTGGCCTACGACAGCAAGAACAACCCGCATGAGAACGCCGAAGTCAACGTCCTGATGGACGGCAACGGCTCCTGGCACGGGGGATTTCTGGTCAGCCAGAAGCGCTACAACGAGTTGATGGGCGACGGCCACGTCGTCAACCAGAACATCGCGCAGTTCGGGCAGACCTGGCAGCTCCAGCTCAGGCACTTCTGACGTGGGCGCCAGCGTTTATAGCGCCCGCTGGGTTTTGCCCGTGGACGCGGCCCCCCTCGCGGACGGCGAGGTCGTCGTCGAGGGGGGCCTGATTGCCGCCGTCCGCCCGTGCCGGACGCCAAAGAACGAGCGTCGGGACTTCGGCGACGCGGTCCTCATGCCGGGCTTGGTCAACGCCCATTCCCACCTCGAATACACCGCCCTGCGCGGCTTCCTCGAAGACGTCCCCTTTTTCCCCTGGATACGCGCCCTCACGGCGGCCAAAGCCGCGCTGACGTCGGACGACTGGCTGTGGTCCGCCCGGCTCGGCGCGCTGGAATGCCTCGCGGCAGGCATCACGACGGTGGGCGACAACACGGACGCGGGCGTCACGATGCGCGTGCTGGCCGAGAGCGGCCTGCGCGGGATCGTCTACCAGGAATTGTTCGGCATTGACGACCGGGAACCCGTCGCTCCCATCCTGGACAGCCTGCGCGCGAAGGTCGCGGTCCACCAATGTCTCGCCTCGAATCGCGTCGCTGTCGGCATTTCACCCCACGCGCTTTACACCATCCGCCCGGCCCTGTTCGCGGCCATCAATGCGTATGTGGCCGAGGAAGGTCTGCCGACCAGCATCCACATCGCCGAGTCGGCCTCGGAAAGCGCCCTGACCGAGCGCGGCGAGGGGCCGTTCGCCGAAATGTACGCCCGGCGCGGCATCACCTGGGAGGTGCCCAGAAGCACGCCAACCCGGTACGCCCATGACATGGGCGCTTTGGGGCCAAACACACTCGCCGTCCACTGCGTCCACCAGACGGAAGAAGACATCGCCCTCCTAGCGTCCACGGGCGCTTCAGTCATCCACTGCCCCAAAAGCAACGCCAAACTGGGCGCGGGTATTGCGCCGCTGGCGGCCTGGCTCCGAACGCCCGGCCTGCGCCTCGGCCTGGGCACGGACAGCGCCGTCTCCAACAACGCCCTGGACTTGTTCGAGGAGATGCGCTTCGCCCTGCTGATGCAAAGGGCCGTGCGGGAAGAAGTGGAAGCCGTGACCGCCCGCGACGTCATCCGACTGGCGACCCTGGGCGGGGCCGAGGCAATGGGCCTAGCTGACCGCACCGGCTCCCTCACACCCGGCAAGCGGGCCGACCTGATCGCTGTCCGCCTGGACCGCCCCCACGCCGTCCCCGCCACCGACCCCTACGCCGCCCTGGTCTACGCCGCCCGCGCCGACGACGTCCTCTTCACCCACTGCAACGGCGTAACCCTCTACGACCATGGACTCTGGCCGACGCTGGATGCCTCGGCTGTTCTGGTCGGAGCGCGCGCGGCGCGTGCCAAACTACCTGCCGAGGCTCTGCCGGATCGTCTCCACGGGCAAGTATAAGTGCTTCGGATCGTCAAGCAGCGGTTGGAAGCCAAAATTGAGCCGCAGATACCAGGCACGGGCTTCTTCGTCCATCGCGTCCAGGACCAGGGCGTAGATGCCGATCTCACGGGCGGCGCTTTCCACCTGGCACATCGCTCGGAGCAGACACAGCCTGCCTAACCCCTGTCCCTGAGCACCTTTGCTCACGGCCAGCCGGCCCAGGAGCGCGACTCCGATCTTGCCGTGCGGCAGTTTCTTGTTCGGCACGATCTGGGCGTCCACAACGCGCGTCAGCAGCGTGTAGTAGGCCAGAATCTGGCTTTCGCCCGCTTTGGCGATGGCAACATGGGTGACGCCGACATTGCGGTCGGCGTTCTGGCGCGCTTGGCGCTGAAGGAACTGGTTCAGGGGCGGCTTCCCGCAGTCAAAACCCTGCCGGTCATGGTGCGCCTGCAAGGCTTCAAAGACCGGAGGCTCGTTCACAGGTTGGCGTCCGGGTGTGCGGCTTTCAACTGTCTGTAGTCCGCAATCGCCGCGCGGAGTTCCTGGGAAGGGGGCGGCGGGTTCTCAATCAGCTCCACGAAACGGGCGAAATCGCGCTGGGAAAGGATGATTCGCTCATTCCGTTCCAAAACTGATTGAGCTTTTTCGGCCAGCGCTGCTTCCGTAAAATCCGTGATGGATTGTCCCAGAAGAGAAGCCGCCTGCTCCGCCTGCTGCTTGATGTGGGCCTGTACGCGGCAGCTCAGGCGGACATAATCCGGGGTGATGGGTGTCTCAGCCGTGGGCATGTTACTTCTTCCTCCCGCACTCTGATAGTATGTGTCATTATGCCACACGTCAGGAGGGATGTCAAGCCGCTCCGTTCGGCAGGGGGAACAGGCAGGGGGAGAAGGCAGGGAACGCCGGCCCCGGTGTCGAACCTAGTCCGCATATGGCGACGAAAACACGAGCGGCACGTGGGGGCGGTGAGGCTGGCGAAAAGCCCGGCGGGCGGG
>CAXTWM010000048.1:0-19794 GCA_964247915.1 uncultured Armatimonadales bacterium | reverse complement strand
GTAGCTGGTGTGGGTGTCGGCGCCGTCCACGCGGAATTGCGGCCGGCCCTGGGCGTTGACCTGCACGATCAATTCCTGGGCCTTTTGGAGCCGCTGGCGGGCCGTGACCAGGCCGGAGTTGCCACCGACCGCGCGGGCGACCACGTCGGCCAGCGTCAGGGGACGGTTCGGAGGCGCGGTGCCGACGCCGCCGCCGACCCCCGGCGCGGGTGAGTTCGCGCCCGGCGCGCTGCTGCCGGGCGCAGCCCCGCCGGCCGCACCCGTGCCCAAGCCGCCCGTCGCCGGGGCTTGCGCCGTGGCGGGGGGCAGAAAGGCCAGCGCGGGAAAAAGTGCGAGAAGCGTTGACGCCGTAAAAGCGCGGCGGGAACGGGTCATAAAAGGACGTTTCGGTTTCTAGTCGTGCGCCAGGCGCGTCTGTGTTGTGGTTTAGGAAAGACGGCGGCTCTGACGTCTCCGAGGCGGCCGGCATTGCCGACGCAGGTAAGTATACCCACCTGCGCCGTGTTTTGTTCCGCCTGTCGGTGTCAGGAGGCGCGCCAGGTGGTGCGCGTGACGGGCAGCGCCCGCGCTTCGGGGGAGCAGAGCGCCGCCGTTTCCCCTTCCCAGTCGTAGCCCCAGGCGAAGGCTTCAGCCAGGGCGCGGTTGTCCGCGCCGGGGTGGCAGACGATCTCCGTCAGCCCCCCACGCACGTTCTGGAGGTAGGCGGCCAGGACCGGGGCCGTCAGATGCCCCGAAACCGCCATGCCGGAAAAGTGGTCCGAGGTGTGCAGCCCCGATGCCGCGATGTACCGGCGCGCGAGCCGCGCCATCGCGGCCAGCGCGGCGGCCTGGGCGCGGCGGGCGGGCGGGACGTGCGCGAGCGGGGGGCCGTCAATCGGCAGGCGGATAGCCTTGATCCCGTGTTCGGCGGCAAGAGGGCAGACGACGCGCATGACGCCGGGGAGGGCGTGGAGGTGCTGGTGGGAGTCGAGGTGGCTGATCGGCAGCCCGCGCACGGCGTCGAGCTGCGCGCGCAGGGCGTCGGCGACCCGGAGGGCGGGCCACGCGCCGCGCGCGTAGCCGGACAAAAACGCGCCCAATGTCGGGGGGAAACCGCGGACGCCGACGAGGGTGAAGTGCAGGCCGAGGTCCAGGGCGGGCATCGCCTGTGCGCGACGGACGGCGTCCCCAAAGGCCGGGCCGAGCGGAACCAGGCTGGCGGAAGAAACAACGCCCTCCCGGTGCGCGCGCTCCACGCCTTCGTTCAGCGCGGGGTGCAGCCCGAAGTCGTCCGCATGGACAATGACGCGGGGCGTCAACCTATCCCTCACGGGCGGGCCGCGCGGGGGCGCGACGGGCGACGGGCGGCGGCACGACGGTAGTCGGCCATCTCGTGCAGGATTTTGACGACGACCGACCCCGAGGCCAGCGTGGACACGCCCGCCGTGCGCTCGTAGTAGCGCATCGGCAGCTCGGCGATGGTGAACCCGGCCCGGTGCGTCTCGATCAGCAGCTCGGCGTCAATGAACGAGCCTTCGCTTTGCAGCGTGATCCGGTCCATGATGCTCCGCCGGAACAGCTTAAAGGCGAAATTGACGTCGCGCACCTTCAGCCCGAACAGGACGCGAATCAGGCGGTTGTAGACGAACGACATGATTTCGCGCTTGATCCCCTCCGCCCGCCCGTGCCGGTTGCCGATCACCATGTCGGCCTGGGCCGTCAGCGGGACCGCGTTCAGGGCGTCGTCCATCTGGATCGGCAGGTCGCTGTCAATGTAAAGTATCCAGTCCTTCGTGGCCGACGCGAACCCCGTCCTGAGCGCCCCGCCCAGCTTGCGGTTCTGGGCGTGGTGAACGACTTGGAGTTCCGGGTGACGGGCGGCGAGTTCATCCGCCAGCGCCCCCGACCCGTCCGTGGAGCAGTCGTCCACGACCACGATCTCCAGGTCCGACGTGATCTTGCGCCCCGTCGCCAGCGCCTGCGCCACGCAGTTCTCGATGTTGCCGATCTCGTTAAACATCGGGAACACGAACGACAGGGAGGGCAGCGTCGTCCGCGCCTCGGCAGTGTTTTTGTCTTCGGTCATGCTCGGTGCCTTCTCATCGTCACGGCTTCGGTGGCGTCGCCCGGACCAGGGCCGTCCGGCCATAGCGCCACAGCTCTTCCTGATTTCCCACGCCGTACTTCCCGCGCAGTTCGTCCTCGTCGCTCGTCCGCATGGCGTACACAACGCCGGGGTGCTGCCTCATGTCCTGGGCCGCCGCCGCGTGGTCGTCAGTATAGGTGACGGGCCAAATGGAGTAATAGCGCAGGCTGGGGTGCTTGAACCCCAGCGCATGAATGACCCCATCCGGCGGCGTCGTCAGCGCGGCGAACGCGGCCATCTTCCGCTCCGAAACGTCCGCCTCGCGCGTCTTCCAAGTCGGCGAACACCACGCCGTCAGCAAAATGAAAGACGTTACTAGACCCGGCAGTCGCCATGCGCCTGGTCCGCCGAGTATACAAAATGCCACGGCGGGCATCGTGGCGGTCCAAAAGTTAAGAGTGATGTGCGCGATTTGGTACTTGTGTCCGATCGTTTGGAACGACCCACCTAAGACGAAAAGTACGGCCGCGTAAATCCATAGAGGGACGAAAAGCGATAAAGTTTCACGCCGGGTTGCTGTCTTGGCTTTGTATTTCTCGGAATAGGTCGCCAGCCAGTGCCCGACCAACACCGCCGCTGCGGGGTAGAGTGGGAAGATGTAGGTAATCAGCTTGCTCTGCGAGGCCGAAAAGAACACGAAGACCAGCGCGACCCAGAGGCCGAGGAAGAGTGCCGGGTTGTCCGCCGCTCGCTCCTGCCACGCCTCCCGCCCCTGACGCCATGCCAGCGTCAATGCGCCCGGCAGGGCCAGCGACCAGGGGAAGAAGCCGCCCAGCAGGACGAGCAGGAAGAACCAAAATGGACTCGTCTCCCGATGCTCCGCCTGCAAGTAGCGCGTGACGTTGTTCGCCTCCAGGAAGCCGTCAATGAACAGGCGTCCGTGGAGGTGGATCATCAGCAGGAACCAGGGCAGGCCGACCAGCAGGCACAGCGCGAAGCCCCCCCACAGCGCAGGGGATAGCAGGCGTTTGGCCTGCCGCGTCAGACATAGGTAGGCGATGGTCTGGACGCCGATGAGAACAAGCGCGACCGGGCCTTTGGTCAGCGCGGCCAGGCCCGTCATCACGCCTGCCAAAACGATCCAGCGGCCCCGGTCGGTCTGCGTCCAGGCGTACAGGGCGAACAGAGCCGCCGTCAGCGTCAGGGCCAGCGTCATGTCCGTGACGGCGGCGCGGGCCAGCAGGAAGAACTGCACACACGTCGCCAGCGCGAAGCCCGCCCAGAGCGCCGCGCGGGGCGTCTGCGGGTACGCCCGCCGTGCCAGCGCGTAGGTGACGGCGACCAGCGCCACGGCCAGCAGCGCCGAGGGGAAGCGGGCCGCGAACTCGGACACGCCAAAGGCGCGCATGGCAAGCGCCGTCAGCCAGTAGAAAAGCGGCGGCTTATCAAACCAGGGCAGCCCGCCGTAGTGCGGCGTCAGCCAGCCGGATAGGCCAGCGTGGGCCATCTCCTTGCCGACCTGCCCATAGATCGGCTCGTCCACGTCCACGAGGGGCAGACTGCCGAGGCTCCAGGAGGCGAGCAGGGCCGTCCCCAGCAGGAGCAGGGCCAGCCGCCGCCGTTCCCGGTGGGCGGGCAAAGGGATTGTTTCTTGGACACGGATAGGCAATTATACCGGGCCGCAGGGGGAGAAGTCAAACGCCCGCGCCTTCCGCCAGGTATGGTGGAAGTCTCTCACGGAGGCGAACCGGCGTGAGCGGTCCGGCGTGCAAGCCTGGGCGACTACGTCAAACAAAGGGCGCGGCCCGCGAAATTCTTGGGGAGCAAGTGTGCCGTCGGACAAGAAGACGAGGGCCGTCCGGCCCAAGACGAACACCGTCGTTTGCTCGTCAATGAGCGCACCGCGCTCGAACTCTTCCGGGGCCATGAAGCGCGTGGAGCCGAACATCCGGCCTCTCTCATTATGAAACGGGCCATGACGGCACATGTCGAGGTCTACCGCCCAGAGCCGCCCCGCCGCGAAGTCGTACAGCAGGGAGCCGTCGTAGAAGTCCACGGCGATCCAGCCCGCGCGGGCCAGCGTGTCGTGCAGATCAAACACGGCGTCGAGGCAGGAGCATATCGTGGGCGGCGGCAGGTGCCGGAACCGCTGGAACGCCGACCGGGGATCGTTGCGCTGTTCACGCGACACGCCCAGAAGTTCGCCGTCGAGCCACGGGTAGACCAGCAGCGGCCCGTCAGGCGACTCGACCACCCCCAGCAGGCGGGGCAGAATGGGGTGGCTGACAGCGGCGCTCAGACGCGCCGCGTTCCCCAAAAGCGCCACGCGGGCCGGGTGGTCGAGGAACGGGAGCGGGTCGTCCGGCCGCCCCGCCGTTTTGACAAAGAAGCGCGCGTCGCCGACCTGGACGCCGTAGGAGACGTTGCCGGAGTCTTGCGTCTGCTGGCCGAATTCCGCGAACACGGTTCCGACCGAGCGCAGGTACTCGCCGGACGGCTGGTTGATCGCCGGGCACTCTAGGAGGGGAGGGGGTATCACAAATACCGCATCTCTGTCTGGTTACCGACCGTGATCCACTTTCGGCTTGATTCGCATGAAGTGCATCCCGATTGGCGACGCGGCATTAAGCCCCTGCTCCCATTGCTCCTGCTTCAGAAATCTGTCGCCCGTCTTCTGACACACAGGGCACTGAAACTTGACATAGACGAAGTACGGCCCAACCAGGCGCTCGTAAAATTTGAAGGTGATCAGGTCCGTTGGCCCGATGACCGCGCCGCAGCTACATTTCGGCTCACCCATGTTGCCTCCGCGTCATTTCACCGTGCTTACCCCGGAGGCCAGGTGAGATGACGTCCGCCCAGGACGTGCAGGTGGAGGTGGTCCACGGACTGCCCGCCATCTTTACCGACGTTGACGACGACGCGGAAGCCACCTTCGGCCAGGCCCAGCGTGCGGGCGACGTGGACAGCGGCCTGCATGAGCTGGCCCAGGAGCAGCGTGTGGTCGGGTGTGGCGTCCAAGAGGTTGACAAGCGGCTCCTTGGGGATGACCAGGACGTGCGTCGGGGCCTGCGGGGCGACATCGCGGAAGGCCAGGACATGATCGTCCTCGTAGACGATGTCGGCGGGGATTTCGCGCCGGATGATCTTGCCGAAAATCGTGTCCGCCATCTAAGCCTCCTGAGGCGCCAAGTGGCCGAAGGCGTCGCCGCCCGGCAGGATGTCCGTCAGCGTCACGGGGACGATCTGGCCGCGCAGGGACGCGGGCGCTTCAAACTGCACCCGGACGTAGTTGCCGGTGTAGCCGGACAGCCAGCCGTCCCGCGCGCCCTTCGCCTCGGCCAGCACGTCCACGGTCTGCCCCAGGTCGCCCGCCGCGAAGGCTTCCTGAGTCGCCACACAGACGGCCGTTAGCTCCCGGTGCCGCCGCTCTTTTTCCTCATAGGGAACGTCGTCTTTGAGCTGTTCCGCCGCCGTGCGCTGGCGGGGCGAGTAGCGGAAAACGTGCGTCCGTGCGAACCGCATTTGCTGGGCGAAGGCCAGCGTGTTCTCGAACAGAGCCTGCGTCTCGCCGGGGTAGCCGACGATCAGGTCCGTGGTCAGCCCGATGCGCGGCATCAGCGCGCGCAGCTTGCCGACGGTCTCGGCAAAGAAATGGGTGTCATAGGGGCGGTTCATGGCCCGCAGAATGGTGTCGTCGCCGCTCTGCAAGGACAGGTGCAGGTGGGGCGCGATGTGAGGGTGCGCGGCCATCGCGCCCATCAGCTTGTCGGGGATCTCGACGGGCTGCACGGACGACAGCCGGACGCGGGCGATGCCCTCCATGTCTGCGACGGCGACCAGCACGTCGGCTAAGTCCGGCCCGCCGCTGCCCGTCTCGGGTCCATACGCCCCGACGCAGACGCCCGTGACGACGATCTCTTTGGCCCCCGCCGAGGCCATCTGCCGCGCCTCCGCCAGCACATCGGCGAAGGGGCGGCTCGCCATGACGTTCCGCGTGTACGGGATGGAGCAGAAGCCGCAGAAGTACCGGCACCCGTCCTGCACCTTCAGCGTCGCTCGCGTCCGGTGCGCGGGCCGGGCGACCAGCGACTCGGGCGAGATCAGCCCGCCCGGCGCGGCTTCGGGGAAGAGCGCCCCCCCCGCCCCCAATCCTGGGGGAGCAGAAGAGGAGGGCGAAGACGAATACTGAATTAAATCCGGGAACGCGGCCAGCACATGCGAGGCGGTCCGCATCTTCTCCGCGTTCGGCACCAGCAGGGCCGCGCCGTCCACGGCCTCGCCCGTGTCCAGCGCCATCTGCGCGAAACAGCCGGTCAGGACGACGCGCGCCCCGTCCTTCTGCCGGGCGGCCCGCCGTGCCATCTGCCGCGATTTGCGGTCGGCGTCCGCCGTCACCGAGCAGGTGTTGATGACGTACACGTCGGCGGGTTCGCGGAAGTCCGCCAGCGCGAAGCCCAGCGCCTCGAAGCTCTCGGCCAGCCGCTCGGTCTCATACTGGTTGACCTTGCAGCCTAGATTGGTAAACGCAGCGGTGGGCATGATGCCCCGGAGTGTACCGTAATCGGCCGATCAGTGTCAAGTTTGGGTATATTGGCGGGTGAGGAGATCAACCCAATGGACACACAAGGCTTGCCCCGCGAGGAGTGGGGCGCGTTTCTCGACGACCTGAGCCGCGAGTTCGAGCAGGGGCTGGTGGACGTCACGGTACGGAGCGCCAGCCAGTCGGACGCCCCGGTCATCACCGGCCTGCCGCTACTCGGCATCCAGCTCGACACGAAAGGCAGCGACGCGGGCAGCATCACGATCATCGCCGGCCAGGACGAGGACACGGCCATCTCGCACACGGTCGCCGCGCCGACGCACATCAACATCGCCCGGACGCATGACGGCAGCATAGACGTGGTTCAGATTGACGCGCCCGACCCGGCCCAAACTTGCATCCACTTCCTGTCGACCAATTAAAGCGTATCTCAGAACGCCCCCATCACGGGAGCTGGGGGGCGTTTTGAGTCGGAAAGGGCAGATGCATGAGCATCCGCTCTAGTCCCTGAGCAGCAGGTTGCGGAGCACAAGCGCCCCGCCGAACTGCTGCGCCCGTCCCTCGGAGAGTGATCCGAGGTCTATGGGTGCAAAGCCGAGGCTTTCAACGACAGCCGCCACGCTCTCGCGCGCGGCGGAGTCATCGCCGGACAGGAAAAGGACGCGACGCGCTCCGCCCTCTTCCGGCTCCTGGCCGAGAACCGCGGCCGGGAGCGTGTTGAAGGCCTTTACGACCCTGGCGCCCGCCAGCGTCTCCGCCACGACCTCGGACGACAGCTTGCCGCCCAAGTCCGTCGGGGTGAAGCCAGGCTTGTCGATGGCGTTGGTCGCGTCGATCACGATGCGCCCCGCCCACGTCGTCCTGGGCGCGAGGTCAGAGACGGCGGGGAACGGCACGGCCAGGATGACGGTGTCCGCCTGAAGCGCCTCGTCCAGACCCACGGCTTTGACGGACGTTCCGAGTTCGGCGGTCAGCGGAGCGAGCGCGGAAACGCCACGGGTGTTGGCGATGGACACGGCCAACGACTTGCGCGCGAACTGCCGGGCAAGAGCAGAGCCGATGTTGCCCGAACCGACGATAGAGATGGTCATGGAAGTACCTTTCTGTGGATGACCTTGATTGGTCAGAGTGGGGGCGAAGCTTCACAAGACCCCCGTCTACGACTAAATCCGCCTAGAGGATGCCGTTGTTGTTTTTGCGTTCCCCCTGAGGCGGAATCGCCTCGGGGAAGCCCCAGTGCTCCACGACCTTCTCGTCTTCCACCCGGTAGAGGTCGACGTAGACGCATGGGGCGCCTTCATGTGTCCCCTTGGCGACGATGAACACGAAGTTTCCCTGCCCCAACAGGAACTTCACTTCATCAATGGTCCTGTGCTGCATGAGAACTTCCACGTCACGCAGGAACTCCGCGACGCCATCACGGACGCCGGGTTCGTGCCGTGCCATAAGATCACCGGTGAAGTAATGGTCAGCCCGACTGTGGTCCCCGGAGATGTGAAAGGTCTCGTAGTAGTCGCGCATGAACGCCTTGTTCTTCTCCGTGTCCTCCGTGTGCTTTGCTTCGGTCGGCCCGTCGATCTGGGTGTGGCCGCTCGGGTTGGGCGGAGCGTCCATCGCGGAGAAGGCCCAGTGTTCGATGACCAGGCCGTCCTCGAACCGGAAGATGTCAAAGAAGACGTTCCTGCCGGATCGCTGCCCCTTTGCCTGCGTCCACACATAAGGGCCGTCCTGGAAGGCCCGCACCACGGTGAGGTGGAGTTGTTCACGCGGAGACTGGCGGATGAATTGCTTCAGTCCTTCCACGCCGTCTGCCGCATACGGGTTATGCTGAATGAACCGTTCCTCGTTGATGTACCTGGTTGCCAGGTCGGCATTTCCGGCGCTGATGCCTTGAAACACAGTCAAGACCTTTTCGATGTCACTTTCTGCCATTGTTCTAATCTCCTTTGTGGGTTTGTGCCCGCGCCGCCTCCAGTGACGACAGCGACTTCGCCGTCTCGCTCGCCCGTGGTTTCTCCCCCGTTTTGATTTGCAGCGAGATGGTCAGACCGTCGCCACTGAGCCGCCGTCCACACGGAGGTTGGTGCCGGTGATGAACGAGGCCGCATCCGAGGCCAGAAACACGACGGCGGCGGCGACCTCTTCCGACCGGCCGGCGCGGCCGACCACGATGTTCGGACGGAACTGGCCGAGGAACTGCTGGAACATCTGGTCGGGGGCGAGAGCGTCCCCGCCCGGCATCTGGGAAAGGACGCTTCGCACGATGGGCGTGTCGATGTAGGCCGGCGAGACGACGTTCACCAGCACGCCCCGGCCGCCGTAGGCTTTGGACAGGGCTTTGGACATGGCGTTCAGCGCCCCCTTGGCGGCGGCGTACTCGACCGCGACCGGGTCGGGCTGGACGCCGCTCTCGGACGAGATGTTGATGATCCGGCCCCAGCCGCGCTCGGCCATCTTCGGGGCCAACGCCCGGCTGACGCGGACCGCCGACATGACGTTCAGCTCGAAGGTCCCGATCCAGTCCTCATCGGACACGGCCTCGAACGGGCGGAACAGCTCGCCGTCGGACGTGATGATGCCGCCCGCGTTGTTCACGGCGATGTCGATGGGGCCGAGCTGCTCTTCGGCGGCTTTGATCGCCGCAGACAGGCTGGCCGCGTCGAGGACGTCGGCGGCGACGGCGAACGCGCGGTCGCCCAGTTCCCGCGCGATCCCATCAAGTTTGGCCTGCGTGCGGGCCACGAGCGCGACCTTCGCGCCCTCACGGTGCAGGCCGCGGGCGATCGCCTCGCCGATGCCCTGGCTGGCACCGGTGACGACAGCGACTTTTCCGGTTAATGTGTTCATGATCAAACCCTCGTTCCTGTTCCTGCGAGACTGAACATCGGCGCGTCGTTTGCGATCCGCCTGTGTTATACCGGTAGTATGGTGCAGTATTATCCCGATTACAAGTACCTACTTTTTAGTAAGTACTCTCAGCGGAAGACTGTCGTGTCGTTCTCATGTGGATCGCACCTCATAAATCAGGTACAATAGGGGAGCTTGTCTTTCGATGGGTACTGGATTACAGGTAAGTATCGAAGGGATCGGTTGAAAGGAATCAGTTAAGATGAAGAAGACACATTATTCTTGCGGCCTGGAAGCATCTCTGGAGTTGATCCACGGCAAATGGAAGTTTCTCGTGCTTTGGAATCTTGCCAGCGGTCCCAAGCGGTTTGGCGAGCTGCGAAGACTCGTCGGGGGTGTCAGCGAGAAGATGCTGATCCAGGAGCTTAAGGAGATGGTGGTGGATGGCCTTGCAATCCGCGAGGATCACAAGGAAGTCCCCCCGAAGGTGTTTTACCGCCTCACCGATGTCGGCATGTCCCTGGCGGAAGCGTGCAGGCCTCTCTGCACTTTAGGCAACGACATCCTCAAGCGTGAGGGGTTGATCGTGGGGCATGTTCCTATGGACATCGCTCGGACGCGCTAAACCCTGCATCGAACAGATAATCTGAAGGAAGCTGCCAGGACGGGGCGCCCGGAAAACGAAGGTTCGTAGGACAAGCAATCAGCCCGCGCGGGCGATGGCGAACAGGCCGGCCACGCCGAGCGCGTACAGGACCAGGACGGCCAGCGAGTCCGCCCCCATCCGCAGCAGCAGGCGGCGGGGGCGGAAGACCAGCCCGAACAGGTACACCGCCGTCAGCAGGATGCCCAGGTCGGCGAGGTAGATGTCCGTGTTCTTCGCCTGCGGCAGCACGGCCTGCCCCGAAAGCAGCGTCGCCAGCAGGAACAGGACGGGCAAAAAGGCGTTGCCGCCGAAGATGTCGCTCATGGCGAGCTGGTAGTCGCCCAGCTTGATGGACGCCAAGCCCGTAGAAACCTCCGGCAGTGAGGTCGCGGCGGCCAGAATCGTCGCGCCGAACAGCACCCCCGTCATGTGCAGGTGGCGGGCGATGCCGTCTCCGCTCTGCTCCAAAACCACGCCCGCCACCAGGGTCACGGCGGACGCGGCCAGGAAGACGGCTATCGTCTTCCCCGTGCCGGCTTTTTTCTGCTTTTGGTCTTCCCGCTCCTTGCGCGCCTTCATGTCCGCCGTCCGCTCCCCGCCCGGCGCGTCGCCCTTCTCCTGCCACGGCAGGTCCCGCCGTGCCTTGTTGAGCAGCCACAGCCCGGCGACCCAGAGGGCGAACAGGGAAACGTCCTCCGGCGTCAGACGAAACGCGATCAAGGACTTCGGCAACTGCGTCCCCATCATCGAGACGGTCAGGATCGCCGTCACCAGGACCCCTTCCAGCACCAGGGTCAGGGACGCAGCCTGGTACGTCAGGGGGTGCTTGCCGGGGACGCCGACGTCCAGAATGACCAGCACGACCGTCTGGAGCGCGATGCCGCCCAGGATGTTGCCGATGGCGACGCCGATGTCGTGGTGCAGGGCCGCCGTCACTGTGATGGCGATCTCGGGCAGGTTGGTTGCGACCGCCAGGAGGATGGAGCCGCCCAGCGCCTCGCCCAGCCCGAACTTCACGTCCAGGGCGTCCGTGCTGTTGGAAAGCTGCGTCCCGGCCAGCCAGACGGCGCCGCCGGCAACGGCGAAGGCCAGCAGCAGCAGGGGCAGAGAGAGGTGGGAGATGTCAGGCATGGGCGGCTAGGGTCGACTTTCCTGGAAGGGATTGACTTCCGAGATGGGGTCCTCATCGGTCTGCGTCGTCACGCCCCCGTTGCCGAAGTTCAGCGGGTCGGCAGGCCCCGGCGCCAGACCGGCGAATTCCTCCTGGGCGCGCTCCCGCGCCTCCGCGCTGATGCCTTCCGCCGCCTCTTGGCCCGTCGGCTGCGCTTCGTCCCCTGTGGGTGTCTGTGCCATCTGTCCTGCTCCTGTTCCTGCGCCCGCCTGCCGGCCGCGTGTGTCCAAAAACCTACCGCAGTGCGGGGCCGTGTCAAACCTCTACCACAAGATCGGCGCGAAGGCGAGGCATGGCCTGAATGATGTGTTTCAGGGCCAGTCCAACCCATCATCCGCGTTGTCACGGAACTCAGCAGCCTTAAAGTCCTTGTCCGTGAGTGCGTTGAGTTCCGGGAACATCCCGAACGTGATCATCCGGCCTGGAGCGGCTTGGGTAGAGCCGTTTGCCGTGTCCCCCTCCAGGAATGTCACCAGGCCCCGTCGTTCCTTGACCCCTTCCGGCGTCTCGGACAGTTCGCCCCTGCCGTCTTTGTAGACGCCCTCCACGGTTGTCAGCATCAGCGTTCACCTCCTGCCTCTATAATAGCGCATCGGCGGCTTCTTCCGTGGGTTCGGCGCTGGGGACGCCGTTGCGCGCGTGGCGCAGGTCGGAGATCATCCGGTACGCCTGGCGGCGGATGCGGTTGGTGCTGCCCAGCGGCTGGTGGTCGGGCAGGGAGTGCCAGGGGGTGTAGGACAGGTTCTCGGCGAATGCGCGCCGCTCGGGCGTGTCGAACTCCTGGATGGGGATGCGGATGGTCGCAACGCGGCGGAAGGGCGACACGCGCTCGTCCCAGACCACGGTCGAGTCCTCCACCGGCATCCGCACCGCGTCCGTCTGCACCTGCACCATGAACTCGAACACGACCTCCTCCCGGCTCAGCGTCGCCGCCATCGCTTGCCGCAGGAAGTCCGGCCCCGGCGCGTCCGGCATGGGGGCACGGGCGGGGGAAACAGAGCGGGCGGAGTATTTCACGGCATGGGGGCCGAGGCGCGAAGGCGTCTGGCTCCAGTACCGGGTCTGGAGCGGGTTGGTGATGCGCTTGCCGACGGACATCAGCATGTTGGAAAGCTCGCGCAGGCGGCAGCGCAACGGCTTCCACCCGAAAAAGAACGACAGCACCCGGCCGCCGGCAATCGCCCGCGCGAAGTGGACATAATCTTTGGCGCTGCGGACGAAGAAGACGTCGTTGTTGGCGACGATGAAGTCCTGCGTCCCGGCGTCCCGCTCCTCGTCCAGCACCTTGAGGCCGGGCACGCCCAGGAGCTTGATTGCCATCGCGTGGGCGTCCCGCCTGGTGTCCGGGGTCATCAGCGGCGAGGAGGACGAGAACCGGACCCAGGCGTCGTAGGAGCGCGGTTCGCGGAAAAGTCCGTGGCGCAGTTCGGGGGGCAGACCGTCCGTGACGGTGAACACGGCGCGCACGCAGCCGTGCGCCTTAGGGTGCTGGTCCCGGCGCGCGGGGCCTGCCCCGCCCGGCGGGAAGGTGCGGTCGAACTGGCTGCGCAGGGTCGCGAGCACTTGGGCGATGTCCGCCGCCTCATCGGGCGGCGGGTACTCCCGCCCAAGTTCAGGCCGGAAGGATGCTGCTGCCATGTCATTGTTCTCCTGGGCACTGAGAAAGCTTGCATGCCGCTCCCACCATTATAACAGGAAAATCGTCGGGCGTCGCCCCAAAAAGAAGGAATGGGGCGTGGAGCCACAGAAATAAGTGGGCAATCCTTGCATCAGTACCACACAGGGACCAAAAACCCACAGGAGTGTGAGCCATGCAGCCTGAGCAACGCAGTATGACGGTGATCGCGCCGGTCGTGCGCGGCAGGGAGCAGTCCCTGAAAGACCTCCTGACCGGCATCGGCAGCGACATCGAGGGGAACACCCAGATCCGGTTCGCCAAGTTCCCCGAGCTTCATTTCGCGCGCTGGGCGGTGATCCCGCCGCCTGACACGCAGGACCCGAGCGGCCCGCCTTCACAGCTCGTCTTCGGCACCGACCATGACGGCCCCGATGAGGGCCTCATCGGGACAGCCGTCGCGGGGGCGATGGATGCCCTGGACGCCATCTACTCGCACTGCGAGGGCTGGCCGGGACCCGGAGACAAAGGCAAAGCGGTGGAGTATTTCTTGCAGCGGCGCATCCCCTACGGCGCCCGGCACATCGCCTGCCGCCGCCGGACCGTCGGGCAGCTCAAAGACGCCGTCGCCGCCCGCGACCGCATGGAGGCGTACATAGACGCCACGGTCAAGCCGGCGCGGGCAGGACAGGGGCAGGCGCCGGACGGCCCGGACGCCGCCCGTGAGATCGCGGCCATCCGCGCCGGGGGAGGCCCCATTCCCCCGATCCCCGGCCCGCCGCCCAACTGGCAGTTGCCCGCCGCCGTTGTGGGGGCGGTCGGGGTCGTCGGAGGGGGATTGTACCTGCTGGCCCGTCGCTCGCCCCTGCTGGGGCTTCTCGGCGCGGCCGCGCTGGCGGGTTTGGGAAAGGCTGCGGCGGACACGCTGCACCGCCACGAGGACGCCGACCGGAAGGTCTGGAAGGAAACGACGCCGCCGACGCTCGAACACCTGCGCGAGCTGCGCGTCTGGGAGGACCACAAAGTCCAGAACCAGATGACGCACGTCGTCCCCATCAAGCCGGGCCGGTTCCGCCGCACCGCCCTGAACGTCGTCCTCGCCGCCATAGACTTCCTGGCCCGCTTCCACTGGAACCGGGGCGATCTGGGCGGCATCCCGACCATCCACTTCGCCCGCTGGATGCTGATTGACGGCGGCGAGCGGCTGCTGTTCTTTTCCAACTTCGACGGGAGCTGGGAGAACTATCTGGGCGACTTCATTGACCGGGCTTCGGCGGGCCTGACCGGCGTGTGGAGCAGTACGGTGGAGTTCCCGCCCACCCACAACCTGATCTACGACGGGGCGCAGCGGGCGGAAGCGTTCAAGAACTGGACGCGCAAGTACCAGATCGAGACGCAGGTCTGGTACAGCGCCTACCCGGACGTCAGCGTCGCCAACCAGTTGGACGCGCTGCGGCTGTGTCAGGCGCCGGCGCGCGGCGCCGGAGCGGAACTGCTGGGCACGCTGTAAACGACTACCGGGCAAGAACTGCGTGAGGAGCGCGGAAACCATGGATACAGAGATTACCCCCCCGCCGACCACGACCCCGCCGACGGGGACGCCGCCCGACGTAGAGGCCGAGGGGCCTGCCGGAACGCTCGATTTCTCGGACATCCAGGCCATCGCCCTGAGCGGCTACGGCCACCTGCCCCACGCGGCCTACCTGTTCCTGCGGCTCCCCCGCGCCCAGGAGACAGGACACATCACGCCCGAGGCGCGCGCCGCCCTGGTGGCGACGGCGCCCGAGGTGACGGCGGCGAATCTGCAAAAGGACGCGGCCAAGCGGGAGACGACCGCGATCAACCTGGCCTTCACCTACGGCGGCCTGGCCGCCCTGGGCCACGCGGAGGAGACGCTGGAAACGTTCTCGCCCGAGTTCCGCAGCGGCATGACGGCGGACTACCGCTCCCGCGCGCTGGGCGACGTGGGGGCGAACGACCCGCAGGGCTGGGAATGGGGCGGGACGCGGCAGGACGGCACCGGGGCCATGGAGCCAAACCCGGACAAGGCGCCGGACCTCACGCTGCTCTGCTTCGCCCACACCGAGGGCGGCCTCAAGGCGCTGGTCGTCGGCCTGACCGAACGCTTCGACGCCTGCGGTGCCGTGGTGATCGCCGATGAGCGGTCCACCCCGGACCTGCACGGGCTGAACGAGCACTTCGGGTTCCGCGACAACATCACGTCGGTCTTTATCCAGGGCGGCTTCGGCGTCAAAGACCCCGGCCAGTCGGTCGTCAAGGCCGGCGAGTTCATCCTGGGCTACCCAAACGAGTACGGCCAGAAGACCGCCTGGCCCCGGCTGAACCCCACGGAAGGCACGGCGGGCGTGGACGTGGGGACCAACAGCGCCTACCTCGTGTTCCGCAAACTGGCGCAGGACGTCCCGGCCTTCTGGACGTACTGCAACGCGCAGGCGGCGGCCCTGCCCACGGGCGATGCGTCCGCCCCGCCCACGCCGGAGTTCGTGGGGGCCAAGATGGTCGGTCGGTGGCCCAGCGGGGCGCCGCTGACCGTGCGCCCCTTCGCGGATGACGAGACGCTGGTGCGGGAGCCGAGCAAGGTCAACGACTTCGCCTATGCGGCCACGGACCCGCACGGCTTCGGCTGCCCCTTCGGCGCACACATCCGCCGAGCGAACCCGCGCGACATGCTTTCCACCCTCAGCCCGGAAGCGTCGCGCGCCGTGGTGAACCACCACCGCATCCTGCGGCGCGGTCGGCCCTACGGCCCGCTGTTCCCCAACCCGAAGGAGGCTCAGGCCGACGGCAAAGATCGGGGCCTGCTGTTCTTCTGCATCAACGCCAGCATCTCGCGCCAGTTCGAGTTCGTGCAGCAGACCTGGCTGAACGACCCCAAGTTCGCGCGCGGCTGGAACGAGCCGGACCCCGTCACCGGCAGCCAGGACAACATCGACTCCGCCGCCCAGACGGGCGCGAGGGCCGAGTTCACGATCCCCCAGCCGACGACGCGCCTGCGCCTCCAGAACGTGCCGCAGTTCGTAACGGTGCGCGCCGGGGCGTACCTCTTCCTGCCCGGCATCCGCGCCCTGTACGCGCTGACGGCGGGTGAGCCTGGCGCGGGCGGCTGAAACCGCAGCGACGAGAGCCTGTGGGGCGCGATCAAGCGCCCCCTACCTCTTTGCCCCCGTCGGCAGCAGCTTCTTCAGGCGGCTGAGTTCGTCGCGCAGTTCCGCCGCGCGCTCGAACTCTAATGCCCGCGCGGCCTGTTTCATTTCCTTCTCGATGTCGGCCAGGGCGGACATGAGCTGATCTAAAGGCAAGGTCTCGGGGTTGCGGTTGCGGGAGATGTTGTAGTAACTCTTCTGCTCGGCGATCTTTTTGGACTCGATGACCTCGCGGACGGCTTTGTTGACCGTGTAGGGCGTGATGTTGTGTTCGGTGTTGTAGGCCACCTGAATTTCGCGGCGGCGGTCGGTCTCGCCCATCGCCCGCTCCATCGAGCCGGTGATGTGGTCGGCGTACATGATGACCTGGCCGCCGACGTTGCGCGCGGCCCGCCCGATGGTCTGGATCAGGGACGTTTCCGAGCGCAGGAAGCCCTCTTTGTCGGCGTCCAGGATGGCGACGAGCGAGACTTCCGGCAGGTCCAGGCCTTCGCGCAACAGGTTGATGCCGATGATGACGTCGTAGATGCCCAGGCGCAGGTCGCGCAGGATCTCGGTCCGCTCCAGCGTATGCACGTCCGAGTGCAGGTAGTTGACCTTGATGTTCAGGTCCAGCAGGTACTCGGTCAGGTCCTCGGCCATCTTCTTGGTCAAGGTCGTCACCAGCACGCGCTCGCCCCGGCCCGTCCGGTCGCGGATCTCGTTCAGTAGGTCGTCCACCTGGCCGCGCGTCGGCTTGATGATGATCTCGGGGTCAATCAGGCCCGTCGGGCGGATGATCTGCTGGACGATCTGCTCCGAATGCTCGCGCTCGAAGGCGGCGGGCGTGGCCGAGACGAAGACGCACTGGCCGACGCGCTCCTGGAACTCCTCGAATTTGAGGGGCCGGTTGTCCCCCGCCGACGGCAGGCGGAAGCCGTACTCGATCAGGGTATCCTTGCGCGCCTTGTCGCCGTTGTACATGGCCCGGAGTTGGGGCAGGGTCTGGTGGGACTCGTCAATGACGATCAGATAGTCGTCCGGGAAGTAGTCCATCAGGGTGGAGGGGGCCGTGCCGGGCGCGCGCCCGTCGAACCAGCGCGAGTAGTTCTCGATGCCGTTGCAGTAGCCGACCTCGCGGATCATCTCCAGGTCGAAGCGCGTCCGCTGCTCGATGCGCTGGGCCTCCAGCAGCTTGCCCTGCTGTTTAAACAGGGCGATCCGCTGGTGCATCTCGTCCTCGATGCCGATGATGGCTTTTTCTTGCCGCTCCGGGCTGGAAACGAAGTGGGAGGCGGGGAAGACCGTGATCTCGTCTTTAGATGCCTGCACCTCGCCGGTCAGCGGGTCCACGACCGTGATCTTCTCCACCTCGTCGCCGAAGAACTCCACCCGGACGACGATCTCCTCGTCGGCGGGCTGCAATTCCAGCACGTCGCCCCGGACGCGGAAGGTCGAGCGGGTCAGGGCGATGTCGTTGCGCGTGAACTGCATGTCCACCAGCCGGCGCAGCATGTCGTCCCGGTCGTACTCCTTGCCGCGCTCGAACTTCAGGATGATGCGCGCGTACTCCTCGGGGGCGCCCAGGCCGTAGATGCACGAGACCGAGGCGACGATGATCACGTCGCGCCGCTCCAGCACGGCCTGCGTCGCCGAGTGCCTGAGTCTGTCAATCTCGTCGTTGATGGCCGAGTCCTTCTCGATGAAGGTGTCCGTGGACGGGATGTAGGCTTCCGGCTGGTAGTAGTCGTAGTACGAGACGAAATACTCCACGGCGTTCTGCCCGAAGAAGTCCCGGAACTCGGAGCAGAGCTGGGCCGCCAGCGTCTTGTTGTGCGCGATGACGAGGGTGGGGCGCTGCACCTTCTCGACCACGTTCGCAATACTAAAGGTCTTGCCCGTGCCCGTCGCCCCCAGCAGCGTCTGGTACTTGTCGCCCCGCCGCAGCCCCTCGGCCAGCTTGTTGATCGCCGCCGGCTGGTCGCCCGACGGCCTGTAGTTGGAAATGACCTTGAAGTCCATGTTCTGTCCCCTAAATCGTCGGATTGGCCGCCATCCAGTCGCTCGGCGTCATCACGGCGACGGCTTGTGCGCCCCGTATCAGTATCTCTGTGTCTCAAGTGATCAGAGTTGTGCCTAATTCCTGCGCCAGAGCGACGTAAACGGCATCTGCTCCGCGCAGACGGCAAGTGATAGAGATTTGTGCCGCTTGTTTGGCCCGCTGTTCCGTCAGCGGGGCCAGGCTGATGCTCGGTAAAAGCGCCAGCCCCGAAACCACCTGCGCCGCTAAAGCCGCATCGGAGGTCGGCCTGATGATCCCTGCGGCTACTTCCGGCATTACCAACGATGGACAATAAACGTCCAATGATTGTGCGGCCACGCGGCCTATGAACGTCACACTGGCGGTGTGCTGGGCTTCCGCCGGGGCGGAGGAAGAGACGAACACGTTTGCGTCCACGGTCAGCATCAGCGCCGCATCTCCGAGATGATCTCAGCCGCCGACTTGTCCGTGTTCCACACCCTGCTGATGCGTTCGCTCAGTTCATTCCACTGCCGCATCCATTCCTCCGGCGTCAGTTTCTCTTGGGTAAACAGTTCTCCCCCATTAGGGGCTGGTACAGGTTCCACAATCAGCTTCGTCCCAGCCGTCTCCACCGTGTACCTGCTGTGCGGCTTGACTTCGCCTAGTAATTCGGGGGGCAGCATGAGCCGCCCTGCTTCATCCGTCTCGATCACCTGTGTCATGGCAGCCCCCTTACGCAGAGCGGCGGCCTTCAGAGACTTCCAAAGACCGCCGCAAACCTATGTTCTATTGTACCTGAGAAGGGCCTGTTTCTCGCCGCCCTAAGAGAAAGAATGCGCCGCCTGATGGCGAAAAACGCCTCACCCGCCGTTGACCTGAATCTGGTTGTGGACGGCCTTGTCGGGGCCGAGCGTGTCACGGGCGATCTGGCCCGCGCGCTTCTTGTCCCCGACGCTGTCCACCGTGCCACGCAGGTAGACGGCGTCCGCATCGGCCCGGACGTGGATCGTCGTCGGCAGGTTCGCGGCGGCCAGGGCGGCCGTCACGCGCGATTGCAGCTTCAGCTTGTCGAGCTGGGGCCGCGCCTGCCGTTCCGCCTGCTGGGCCTGTTGATTCACGGCGGCGGCGTTGTGCTGGGCGTCGTTCTTGGCGCTGTCGAGCGTCTGCTGGGAGCAGCCGGTGAGCGTTGCCCCAAGGCCGAGGAGGACGAAAAATGTGGTCAGTCTGGGCGTGTATTTCATGGTGATTCCCTAGTTCCCGGCGCTCGGGCCGGCTAACCTTCTTAGAACCGCAGGCCGTGCGCTGTCAGCCAGCCGATGCGGGCGATGCCCGTCAGCAGGAGCAGGGCGGCGGCGCACCAGCCCAGGCCGGTCAGGGCGCGCGGCGGCAGCGGCCAGAGCAGGAAGCCCCGCCACCAGAACAGGCCGGTGCGGAGCCACAGCAGCAGGCAGACGCCGTAGACGAGCCAGCCCAGCGGGTGCCAGTGCAGCGACTCGCGCCACTGCCCGTGCCCCAGGCAGACGAAGGCGCGGGTCAGCCCGCAGCCGGGGCAGGGGAGGCCCGTCAGGTTGTAAAACGGGCAGACCGACGGCAGGTGACCGATGGACCCGTCGCGGCCCGGCGGGGGCAGCAGCAGGCTGGCCGCGAGGATCGCCGTCAGCGTCGCCCAGGCTGCGCCCGCGTTGGAACGCAGCCGCGAGTGTTCAGGGGTGTTCATGGGCGGGGTCTGTCTCTTAGACAC
>CAXTWM010000047.1:0-19893 GCA_964247915.1 uncultured Armatimonadales bacterium | reverse complement strand
GGTAGTAGCCGGTCAGCCAGTACAAGACCGCAAGCCGCTCCTGCTGCGGCATTTCGGCGGTCATCCGGGTCGCCGGCTGGCCGTCCACCTGAGCGCTGTGGACATCGCTGAGTATCCACCCCTGGGAGGGAAAACAGGCTTGCGGGCTGTGCATGTCCTCGTCCTCTGTGGCCGTCAGCAGCATCAGGTCCACGGACTGCCCCAGACGGTTTGTATAGACCCGCTCCACGATTTTGGCCGTCGGCAGTTTCCGCTGAACGTCCTCATTCACCGGCTCCAGCGGGCCGCCCTTCCAGTCGCCAATGACAGCGGGGAAAGTCTCCACCGACAGTCGATGGGGCTTGGGGACATCCATCTGCCCCAAGCCATAGTCAGCGCCGACAGCCGACAGGACCAGAGCACACCCCATCAGAGGGAGAAGCGCATTGTTCGACATCCGAGAACCCTTCCTAACACTACCAGCAGCCCGAACGCCAGGGCGATGGCACCGTATTCCGCCCCGTCATGCCACTTATGGAGCATGGGCAGTCCGCCATCCGCCGACACGGCAATCAGGAAGGCGATTCGCATGACGTTGACCAGCAGGGCGAGCGGCAGCACGGCCAGGAGCAGGATCAGCCGCCTCCACTGGCTCGTCGTGAACAGGTAGCTGTACAAGAGCGTAAACGCCGTCAGGCTGAGCAGCTTATGAAAGCCGCTGCACGCCTCGGCGACTTCCAGGATGGCACCGGGGACCTGGATGACGTTGCCCTGCTGGATCAGCGGGTATCCCAGCACTTTCATCAGGGCGGTCGCCCCGTCCGTACTGGCATACTGTATCTTCGTCGTCATGCCGGCCAGGACCGAGTGCGGCAGCGGGTACGCCAGCAGGGAGAAGAGGATGGCGAACCGGACGAAGGGCAGCATCCGCGGCCCGTACAGCACCAGCGCGCCGCCGGTGAGCGTCAGGGCCAGCGTCCACATGCCGACGTACTTGATCTGGAGCGTGTAGCTCAGGCACTGCCCGATCACGCCGGCCGCCAGCGGCAGCAGGCCCCACGCGCTGGGACGCCGCTCCACCTGACGCAGCTCGTCCCGGCGCAGCCAGAGGAGGAACGCGCACAGCGGGAAGATGAAAATCCCGTGCGCGTAGTTGTCGTTGATCATCCACTCGTGCCACGCGACGGCCAGAGTCGGCGCGTACAGGGCCAGCACGCCCGCCGCGAAGACGAGGGGCAGCCACCGCTCCCAGGCCGGCGGGGCCGTTACCGCTACGCTCAGGGCCGAGGGCGGCGATGTAGCTTTGACTGTTTTCTCTGCTTCTGTGATCACTATAGTTTGCGGTCCTTGATACGATCGCGCCACAGACGCCAGTTATTTTCCTTGAAGCAGACGCGCTGTGTAGGATAGGGAGCCGACTGCGCTGAGAGGCGCCAGAATGTCATTGAGAGAGAACTTCGTGCCCCTCTTGGGGATATAATAGGCATCGCCCGGCTGAACCTCCGGGTTTCCCGAAGGGTCGAACTTTTGCAAGTACTTATCAAAGCTGACACGCTCCATGAGGGGCGGCTGGTTGCCTTTGGGAGTGCGGATCACGTTGATCTTGCCGGTGTCGGAATCCGGCAGGAGGCCAGCCGTGGCGAAGGCATCCCTCAGCCGGTCATGGGCCTTATAGTAATAGAAGCCTTGACGCTGCACGTCACCGTAGATGTAAACGCGGTTGTGCGGGAGGGGGACATTAACAATGTCGCCCGGCTCCAGCATGACATCCGCCCTCGGGTCGCCGTCGTGCAGCAAAGCCTTGAGGTCAATCTTCTTGTCCACGCCATTGCGCGTCAGCGTCGCCCCGGCGAGATCGGCCCCCGGCAGATCGGGCGTGTCGGCGATGGTCCCGCCGCTGGCGGAGATGGCATCGAGCAGCGTGAGGTTTTCTTTGTAGTAGATGCTGCCGGGCTGCCTGATGCCGTCTCCGGTGACGCTGACTTTGCCTTCCTGCATCGGCATCAGAAGGACGTCGCCCGGCTGGAGCAGGACATCCACAGCCGTCCCGGCCTTCGTCTCTGGGTGGCTCAGATCGAGGGTCTGTGAGGTTCCGTCGGCGTGCTTCAGGACGGCTTTCGACGGGTCGGCCGTCGGGAGCGCTCCGCCCATCTGAGCGAGCGCTTCAAGCAGATGCAGGTCCGAACGGTAGTCAATCGTCCCCGTGTGATTCAAGTAGCCGCTCAAGACGACCGTCTGCGGGTGTTTTTGGATCAAAGAGACCGTCACGGCGGGGTTGATGACGTACTTCCGCCACCGGCTCGTCAGCAGCCGCGTCACCTGTTCCCGCGTCAGGCCGTTGACGGACACCTGATCCAGCAGGGGGAGCGAGATCTTCCCGTCCGGCCCCACCATCGTCTGGGGGGTGGACAGGTTGGGGAAGTTGACGACATCAACACCCAGCACGTCCCCCGCCGCGATCTGGTAGTCCGACGCGACCACGGGCGCTTTCGCAGGTAAGGGCGATGCGGGCGTTACCTGCGCGCCGGCCGGGGTGGCGACCAGCCCCGCCAGCAGAATGAAAGGGATCACATTGGATTTCATCGGTCACGTCCTCTCGACTTCAGAGTTCGGTCCTTCGGAGTCGGCCTCGGCTTGGTGAAAGACGCACGGCCTGAGCTTCCCGTTATCACGACGACTCGTTCTTCTCCGGTGTTCCCTCGGGGTTTTCGAGTGACTTGCTGGCGGACTTCGAGAAAACGAGATCGCGGGTGCGGTTCATCACCATGGTCTTCTCGAACGTCTGCGGCAGGGCGGGCGTGTCGCTCTGGGTGGAGGACAGGGCGGCGTAGGCGAAGCGGGACTTGAAGGCGCGCTGCTGCGGGCGGTTGAGGCCGTTCACCAGGACGGTCACCTTTTTGCCGGTCGCGTGCAGCGCCAGGGAGGCGTTGTGCAGGGTCTCCATGTCTATGACGCCGGCGCGGACCACATGCAGCAGGCAGTCGGCGTGGGCGGTGAGCAGGAGCGTGTCGGCAGCCGAGGTGCAGTCGGGCGCGTCTACGATCACCACGTCCGCCTTGTAGCGCAGCTCCTCCATCATGGACGCCAGGCGCGGCTGCGACAGCAGGACCGTCGGGTTCTGGTTGCTGACGCCGCTGTTGAGGATCGAGAGGTTCTCGACGTTGGACGTGGCGATGGCCTCGTCCAGTGGGAGCTGCCCGGAAAGCACGTCCGTCAGGCCGCCCGTCTCGCCGGTCTGGAACAGGATGTTCTGGGACGGGCGGCGCAGGTTGGCGTCCACCAGGATGACGGACTTGCCCGCCTCCGCCATGCTGCGCGCCAGCTCGGCGGCCGTCACCGATTTGCCCTCGCCGGGGATCGCGCTCGTCACCAGGATGGTCTGATGCTGGACCTGCTCGCGCATCATCGAATGGCGCATGACGTAGGACAGGTTGACTCGGACCAGGCTGAAAGCCTCCTCGAACTGCGGCAGCAGGCGCCCCTGTGCCAGAGCATTCATCTGGCCGCGCGGGGTCCGGGGCAGCATGCCGATGATCGGGCCGGAGACCAGGGCGCGCACCTCGTCCAGCGTGCGGACGCGCTGGTCCGTCTGCTCCAGCAGCATCACCAGGCCGAGCGAGAGCAGGGCGCCCAGCGCCAGGCCGAGCATCAGGTTCGTTTTCAGGTTCGGCTTGTACGGGAGGGCGGGCGGCTGGGTGGGCTGCTCCGCGATGCTGACGTCCCCGGAAACGAGGTCGCTCTGTAGCCGGGTCGCGTTCAGGGCCGCCTGGAGCTGCTCGTACAGATTGGTGTCAAGCTTCGTGTTTTGGTTCAACCCGATGTATTCTTCCTGCAAGCTGGGCATTTTCTCAACCTGCTGCTGGTAGGCCCGATTGGCCTCAACCGCAGAAGCGAGTTCCTGCTGTGTCGCAGCCTCCTGTGTGTGGGCATCCTGATCCTGCGACACGAGCGCGCTGCGCGCCGCCAGGGAAGGGGCGGCGTTGCTCGTGCTGGCCTTCTTCGCGAGGTCAAACCGCCGCTGCGCGTTCCTGATCTGGGCGTCCAGGGTGGCGAGGGAGGGGATGGTGGGCGTGCCGGGGAAGGAGGAGGTGTACTGCCTCCCTTCCTCCTCGCGCTGCGACTTAAGCCTATCCAGCTCCGCCTGAAGGGCCTGAGTTTGGGCCTCATCAGGAACGCCGCTTTGCGACTGAACCGCCTCATCCGCTGCCTGTAGCTGGGTATCCAGCGCCTTGACGCGGGCAGACTGCGCGGCG
The DNA here is from genome assembly GCA_964247915.1 of uncultured Armatimonadales bacterium. Lineage (GTDB taxonomy): Bacteria > Armatimonadota > Armatimonadia > Armatimonadales > Capsulimonadaceae > JANXMY01. The sequence goes on along the minus strand of CAXTWM010000047.1, from coordinate 15,661 downwards.
AGTTTCTGATTGAGTATGGCGACTTGACTGTTGGAATTGTGGAACAGCTCGTTCGCCGCTGTGTTTTCCGCATCTACGCTGGAGAGGTGGTTCTCCTGCTCGAACTTGGTTTCTTTCTGCTGGGCGAGAACCATATTGCGCTGCGCGCGCTGGACCTTCAGCTTCAAGGCGCTCTCGTTCTTCGACACGTCAATGGTGGCGAGGGACTTCTTGTAAGCCTGGAACGCCACGGCTGCGGCATTTGCGAGGTCCAGGGCCTCCACGGGATCGTCGGCATCCGCCGTGATGACCAGGAGGTCGGAGTCCGTCGGATTGGTCATCTTCAGCGCCCCCTCGATCTTATCGAGCGAGAGATCCCTGGCATCGGACTTGTAGATGTCGCCGTTTGTATGAGGACCGCCGTTCTGCAACTCGACATGAATCCGCCGGGGCATGTCGGTGTTCTGGAACAGAGCGACCTGGGTCTCCATCGAATCGACGCCCTGGGAAACCGCCTGGCCTGCCGAGTCGTTGCTGGACGCCGGCGGACGCTGAATGACCCTCAGTTCCGATGCCGAGCGGTAGGTCTTGGGGATGCCTTTGGTCCACGGCGTCCCCATGGTCACGGCGTAGGCCCCGCCCACACAGAGCAGCAGGATCGGCAGGATGACCCAGGCCCGTCGGCGCAGCACGGCCGCGAAATCCTTGACGCCAATTTCCGGGTTGTTCGGTTGAAGTTCATTCATAAGTTTGTCTGTTTCCCAGCAGTCGCCTGAACGGCAGTCGCCTGAACGGTAGTCGCCTGAACGGTGATCTCATACTTTATCCATGCACAAACCATGCCAACTGCTCCCGATCCGGCAATAAGTTCCGTGTGACACTGTTTTTCCACTCGCCCACCGACTCAGGAAACCACAAAAAAGTTCGTCCAGGCAGTCGGAGCCGCCCGTGAGTGGAGGGTATAGAGGAGGAACCCCGTGACGCGAGGCGGGGCTGCTAAGATGGTGCTCACAGACCGGCGGATGCGTCATCAAAAATAAGAGGCGATCCGGGCGGCAGAAAGGCGCAACCCTGTTCCGATACGGAACAATAAAGCCGAATGTTCCAGGTGCTTCCCGTCACTCTTGAGGCGCGGGGCGGCTTCCAGGGTCAGGCGGCGACCCTCCGGGGAGGGCGTCACGGTAGCGCAGCATCAGGCCGAATAGCTGGCGGGCGTCCCAGTACCGGGGCACGAACCGCTTCGGATTCGAGGCGCAGCGGAACAGCCAGCCTAGGTAGCACCGGTCCGCCCAGCGCGGGATGTGGACCTGGTCCCCGCTGAGAAACGCGATGGCCGCGCCGATGCAGTGAATCGCGGGCAGGTACGGCAGGCGGCGCTTCAGGTACAGACCGAGGCGCTCCTGAGTCCCGCCCCCGATCGTGACGACCACATGCTTGGGCCGCCGCTCGCCGAGGAGGGTCAGCAGGGCGGGGTCTTCGATCTCGGCGTCGTACATCGGCGCCATGTAGACATCGTCCGGGCTGACCTGGAAGCCGTTTTTTTCCAGCCAGGCGAGGTTCCGCGCGGCGCTGGCGGGGCCGGCCATGATCCAGAACGTGGCGCCGGGCCTGCGGACATCGGGACGTCCGAAAAGCTCGACCACATACTCCAGGCCCGAGAGCCGGCGGATGCGGTCGCGCTCCAGGAGGTTCCAGACTATCACCATGAAGGCGCTGTCGGTGATCCGCAGGTCCGCGTCCTGGAGCGCCTCCCGGTATTCGGTGTCCGTGCCGAGGTTTTTCAGGGCCGGGGCGGCAGGCACCACAAGAAGGCCGCCGCCGTCCATGCGGTCGACGGCCTCCGCCGCGCCCCCAATGAAGAAGTCCAGCCCGAGTATCCGTCGGTAGGCCTGCGGATCACCGGAACTGTTGACCACGGTGTTCAATGCACTTCCACCCCCGCCCGGACCTGGCTCTCGATCCAGTCGTAGGTCTTCTTCAACCCGTCGCGCAGGCTGATGCTCGGCTCCCAGCCGAGGAGCTGGAGGATCTTCGTGTTGTCGCTGTTGCGGCCGTTGACGCCCTTCGGGGCGCTCAGGTTGTATTTGCGCTCCAGCGTGATGCCCGCGAAGCTTTCGGCGATGTCCACAAGCTGGTTGATCGTGACCAGCTCGTCCGATCCCAGATTGAGCGGCTCATGGATCTCGCTCTGGAGGATCATCTGCGTCCCTTTGACGCAGTCGTCTATGTACATGAAGCTGCGGGTCTGGTTTCCATCGCCCCAGATCTCGATCTCGTGCCTGCCGGAGAGCTTCGCCTCGATCACCTTGCGGCAGATCGCCGCAGGCGCCTTCTCGCGTCCCCCAGCGAACGTGCCGTTGGGGCCATAGACATTGTGGTAGCGGGCCACACGGCACTGGAGGCCGAAATCTTCCTCGAAGTGGCGGCACATGCGCTCGCTGAACAGCTTCTCCCAGCCGTAGCCGTCCTCGGGGAGCGCGGGGTAGGCGTCTTCCTCCTTCAGCGGGACCACGTCGGGCGTCTTCTGCTTGTCCCCGTTGTAGACGCAGGCCGAGGAGGCGTAGAAGAAGCGCTCGATACCCGCGTCGCGGCCGGCCATCAGCAGGTGGGTGTTGATCAGCACGCTCAACATGCAAAGGGCTTTATTGTTCTCGATGAACCCCATGCCGCCCATGTCCGCCGCCAGGTTGAACACCACTTCGGCGCCCTCGACCGCTTCCCGGCAGGAGGCAAGGTCCTTCAAGTCGCGCTGGAGGTTCTGCACGTCCGGCGAGAACTGATACCAGTCGTCAAAGGGCTTGACGTCCACGGCGCGGATGACCTCCGCGCCGTTCGCCACCAGGGACCGAATGAGATGGCCGCCGATGAAGCCGCCCGCCCCGCAGACAGCCACCTTTTTGTTGGTTAATTGCATTCCGTGTTGAATCCTATCCAGGTTGGTGTAAACTAAAGAAAGTCGCTGACGATGCAGACGCAGAGACTGCGGCCGCAGAGGGGGACTGGGCGAGAGAGCCTGTTCGGCTCATTATCGGCAACTTACGCCCCTGACAGGAGAGGCGGTAAGACAAAAACGGCAGCCCCGAAATCGCAGCGATGTGACGCAGGAGGTCGTCATGTACAAGAATGAACTATCAAGAATCATGCCAAAATGTTGTTTGAGGCGAAAATCGTGAAATTTAGTGTGCCCTAAATGTGATGAGTGACATACATTACAAATATCAAACGGCATTCGCGGGGCCGCACGGAGCACCCGTGTCTGCCATTGACGATTTTGCTCGACGCCATGTTCCAACAAATGATACCGCAAAATCCGCAGGAATGCAACGCCGATAGGGGCGGACAAGAAAGGTCATGGCATGAAGAAGGCGCTCATTACCGGCATCACGGGGCAGGACGGCTCCTACCTCGCGGAACTACTGCTCGCCAAAGGGTATGAGGTTCATGGAATCATCCGGCGCGCGTCCACGTTCAACACCAGCCGCATTAACGGCCTGTACGAAGACCCACACATCAACGGCGTCCGCCTGTTCCTCCACTACGGCGACATCGCGGACTCGACCAACCTGATCAAGCTCCTGTACCGGATACGGCCCGACGAGGTCTACCACCTGGCGGCCCAGAGCCATGTCCGCGTCTCGTTCGACATCCCCGAATACACGGGCGACGTCACCGGACTGGGCACGGTCCGCATCCTGGAAGCGATCCGGGAGGTCGGGCTGGAGACGCGCTTTTATCAGGCCGGCAGCTCGGAGATGTACGGACTGGTCCAGGAAATCCCCCAGCGGGAGACGACCCCGTTCCGTCCGCGCAGCCCTTACGGCGCGGCGAAGGTTTACGCCCACTGGATCACCGTCAACTACCGCGAGAGCTACGGCCTGTTCGCCTGCAACGGCATCCTGTTCAACCACGAGTCGCCCCGGCGCGGCGAGACGTTCGTCACCCGCAAGATCACGCGGGCCGTCGCGCACATCAAGGCCGGCTTGCAGGACAAGCTCTACCTGGGCAACTTGGACGCCAAGCGCGACTGGGGCTACGCGAAAGAGTATGTGGAGGCGATGTGGCTGATGCTCCAGCAGGAGGCGCCGGACGATTATGTGGTCGCGACCGGCGAAACCCATACCGTGCGCGAGTTCTTGGAGGAAGCCTTCAACCATGTGGGCCTGGACTGGAAGGACTATGTCGAGCACGACCCGCGCTATGAGCGGCCCGCCGAGGTAGACCTGCTGATCGGCGACGCCGGCAAAGCGAAGGCGGAACTGGGCTGGGAGCCGCGCACGACCTTCTACGGCCTGGTGCAGCTCATGGTGTCTGAGGAGATCGCCGCCCTGGACCGTGAGGGCGCACGGGGGAACGCGAGGGTGGGCAGCCGGTGAGCGTAGAAACTGTAGTCTGGAGCGAAGCGCGCGTGGTCGTCACGGGCGGCGCGGGGTTTTTAGGGTCGTTCGTCGTGGAGAAGCTCCAGGCGCGCGGCTGCCGGGAGATCTTCGTGCCGCGCTCGACGGACTATGATCTGCGCGACCGGGACGCCATCCTGCGGCTGTACGCCGAGACAAGGCCCGACGTCGTGATCCACCTCGCCGCCGTCGTCGGCGGCATCGGGGCGAACCGCGGCAACCCCGGCCGGTTCTTCTACGACAACGCCATTATGGGAATCCAGTTGATCGAACACGCCCGCCTGGCGGGGGTCAAAAAGTTCGTCGCGACTGGGACGATCTGCTCCTACCCCAAGTTCACCCCGATCCCGTTCCGCGAGGACGACCTGTGGGACGGCTACCCCGAAGAAACCAACGCCCCCTACGGCCTAGCGAAGAAGATGATGCTGGTGCAGACGCAGGCGTACCGGGAGCAGTACGGCTTCAACGGCATCTTCCTGCTGCCGGTCAACCTGTACGGCCCGCGCGACAACTTCGACCTGCACACCTCGCACGTCATCCCCGCCCTGATCCGCAAATGCGCCGAGGCGAAGAAAGAAGGCCGCGCGGAGATCGTCCTGTGGGGCGACGGCTCGCCAACGCGCGAATTTCTGTACGTCGAGGACGCGGCGGAGGGCATCCTGCTGGCGGCGGAGCGGTACAACGGCGAGCAGCCGGTGAACCTGGGGACGGGGGAGGAGATCACCATCCGGGACCTGGCGCAAGTCATCGCGGCGGAAGTCGGCTTCGGGGGCGGGATCGTCTGGGACACTGCCAAACCGAACGGGCAGCCCCGTCGCTGCCTGGACGTGACGCGGGCGCGTCAGCTTTTCGGCTTCGAGGCCGCCCACGACCTGCGCGGCGGCATCGCGAAGACCGTAGACTGGTTCGAGCGGCACGAGGGGGAACTGCGCGAAATCGTCTACGCCTAAAAAGCGGCGGCCGCCACCTGCTGAACGGCGGCCCAGGCTTGCTCCACAGTCAGCCCCGTCATGCAGGGGTGGCCGGGGACGGGGCAGACCCGGTGCCCGCAGCCCGCGCAGGGGACCGGATGCCGCAGGATGACGTGCCCTTCGCCCAGAGGCGCCCACTGCCCCGGCGGGTTCCGCTCGCCGCTGAGGACCACGCAGGGGACGCCCAGGGCGGCGGCGAGGTGCGTCGTCCCGGTGTCCAGCCCGACCAGGAAGCGGCACCGGCCCAGCAGCGCCGCCGATCCCACGACCGAGAACTCGCCGGCGGCGTTGATGCCGCCGCCCCAGGCCGCCAGGAGCCGCGCCCCCATCTCCCGCTCGGCGGGACCGCCGACGACCAAAAGCGTGACGCCGCCGCGCGACAGCAGCCGACGGCCGATCTCCTCGAACCGCTCCAGCGGCCAGAAGTTCGCCGGCTGGTTTGCGCCGGGACAGATGGCGACGAGCGCCGTCCCGGGCGCCTGCCGGGTGCCCAGCCAGGCGCCGGCTCGGTCCCGCTCACCCGGCGGGAGGCGCAGAAGGGGGATTCCCATGTCCGCCGTCCGATCCGCCGCGATGCCGTCTTTTTCCAGACGCTCCAGTCGCAGCACGGCTTCCTGCGGGACCGGGAGGGGCTGGCCGTCCTGGCCGCGCGCGTGAAACTGGTCCGGGTCGCAGGCGTGAAAACCCAGCAAGGTCGGGACGCCGCAGAGCTGGAAAAACAGCCTATCGCGCCCGACCTGTTTCGGCGTGCGCTCGCCGGGCGCGATGTAGGCTACGGCATCCGGTCTGAGGCGGCGCAGCTTGGTCCAGACTTCCCGCCAGGTCTTCCAGGTGCCGCGCCCGCCATGCTGCTGGAACGTCACCGCGCCGTCCACCAGGCCGGAGCCGTCCAGCACCTCATGGGGAGAAGCGCGCCCGTCCGGCGGGGCATTGTGCAGGACTAGTATGCGCGCGTCCGGCCCGAAATGCCGGCGGACAGCGCGGTAAGCGGGCACGGAGACGAGGGTGTCCCCGAGAGACCCGATCTGGTACACGAGGACTGATTTCGGCTTTTTCTGCTTGCCTATTTTCTGTTTGTCTGGGGGCACGCTTTCTCCTCGAAGCGGCTAGGCGGCTTCCGCCTTGTGCTCATAATACTCCGAGATGTGCTGGTACACATGATCGGGAAAATTCAGGTCGCGATAGACGTTGCCCTGGTCCGGGTCGTCCGGGTTGGGGATGATCGGGAAGTCCTGCTCCTGCTGGTACTGCAAGATCTTCTCGCGCTTGGGCGGGTTGTAGTCCTTGGACTGCACCTGGAGGTAGAGCGAGCGGGCCTGCTCCTCGCTGAAATCCTTGTCCTTGGCGAGTTCCCCCACCACTTCGTCCTCGCTCAGAAAGTGGCGGGCCACCATCGTGAAAACGAGCCGGCCATAGTGGCCGATGTCCTTCTTGTGGTCCAGCGCGTCCAGCAGGTGCGCCATCATCGCGTTCTTTTTCAGATCTTCCACGGCCATCGGGTGTTCTCCTGTCTTGGGTTGGGTTGACAGGGGGATTGTCTCCAGCGGGGCCGGAAATCAAACATTTGTTTGCAGCTCGCGCGCGCGCCGCGCCCACTCGCTCTGCGGGTACTTTTCCAGAAGGCTCGACAGCCACCGCCTCGCTTCCAGCGGCTCGTGCCCCAGCAGCAGCTGCCCCAGCTTGAGCCGCGCCATCTCGTCCTCGGCCGCGTCCGGCGTCTCCTCGGCCAGTGCTCGCAGGAGGGCGATGGCCGTCTCCGCGTCCCCCGCCCCCTCCGCCGCGCCGGCCAGCCGCAGCCGCTCGCGCGGGGTCAGCGCCAGGGGGAGACCCAGCGCCCGCGCCTCGCCGGCGCACCGGGCGGCTCGGGACATCTCGTTCCCCTTCAGGAAGGCGCGGGTGGCGCCCAGCATCTCCAGGCCTGCCTCCCGTCGGGCCTCTTCGGTCTTCCGCGCGTCCGGTTCTGAGTGGGCGGCGAGCAGGCGTGCCAGCTCGGCCCGCACCGGCGCGTTGTCCGGGTCGCGGTCCAGGAAGGCCCGGTATTTACCCCGCGCCAGCTCCAGCGCCTCACGCCCGCGCGCCGCCGCCGAGCGTGCATCTTGCAGCAGATAATCCTGCCGCCCGTCGCGCAGCAGGCCGGTCAGTTCCGCCGAGACCAGGCCGAACACGAACCCGCCGATGTGCGCCCAGTACGCCGTCCCGCCCGTCCCCAGGTTGAACAGGAACCCCAGCCCGCCGGCGACGTTCCACAGGAGCCACAGCCCCAGGCCCGCCAGGGCCGGGACCTCAAGCTGTCCCCATGCGGGGAAGAACAAGGAGGCCGGAATCCAGAACAGGCGGATGTTCGCCCGGTGAAACCGCACGGCGAACGGGGCCAGGATAGCGGAGATCGCCCCGGACGCGCCGACCAGCGGGACCGAGGTCTCCTGGCCGCGCAGCAGCGCGATCGACATGTGGAGCAGGCTGGCCGCGATGCCGCCGCCCAGGTAGAGCGCCAGAAAGGCTTCCCGCCCCAGCGCTTCCTCGACATGAGGCCCGAACACCCACAGGAAAACCATGTTGCCGACGAGATGGCCTGGGCTGACGTGCAAAAACAGCCCGGTCAGCAGCGCGAGGAAGTGCGGTGCGCTCGGCACCAGCCCCCACCGCATCAAATCCTGCGGCCCCGTCAGCATGTACACAGCGACGTTGATCGCGATGAGCGTGTAAGTCACCCAGGGCACGCGCCGCCCGCGCCGGTCCGTGCCGAACGGCAGCGGCAGGAGCAGCGTCAGCAGCAGGAACCAATAGGGGGACAAAAAGAGGCTGTTCACGCCCGCACCGGAACCCGCTTGCCCGCCGCCGATGACTCGATGGCCGCAAACACCATCGCCAGGCTTTTGATGTTGTCGTGGCACTCGCCCATCGGCGTCGCCCCCGTCTGGAGTGCATTCAAAAAGTCCCGCAACGACCCGGCGATGCCGCCGGGAACGTCGGCGGGCACCTCGATGGAACGGGTCTCCGTCTCGCTGAGAAACCCGCCGGTCCCGGTCACCACGTCCGCCGAGGGCGCCCCGTTCCCGTCCCAGACCGCCGTGCCCTTCGGCCCGACCGCGCGCCAGTCCGACTCCCAGGACGTGTTCTTGCCCTCACTGCACCACGAGCCGCGATAGGTATAGCGCAGCCCCCCCGTCATCTCGAACAGGGCCGTCGCGCTGGCGTCGCCCTTGTACCAGCTCCAGGCGGGGTTGAACTCCTCGCAGTAGACCGAGACCGGGTCCGCCTGGGACAGATAGCGGGCCTGGTCCAGCGTGTGGATCGCCATGTCCAGCAGCAGGACGCTCGCCATCTCGTCCCGGAACCCGCCGAAGTGCGCCCCGAGGTAGAAGTCCGAGTTGAGGATGCCCAGCGCCCCCACCCGCTCCCCGATCAGCGTCCGAAAGGCCTGAATGCGGGCGTCATAGCGGCGGCTCTGGCTGACCATGTAGAGCTTGCCGCTCTTCTCAGACGCCCGCACCATCTCGCGCGCCCGCTCCATGCTGTCCGCCATCGGCTTCTCGCCCAGCACGGGCACGCCCGCCGCCAGGGCTTGCAGGGTCACGTCCCGGTGCGCCTCGGGGACCGTCACGTCTACGACGAAATCCGGCCTCACCTCGGCCAGTGCGCGGCCCAGATCGTCGCCCGCGTGCAGCCCCGAGAGCTGCAAGCCGTCCGCCGCCTCCTGGGCCGCGCCGGGCCGGATGTCCACCCACCCGGCGACTTCCACGTCCGGGTGCTCCTGGAGGTTCTTCCCCCACGCGCGCCCCATGCCGCCCGCGCCGACCAGTAATGCCTTAAAGGTTGTCATGTCATCTTTCCATATGCAACTAAATGACCTTATTCCATATACGGTAGATGCCTATGCTCTTCTCGCCCCATAGTCTTAGGATACCCGATGATCTCAATCTCCTGGTCATCCAGCCATGCAGTCAGCCATGCAGTCAGCCATGCTTGGAACGATCTTGCCACCACCCAGGAGTTCCCGTACAGGCCGCCAAACTCTCCAAAGAAGCCATGTTCATCAAGACGCTCTCGCATCTCATCAAAGCTTGCACACGTCTTTATGCCGCTTTCATTCTCCCTGAGTTCCGCATGATGATAAACAACAGGGAAAGGCGCATGTATGCAGTCAAGACTGGAGAACCTGCCGCATCCCCAGTCGCAGATCGGCAACAGCCCTTCGGGCCACACAACCTCATTAACTTCCCAATCCCCGTCATCAGGCCCGTAACTGCGCTGCCTGACGTACAACTCAACGGATTGGCTTAGACGATTCATCCCGCCCGGAAACGGGTAGTTCTGACCGGGGCCGAAGCCGCCGTTCGCGACTTGCAAGTAGAGTTGCCGGAGAAGGTCGGGCAAGTGAAAGCCGGGCGCATCTTCTGCGTTTGCGATGTCCTGTTCCAAGAGGGGATACGGGAGACCACGCTGTCGCAAGGCTGACTCTCTAAAAGCGTGCTTTTTGACTCGCTCAACAAAGCTTGGCATAAGACTGACTTGCTACAGGATGACCACTCAGGCGACCACGGCAACCGCGATTTGGCTGCCGTCAGCGTAAAATCGTGGTTCAGGAAGAGGCGTTCCATCCATCACCAAGCCCTCGACGTGGAACTCGATTGCTTCTTGGATAAGCCGCTCCGTCTCTTCGCGAGTCATACCCGCCGCCACACAGCCGGGCAGGTCGGGCACATAGGCTGACCAGTTGTTCGGCCCCGGTTCCAGCACGGCGATGTAGTTTTTCATGGCTTCCCCCACCCCGCTTGGGTGTAGATGCTTTTCAGGGTGTCATATTGCAAGTCCAAACTCGGCTGGCCCGCAACGGTGACACGCCCCTTCTTTTCAGGATGTACGAACTGCCGGTGAGAACCCTTCTGGCGGTCTATCACCCAGCCTTCACTATTCAGCCGTTTCAGCACGTCCCGAACCTTCATTCGCTTATGTTCTTTCTATTATGGCGGCTGGAGGCGGATAAAACAACTGGCGGCGGTGGGTAGCGGTAATGCCCCATGATCGGCCACTGCGTCAGCACGTCCTGCTCCGCGCAGGGGCCGAGGTTGTGGATGACGAGCGGGACGCCGCGCGGGTCGCGGCGGTCGGAGACGAGGCCGATGTGGTCGCTGGGGATCTTCCAGCAGACGATGTCGCCGGGCTGCCACTGAGGCAAAGTCTTCAGGGAAACGATGGTGGTCAGGGCCTGCCCGTGCCGCGCGAAGAAGTGGGCGAGGTTGGGGACGCGGCGGTGGTCAATGTTTCGGTCCGGCTTGTGCAGGCCCGATTGGTGCGGGTACTGGTCCCAGTGAGCGGTCATATCCCGATGCACCAGCGATTGCAGGTCATAGCCGCCCGCGCGCAGACTGCGGACGATGACGTCGGTGCAGGCTCCCCGCCCCATCGGTGGGTCGCCGTTGGGGTAAGGGAGGACGCAGTAGGAGGCGTCGTAGGCGTCCCCGATCTGCGCCCTGGCCCCGGCAAGGACCTTCGCCTGGAACGGCGTCAGGGGGATGGCAGGCGACAGAGGGACGGCAGGCGTCAGCGGTGACGCAAGCGGCAGGGCCGGCGGCACGGGAGCGGAGCGCCTCGGCAGGCCGCAGCCTGCCAAAGCGGACGCGGCAAGGGCGAGCAGAAAGGATGCCGTCCGGCGCGTCATGGCTCCCGTCGCCCTTTCGCCCACGCGAGGCCGAGGGCCGCCAGGGCCGCGCCGGCCAGACCCGCCGCAATCGCAGCTTGGTTCGGGCGGATCGCGTGGACATAGGCGCCTAGCGCGGCGCGGGCCGGCGGCTCCTGCCCTTTGCGCTCGTACCAGCGCTGGGCGGCGTGCTGGCAGGCCATCGAGAGCGTCGGGTAGATGTGGACCAGGTCGGCGACATCGCGGATCGAGTGGCCGTGACGCATGGCGAGAATCCATTCGTGCATCAGCTCACTCCCGCGCGGGCCGAAGATGTGGACGCCCAGAATCCTGCCGCCCAGGCCGGTCGTCAGCACCTTGACGAAGCCGCGCGCCTCGTTGTCGGTAATGGCCCGGTCGTTTTGGGCGAAGGGCTGCTTGTAGACCTCATAGGCCAGCCCGCGCGCCTGTGCGTCTTCTTCGGTCAGGCCAAGGTGGACGACTTCGGGGTCGGTGAACGTCGCCCACGGGCTGAGGCCGAAGTCGGCGCGGCTTTGGCCGGGGAAGAGGATGTTGCGGACGACGGTTTTGGCCTCGTACTCGGCCATGTGCGAGAACTGGTCGTGCCCCAGCAGGTCGCCGCAGGCGTAGATGTGCGGCACGGTCGTCTGTAGGGAGCTGTTCGTTCTGACCTTTTGGGCGTCGAATAGGACGCCCGCCGCTTCCAGGTTCAACCCCGATGTGTTGGGGAGGCGGCCTACCGTTACTAAAACCTCGTCGCAGACGATCTCGTCATGTCCGTCATGCTGTCTGATTGTGGCGGCCTTACGGCCGTTCTCCCCGCGCACCGACTCGACGGAGGCGCTGAACCTGATGTCAATGCCCTCCTCGCGCAGAACGGCGGCCAGGGCCGACGCCAGTTCCACGTCATCACGCGGCAGCAGCCGCTCGCGGTTCTGGACCAGGGTGACGCGGCTGCCCAGGCGGCGGAACGCCTGCGCCATCTCGACGCCGTTCGGCCCGCCGCCGATGACCAGCAGCGATTCCGGGACGGCGTCCAGGTCGAACACGGTCTGGTTGGTTAGACACCCCGCGTCTCCCAATCCGGGGATGTCCGGCGTCTTCGGGCTGGAGCCGGTCGCGAGAATGAAATTCGCCGCCGTCAGCCTTTGGCCGTCCAGATGGAGCGTGTGCGGGTCGGCGAACGAGGCGCTGCCGTGCCGGATCTCGACGCCGTTGTCCGTCAGCAGCTTCGCCGTCGCGTCCGCCCCTTCGACAGCCCGGATCGTTTCGCGGACATGGCGCATGACACCCGCCGCGTCCTCGCGGGTCACGGGAACGGATTTCAACCCGGCCTCGCCCGCCGTCCGCAATGTATGCGCGACACGGGCGGCGTGGAGGAGCGCCTTGCTGGGCACGCAGCCCGTGTTCAGGCACTCGCCGCCCATCTTGCCCTTCTCGATGAGCAGGACGCGCAGCCCCAGCGCGCCCGCCATGACACCGGAAACGATCCCCGCCGAGCCGCCGCCGAGGATGATGATGTCGTAGTCGTACTTCGCTGCCATTGTGTCTCCCTATACGCCGACAGCGGCCCAGGACATTCCCACCGGGAGGGGGCGCAGCCCCGCCCGCTCGAAGTTGCGATAGGTGGTCGTGCCCAGGCTGCCGCCGCCCAACGCCAGGTCACAGCCCAGACCGGGCGCGTCGGCCAGCCGACGTCGGATCAGGGCCGTCTGGACCCCGCGCCGCCGGGACTCCGGCAGGACGCCCGCCGTCCCGAAGCAGCCCACGCCGTCCAAGACCGGGAACGAGGCCATGCCGACGGGCCTGCCTTCCACTTCCGCGATGTAGCGCGCGCCACCCGGCAGCGCATCCTCGGCCCACTGAATCGCCCGATACTCCGGGTCCGCCTCGCCCCGACCGGCAAACGCCTGCTGAAACAGGTCCAGGTAAAGTTCTTTCTCTTCCGAGCCAGAGCGGCGGACGGTGACGTTCGGCGGCGCGCTTTCCTCAGCACGCCCATCAGGAACGATGGCCGGAACCGTCCCGCCGCCCGCCGACCACAGCCCCGCCGACACCAGGCGGGCGAACAGCGCCTCATTCATCTCCCCATGCAGCACCGACAGCGAGCACGGCAGACCGTCATTGCGGTAAAAGCGCAATAGGTCGTCAAGAATGCCTCCATCCGCCGCCCCAAACCCGTGAATACGGTTCTTGCCTCGCAGAAGCGGATGGCGGGCCTTGCAGGCGACGCCAAAGCCGCACCCGAAGAAGCGGACTTCTAGGCCGAACGGATTGCTGGGCAGGGCGGCCAAAGTTCCCATGCGAGCGGCGTGAAAACACGCCTGGAATTGTTCTGCATGGGCAATTAACTCGGGCGTGATGTGCAGGGTGGGCATGGATTTAGTGTACCCGGAGTGGGTAGAATATGGCTGTTGAGGAGGCAGGGATCATGCTGAAGTCTATCGAAGGTGTTTACAGCGACGGCCGCGTCAAGCTATCAGAGATGCCGGAAGACGTGGAGGAAACGCGCGTCATCGTTACGTTCCTGCCGAATGCAAAGCCGCAGGAGTTAAGCGCCTACGGCATTGATGAGGCACAAGCCGCCGATCTGCGCGCGCGTCTGCACACGTTTGAGGAGGACTGGAACCGGCCCGACATGGAGGGCTACAATGCGCTATAAGCGCGGAGAAATCGTGCTCGTTCTCTTCCCAAACTCTGATCTGCGGACTACGAAGAAGCGACCGGCTCTTGTGGTGCAAGCGGATAATCTGAATACCGGACTGCCGCAGTTAATCGTTGCCATGATCACCAGCAATCTGTCGAGGGTCGGTCATCCAAGCCGGGTCTTTATCTCTTTAGCCTCCCCCGCAGGCCAGCGATCCGGCTTGATTTCTGACTCGGTCATCCTGACAGACAACCTAGCAACGGTCAAGGAAAGCGAAATCAGCCATGCGCTCGGCGTGTGGCCTGACATAGCTGAAGTGGAAAGCGCACTGCGTCACACCTTCGGCTTACGCTGAGGGCGAAGCCGTGTCAGAAGCGAACCGCAGACGAGCGCGAGACAGGCGTAGGCAAGCCAGTCACCGGAGCGGGTGAAGAAGGTGCCGCGCCCGTTGCCTAGGGCCACATCGCCGACCAGCACGTCAGGGGTGAACAACGGCGATTGGCCGAGAATGCGGCCCTGGGCGTCCACGATCTGCGACAGGCCGTTGGAGTCGGCGCGGACGAACGGGACGCCGTTTTCGACGGCGCGGAACGGCAGCATGGCCCCGTGCAGGCGGTGCAGGACGCCGCGCGGGGTGGGAGGGTCGTAGTTCGGCAGGGCGATGAGCCGCGCCCCCTGCCCCACCTCCTGTCGCGTCGTGTTCGTGTAGCAGCTATCGAAGCAGATTTCCAGCCCGATCCGGCCCTGCGGGGTCGTCACGACTGTCGCCGCATGGCCGGGCTGGTTCGTCTCGCGCTCGGACAGGTACAGGTGGATTTTGTGGTGGGCGGGGCTGAGAACGTCCCCGTCCGGCGCGAGGTAGGCGGCGCAGTTGAACGGCTTGGGGCGGGCGTCGTCCGAGTAGCCGACGACGAGGGCCGTGCCGAGCTGCCGGGCCAGCCGCCGCGTCTCGTCTTTGGGATTGCCCGGCGTGAACTCACCGCCCAGCGACTCCTCCGACCAGACGACCAGCTTCGCCCCGCGCGCCGCCGCCTGCTTCGTCATCTGGGCGCGGTCCGCCTCCGCGCCCGGCGGGGCCAGGTCGCCGGTCTCCTCCCGCGTCAGGTCCTGGATGGCCGCGACCCGGAGGCGCGGAGGCGCGGTCGCGTCTGGAGCCTGCCAGACCAGGGACGCGCCGTAGCCGAATGACAGCAGGACGAGAGCTACACCGACGCCCGAAAGCTTCCAGATCACCCCCCGACCCCCAATTCTGGGGGAGTCGGAAAGGACAGCCTCTTCTTTTCCGGTTCCCCCAGGATTGGGGGCTAGGAAGCGGTTCAGCACAATCTCGGCCAGCGCGGCGTTCACCCACCAGAGCAGGAACGAGACGCCCCAGATGCCCGTGACGGCGGCGACCTGGATGAGCGGCAGGTTTTGGTACTGGCACAGGGCGATGTTCAGCGGCAGGGGCAGGAACGACGTCAGCCACTCGCCCGCGACGCCGGCGCAGGCCAGGAACAGGACGCGCCGCGTCGGGTCCCAGGCGGCGGGGACGCGGGCGGCGGCGGCGACGAAGCCGAGCAGGAAGGCCAGCCACAGGAACGGGATGTAAGCCCAGAACAACCGGGCCGTATCGTGATACCACCCCGCCTGCGCCGCCCCGCAGACGGCCCCGGCGACCAGCCCCAGGCCGACGGCTTCTAAAGGCCGCCGCCCCCGCGCAGCGATCAACAGGGGCGCAAAGGCGAACCAGCCCAGCCACTCTTGATCGAACGGCGGCAGGCTGAAGGCGAACAGCAGGCCCGTCAGCAGGGCAAGCAGCAGGGGTTTCATAGGGCTGCCGCCTCCCTGCGGCCAACATCGTCAAGGCGTTCCAGTTCGTCAATGTCCCGCCGGCACAGCCACAGGGGGACGATGCCGACGACGCCGAACGAGCAGTCAATCAGGCGCCAGAAGAAGGGGATGCCGCGCACCGGCCCGAAGACCAGCGCCCAGGGCACGACGCAGACGCAGGCGATCATGCCGAACGTCAAGACCCAGCGGTTGCGGA
>CAXTWM010000046.1:0-19931 GCA_964247915.1 uncultured Armatimonadales bacterium | reverse complement strand
CCCCCGCCCGATGTGTCCGTCCCGCTCCCCGTTCCCGGCGCGGCGACCCTGCCGGGCGTTGACTGGACGGTGCGCGCGGGTTTCGACACCCCCGCCCTTCCTACTCCCCCAGAATTGGGGGCCGGGGGGCGAACTCTTCAAGTGCGATTGGATGCCGACGCCATCTCCCTGGAAACTCTCACGCTCCGCCACTGGCGGCCGGGGGACCGTGTGGACCCGCTGGGCATGGGTGGGCGGCATAAGAAGGTGAGCGACATCTTCATGGACGCCAAAGTGGCGCGCGCGGAGCGGCATACGGTTCCCATCATCGCGGACACGCGGGGGGTTGTTTGGATCGTCGGTCACTGCATCGCGGAGCGCGTTAAGGTGACGGCGGAAACAAAGCGGCGGCTGTATTTGATCGCGGAGCGTCAAGGGGACGCTACCACCCGTCCTGCCATTTTTTGACATCATAACCCTTGAAGCCGTAGCAGTGGACGATCTGGATCGTGCGGATGGGGGTCGAATAGGGCGGGTTGCGGGTGATGAACAAGGGCGGCTGAGGCTCGACGCGGGCAAAGACGGCGCGCAGGTCGTCAAAATGGTCCTGGGTGTCCGTGTCGTTGAGGAAAACGGCGTCGCGGCCTTTGAGCGTGTCCGGGTCCTCCCAGAACATGTACTCGCTGGCCTTGTAGTGGAGGAACAGGGCGTAGGTCGCGGGCCGGCCGGGCAGGTAAAAGGCGACCTCGGAGGGAATCCGGTAATTGATGCCGAAGACGAACGGGTCGCCGCCCATCGCGGCCCGTTCCTGCGCCACTCGCCCGGCCAGTGCCCGCCAGCCGTACAGCTCGTTCGTCCGGTCCTGCGTCGGGTTCGGGAACGTGACACCAACGCCGTAGAGCAGGCCGGGGAACAGCGCGATCAGGGCCAGGACGACGGCCAGAGCGACGCCCGAGCCGACCCAGGCCCGCCCCGCCGCGCGGCGGCGGCTTTCCCAAAGCCGGACGAAGACGACCGCGACCAGGATAACGCCCGAAACGTAGGCGTCCACGGCCCAGTTCCCCTCCACCTTGCTCCTGAGCGCCGTCACCAGCGTGGACGAGAACGCGACCAGGCTGGGGCACCACAAAAACAAATATGCATCGTCCCGCTCTTTAACGCCGCGCCGCGCCCCGTCGTATAGGGTATAGAGGTACGTCAGGAAGACGAAGGGCGACAGCAGCAGGGCCTGGTCCCCCAGGAAGCGCCCCACCCACTTCAGCCCGTCGTGGCCCGAGCCGCGCGAGGCCATCGCGTGGGCGTGGGTCCAGAAGGCGTTCCCGTGCGTGTGGTTCCACCAGACGAAGGGCGAAAAGATCAGGAGCGCGACCAAGCCGGCAAGGTACGGCTCCGGGCGGCGCAGCCAGCGGGCGCGGGCCGTGGGGGACAGCAGCAGGTACAGGAAGACGCCCGCCAGCAGGGCCAGGGCGTTCAGCTTGGCCTGCGCCGCCAGGCCGGCCAGGACGCCCGCGCCCAGCCACCACGCCCATCGGGGTCGGTCCGTCAGCGCCCGATGCACGACGTACAGGGCGGCGGCCCAGAAGGCGATCTGCACCGGGTCCTGGGTCATAAGGACGAAGCCAGCCGTGAACATCGGGATGACATTGGCGAGGACGACCGACAGGGCCGCGACCGCCGACCCGAACAGGCGCTTGGCGAGCAGGTACACGAAGACGGAGATGACAACGGCGCAGACGGTCGCGCCCGCCCGGACGCCGAGTTCCGTCTGCCCCAGCAAGATCGTGAACAGCCGGATGACCGGGGCCATCAGCGGCGTGTTGTCGTAGTAGCCCCAGTCCAGGTGCCGCGACCACTGCCAGTAGTACGCCTCATCTTGAAGCAGCTCATGCTGGGAGTCGTACCAAAAGCGGAACAGGGTCAGAAGCGCCAGCAGGCCGCCCGTCGCGAGGTCCGTGGGGCTGAGGCGACGGGCGGCGGGCGGCGCGGGGGTGCCGGGGATGGTCAGTGGCTCGGTGGTGTTCAAATCTTGAAAAGCGACTCGCTTACGGGCTGGTTGACCCGGACGTTCTGGTACACTGTCGCGCCAGCCAGCTTGTTCTGCGTGTTGTATAATTCGACGCGGGTCGGGACCCAGATGCCGGGGGCGATCTGGACCGGGTTCTTGTACAGGAACCATTTCACGAGCTTGCCCTGCCGGTCGTAGTTATACCTCTGCGCGGTGATGTGCGTCTTGGGGTCGATCCAGACGAGGTCTTTCTCGGTCTCCCCCGCCTGCTTCGGCTGGATCTGGAAGCACAGCAGGCCGCTCTCGCGGCGCAGGAAAGTGGCGTTGTAGTCCGTCAGCAGTTCCGGCGGGACCAGCCCGAAGTCCAGCAGCGTCTGCCGTTTGCCGGGCTGCCCGGTCGTGTCCTGCTTTTTGTCAACGAACGGGGCGACGGTGCGCTTCATGTTGCCGTTGACCACATAGTACCCGGTCGCCAGGTGCGGGATGGTGGCGTCAACCCGCAGCTTGCCGGGCTGCTCATAGACCATCGAGCCGCGGTGCAGCCGGTAGGCGAGCGAGATGTCGCCGCTGATCTTCTTCAGCTCGTCCTGGTTCTCGGTGACGATCTCGCTGCTGGCCTGGAGTGTCCTGACGTTAGACGACGTCAGCGCACTGATGTTGGGGGCCGCCTGCGCGGCGGTGGCCGTCGTCAGCGCCAGCGCGGCGACGGCAAGATATTTTGAAAGGCGGGAAGCCATTGGGAGTTTTCTCCTCACGTTCGGTGTTTTATTGTATACGACATATACGACACGCGCGGGAGCAGATTGGTTCCCGGCAGCGGCTTCCCCTGGGTACACTGACAGCACACAATGATGGACACACACGCACTGCGCGTCTTGGAATTCGACGCGATCCGAAGACAATTGGCCGAGCAGACCGCCTGCTCGCTGGGGCGGGAGCGGGCGGAGGTGATGACGCCCTCGGACTGGCTGCCGCAGACGCAGGCGCGGCTCGACGAGACGACCGAGTGCCGGACGCTGATCGCCGCCAAGGGGAACCTGCCGCTCGGCGGCGTTTCGGACATCCGGCCACTCCTGAAGTCGGCGGAGATCGGGGCGACGCTGGAGCCGCACGGGCTGCTGGACATATTCGGCGTCGCCGCCGCGTCCCGCTCGCTCAAGCTGTTCCTGCAAAAACTGGCCCCCGATTATCCGATCATGGCGGACCGGGCGAGCGGGCTGGGGCAGTTCCCGTCGCTCGAATCCGAGATCAACGCCAGCATCGGCATCAACGGGCAGGTTTTGGACGGGGCTTCGCCGGAACTCGCCCGCATCCGCAGCCAGCGCAAAGTGTCTTCGGCGCGGATGATGGACCGTCTGAACGGCATCCTCAGCTCCATGCGGACCATGCTGCAAGACCCCGTGATCGTCCAGCGCGGCGACCGCTACTGCGTCCCCGTCAAGGCCGACCACCGGGGCGCGTTCGGCGGCATCGTCCACGACACGTCCGCGTCGGGCGCGACGCTGTTCATGGAACCGCAGGTCGTCGTGGATCTGGGCAACGAGATCAAGGAGCTGACCATCAAGGAGGAGCAGGAGGTGCAGCGCATCCTGCGCCGCCTGACCGAGAGCGTCGCCCGCGTCGGGACGGCCCTCCTCGTGACGATCGAGACGCTGGGCGAGATAGACTTCATCGCCGCCCGCGCCAAGCTGGCCGTCGCACATGACGCCATCGAGCCGTCCTTGAACAAGGACGGCTTGACGCGCCTGCTGTCCGCCCGGCACCCCCTGATTGACCCCAAAAAGGTCGTCGCCATTGACATCGAATTGGGGACGCCGACGAATCATGTCCTGCTGATCACAGGCCCAAACACGGGTGGCAAGACGGTCAGCCTCAAAACGACCGGGCTTTTGACGCTGATGGCGCAATGCGGGCTGCACGTCCCCGCCGCGCGGGCCGAGATGAACGTCTTCGATCAGGTGTTCGCGGACATCGGCGACGAGCAGAGCCTTCAGCAGTCCCTGTCCACGTTCTCAGGCCACGTCAGCAACATCGTCCGCATTCTCAGAGACCTGCGCCGCAATGCCCTGGTGCTGCTGGACGAGGTGGGCGCGGGGACGGACCCCGGCGAAGGCGCGTCGCTGGCCCGCGCCCTGCTGGACCACCTGCGCGCCCACCAAGCCCGCGTCATCGCGACCAGCCACTACGGGGAACTCAAGACCTATGCCTTCGTGACGGAGGGCGTCCAGAACGCCAGCGTGGAGTTCGACGAGCGGACGCTGTCGCCGACCTACCGGCTGCTGCAAGGCATCCCCGGCTCGTCCAACGCCTTCGCCATCGCCGGCCGCCTGGGGATGCCGGAGAGCGTCCTGGACAACGCCCGCCTGGCCCTGACCGGCACGGACGAGACGGCGGACCTGCTGCGCGAATTGGAGGAAGGGCGGCGCAAGGCCGTCGCCGAGGGGCGCGGGGCCGAGCAGGCGCGCGTCGAGGCCCAGATGCTCCGCCGCCGCTACGCCGAGGAGCTTTCCAACCTGGAGGCCCTGCGCCGCGAGGCCCGGCAGAAGGCGCAGGAGGAGGCGCGGACCATCATCAAGCGGGCGCAGGACAAGCTGGACAACACGCTGTCCGAACTCCGCCGCGTCAACGCCGAGGGCCGCCAGACTGAGCGCGCCCGGCAGAAGATCAAGGACATCGGGAGCGACTTGCAGGCCGCCATCCAGGACCGCCTGGCCGCCGACCAGCCGACGCTCGTTGAGTCCGTCCCCGACCGCCCCCTGCGCCGGGGCGACAAGGTCCGCATCACGACATTAGGCATGGTCGGTGAGCTTCTGGAAGACGCCGACGGCGACTCGACCGTCCCCGTCCAGGTCGGTGCCATGCGCGTCTCGGTCCCGCCCTCCACGCTGATGCTGCTGGGCCAGGAGGAGAAGGCGCCCAAGCCTGCCGGCCCGCGTCCCAGCGCGGCCCCGCCGCGCGACCGCGCCAAAGACGACGGCGCGAACGGCAAGGACGGCGACGCGCCCTCCTTCGCAATGGGGAAGACGCTGGCGATCACGCCGCAGCTCACCCTGCTCGGCCAGCGCGCCGACGAGGCCGTCCAGAACGTCGAGAAATACCTGGACGACGCCTACGCCGCCGGCCTCAGCCGCGCCCGCCTCGTACATGGCAAGGGAACGGGAGCCTTGCGCCGCGCCGTGCAGGAATACCTGCAAGGCCACCCCCTCGTGGACGACTACGCGACCGCCGACCCCGAAGAAGGCGGCGCAGGGGCAACGGTGGTGACGCTGCGGGCGACGTAGGCATGATGAACTGGGAGCGCCACCGATATACGGCTTCGCAGACGCGCCTGAACATCTTTACGCGGAGGTGGGAACCTTCTGGTCGTGCGGGCGAGGTATTTCAAGACCATGAAATCCTGAGGCGACACCCACGTCCAGCGCATCAGCATCCCGCTTATCGGCGCAGGCTCAGAAAGCATCCTGCCTTTTACAGCATCCGCTACATCCGCAACAGCAAGATCGGAGGACACAAGTTGGCCGGGTTCCGCTATAGGAACTTGCAGCCGATGACTTCCGGGGGCTTTCGGGGCCGCTACCTCCGACATCCGATGTTGCAGCCAAACGGACCCGGCGCTGAACCGCCGGGCTGACGGTTCTTTGTTTATGTACCCGTACTGAAAGTATAATCCCTGTGAAGCGCTGGGAGGAACCGGAATGATGGTCAACACACTCACCAAAGACAATCAGCAGGTTGAACAGAAGCCGGAGACGGCCACGACGCGCCGCTACGAGCCGGAGGAGTTCGACGTGGATACCACCGAGGAACGTCCCATCGTCGTTCTGGCAGAGAGACGCCGGCAATTTCTGGCGGGGCTGAAGGCGCGGCAGGCGGCTTCCGGCGCGGCGGTGGATGAGGTTATACGCGCGGCGCTCTGATGCAGACGGCAACACTGGCGGCGATGCGATCTACGGTGTCCGCCGGAAGCACACCCACTTTGTCTTGAAACCGCAGAAGTGAGACAGTTCGAATCTGGAGCGCGTCCGCCGCCGATGGCTTTGTCAGGCCGTTCTGCGGAGTAGGCGTCAAGCGCGTCATCCAGACATACCCTTTGTAAGATTCGTTCCAGCCCGTGATTGGGATTACGACCCGGACCAGCAGACGGCCTAACCGCTCATCTCCGATAACGACGGCGGGACGTGTTTTGCCGGTTTCCGACCCCTCCGTGGGGTCGAAGTCTACACGCCAGACTTCGCCGCGCAATGAGTTATTCATGCGCTTCATCCGCGTACTCGTGGAAATCGCCCGTTTCCAGGTCTGCCGTCAGTTGTCGCTCCGCTTCCGGCAAGACCCTATCGGCTTCATAGAACGGCAAGGCTCTGTCCACAGACGCTTTCAGGTACGGCTCGCGCTCCTCCGGCGACAGCGTCATCAGATACCTGGGGTCAACCTCTTCCGCCTCTTCGGGCTGGCGGCTTACGTTCCATTCGAATTGAGCCAGATGGTCCCTGACCTTTGAGTAGCCGTGCGTTGCGACGAGAGACTGCAACGACTGGTCAAGGACTTGTTCGTCGTGATTTAGTGTTGTGTTCATCGATCTTCCTCTGCAAAAAGGCCCTCAGCCGTCGTATTCTCCAAGAGATCGCTTGCTTCCTCCTCGTCATCTCCTCTCGGCGTCACGTCCCACCAGTTGTGGCCGGACTTGACTTCGGCACATAGGGGCACGTCGAGCGGGTAGGCGGTCTGCATGGCGTCGCGCACCAAGTCGGCCAGGGGGGCGGACCTCGGCGGCGGGGCACTCCACGGCAATTCGTCCTACACCTGGAGGACCATCTGCGCGCCCAGAGGCTTCGGCCATTTTCCGCGCTATAGTTCCCGCGCTAGCCATCCCTCGTACAAATGAGTGGGGCTTTCGCGCGTTCCGCTGAAAACCCCGCTCCTCTTGGGGCCTAATGTCGGAAGTGACGCCGCCCGGTCAGCACCATTGCTGCGCCATATTGGTCGGCGATGGCGATGGACTCGTCATCCTTTTTGGAGCCGCCTGGCTGGATGATGGCCGTGACGCCCGCTTGCAAAGCGGCCTCCGGCCCGTCCGGGAACGGGAAGAAGGCGTCGGAGGCCAGCACGGCCCCTTTCGCCTTTTCGCCCGCCTGGGCCACCGCCAGCCGGACGCTCTGGACGCGGTTCATCTGCCCGGCCCCGACCCCGACAAGCTGCTTGTCTTTGACCAGCACGATGGCATTGGATTTGACGTGCTTGACGAGCTTCCAGGCGAACAGCAGGTCGCCCATCTCTTCGGGCGTCGGCTCCCGCTCCGAAACCGACTCCGTTTCTGCGGGCTTCAGCGTAGCTGCGTCCTGCGTCTGCACCAGCAGGCCGCCGCTGACGCGCTTGTAGTCGTACTCCTCGGCGGAAGGAGCGGCCATGCCTTTCGCTTCCAGCAGGATGAGGTTCTGGCCCCACTGCTTCTTGGTCGTCAGGATCGTGAAGGCGTCGGCGTCGTACCCCGGCGCGATGATGGCCTCGAAGAACGTGTTCTTGCCGGTGATGAGATTGGCCGTCTCGGCGTCAACCGTCTGGTTCACGGCCAGGATGCCGCCGAAGGCCGAAATCGGGTCGCCCTCGCGCGCCTGCCGGAACGCCTCCGCCAGTGTCCCCGCCACGGATGCGCCGCAGGGATTCGTGTGCTTGATGATGGCCGCTGCCGGTGTGGACGTTCCCGCGAACTCCAGAACCAGGTTATACGCCGCGTTCAGGTCGTAGATGTTGTTGAACGACATCTCCTTGCCGTGCAACTTCGTCGCCGCCGCGATGCCGCCGGTCGCCGCCGGTTCGCGGTAGAAGGCGGCGCGCTGGTGCGGGTTCTCGCCATAGCGCAGATCCTGCACCTTGGTGAACGCCAGGGTCAGCAAACCGGGGAACCCCTGCCCTTCTTCCTGCGGCTGCTGCGCGGCGAGGTAGTTCGTGATCGTGGCGTCGTAAGCCGCCGTGTGGGCGTAGGCTTGCACGGCGAGGCGCGTCCGGGTCTCCTGCGAGAGCGCGCCGTCGTTCTGTTGAAGCTCGGCCAGAACGGCGGGATAGTCCGACGGCGAAACGACGACGGCGACGGCGGCGTGGTTCTTGGCGGCGGAGCGGATCATGGAAGGCCCGCCGATGTCAATGTTCTCGACGGCCTCTTCGCGCGTCACGCCGGGTCGCGCGATGGTCTCGGCGAAGGGATAGAGGTTGACGACGACCAGATCAATGGGCGTGATGTCGTGCCGGGCGATGGTCTCCATGTGGTCCGGCTTGGCGCGGTCGGCGAGCAGCGCGCCATGTACGGCGGGGTGCAGCGTCTTGACCCGCCCGTCCAGCATCTCGGGGAACTGGGTGATGTCCGAGACGTTCTGGATGGTTAGGCCGGCTTCGGCTAGCCCCTTCGCCGTTCCCCCCGTCGAGATTAACTCCACGCCCAGGTCGGCCAGACCCTGGGCAAAATCCGCTAACCCCGTTTTGTCCGAAACGCTGATCAAAGCGCGCTTCACGCGAATCATGGCGGTCGTTCCTTTCCGATTTGAGAAATTGCCGCAAAAAACCGACAATAAAAAAGCCGGGACACCCGCCACGTCGAACGTGTCAGGATGCCCAGGCGGACGGCGGTTCCGAATCAACGCTTCCTCGGGGTGAATCCCCGTGAACGCCAGTTACGCTGATTCCTTCTTGATTGCCCTCATTATAGCACCCCAGGCGCCACAAGTCAATGCAGGCAAGTTCTTCGCGGGGAATAATATCAGCCTAAGGAGGAATCGCGTGTCCCGTGGCGAATAGGAGTGTATCCTTGCCCCTCGGGGGCTGATTGAAATCATTCGACCGAAGGAGACGCCATCGTGAGCGGCAGCCTTAAAATTCGCACGGCGCTCGATCATCCCTCTGTTCCCGCCAGTCGCTACCTGGAAGCGCCCCTCCATGCCCTGGTGGAGATCGAGCCGGACCCGGTGCGGGCGGCGGACACCCGCTCGCCGTTGAACCTGGTTCTCGTCGTTGACGCCTCGGCGACCATGCACCACTTCCACCTGACGGAAGAGGAACGGGAGTATTGGATGGGCGTCGCCATCTCGCGCGACGAGCTGGAGCGCGGCCAGGCGGACGAGTCGGACGCGACCTACTGGACGGGGCAGACTCTGTCGGAGATGCAGAGCATCGCTCGGACGCCGATGGCGCTGGCGACCGAGGCGATCAAAGACCTGCTGACGTCACTGAAGCCGGGCGACCAGGTCAGCGTCACCGCCTTCGCGGACCGGGTGCATACCGTCTTCACCCAGCAGGACTGGGCGAACTTCCCCGACGGCTGCCTGGCGCAGATGGATCTGCTGCGGGACCGACGCCTGCCCGTGGACATCGGGACGGGGACGCACATGGCTGAGGCGCTGCGCCAGGCGTACACCTCCCTGAGCCAGAACGTCCTCTCGCAAGGCGTCAACCGGCTGATCGTCCTGTCGGACGGCATCGTGCAAGACCGGGAGGCCGCGCTGCAAGCGATCAACGAGATACAAACACACGGCTACGCAATTACGACCATCGGCCTGGGCGAAGAGTTCGATGAGGAATTCCTGACCCGCGTGGCCGACAACTCCCGAGGCGAGTACTACTACGCCGCCGACAGCGCGGAGATCACCCAGCGTCTCAGCCAGGAAATGACCACGCTCCAGACCACGACGGTGACGGACCTTTACATCGCCGTGCGCGGCCTGGAAGGCGCCGTGGTCCAGGACCTCTTTCTGGTGCGGCCAGCCATGACGATGTTTGACGAGGTTCATACGGACGACGGCTGGCTGCGCGCCCGCGTCGGCGATGTGTCCAGCGCGGCGCCGGCGGGTGTCATCATTCAGGTGGCACCGCCGATCCTGCCCGGCGGCGAACATGCCATCATCGAGACGCTGCTGACCTGGACGGACCCTAGCGGCCTCGTCGCGGGCAATGCGGGCAACGCCCGCTCCGTCATCACCGCCCAATTCACCGATGACCCCGCCCTGCTCAATCAGGCCGACGCCGAGGTGCAGGACCTCGTGGACCGCTACGCGGTCTACAAATACGAGCGGGAAGCGCAGCGCGCGCAGGAGCGGGGCGACCTGGACACGGCCCGCGAAAAATTGGGCGCGGCCACGCGGCAGCTCCACAAGATCGGCGAGGAACAGCTTGCCGAGGAGATGGAAGGGCAGCTCGCCGGGCTGGGCACCGCCCCGAACGCCTCGCGGGTCAAGCGCATCAAGGCGACCACGCGGCGCCTGGCGACTCCTCCGACCGCTGAAGCGCGTGCGGAATAAGCAAAGAGAATGACTGACTGGGGAATGGGATTGCTGGCCTTCCGGGAAGGACGGATGCATGAGGCGGCGGACCGGCTCGGATCGGCGGCATCGGAGCGGGAACTGACGGTCTCCCAGGAGGTCCGCTTCGAGACCTGCGTGTATCTGGGAGCCGCGCTGTATAGCCTGGGCCGGCCACTGGAAGCCGTCAGGACTTTCGAGACGGCCTTTCAGCTTTCGCCGACCCCGATCCCGCCGTCCGAGCTGACCTTCAACCTGGTCCACGCCTACCTCGCCGCCGGACGGCGGGGCGCGGCGCGTGAGGCGCTGCTGTTCCTGCTCAACTACGCCCCCGGCCATGTCGCCGCGCGGATGCTGCTCCAGCGGCTCGATGCCACGCCCGACAGCGAGCCGATCACCGGAAGCATCCTGGGGGAATCCGTGGAGAGCGTCAAAAAATACATCCGCACCCTGCGATTCACCACCGTCAGTTCCGGCGGGTACGACCCGGCTCAGGTCTGGGAGGCGCTGTCACAACTGGAAAACTACATGGAAACGCTCGACCGGCGGCTCCAGCGCGAACAGGAAACGCTGCGCCATTACGAGTCCGAAATCGAGCGCTACCGGCAGATGGAGGAGGCGATGGTCCAGAACCTCGTCCAGATGCAGCAGGACGCCCAGAACCGCCCCACCGAAACCGAGGCGGCACAGCTTTCCCCCATCGAGATACTATTCCAAAAGAAGCCGTAGCACGCACCGGCAAAAACATTAGGAACACGTGGATGAACGGGGGCGTCACTATGACTGATTGGGACAAAATGTTTTGGGCAGTGAAAGAAATCTCGTGCTCCTCACGTTCCGTGCATGAAGGTCTGAAAAGGATTGTTTTCTTTGCCAGAAGCATTAGCAACCAGTATAACGAGCCTGAGTATTGGGATCAGGTAGAAGCCCAACTCTTTCAACTACCTGTGGCGGAAATAGTTGAGTGGTCAAAGGCTGGCCTGGAAGAAGTAAAGGAAGGAAAGGGCTGGGACGCGCTGATTTTAGATCTTGGTGATTGCCCCGAGACGTTCGACATCCTAACCTATAGCTTTGGGACACAGTTTGATGAGAGTAAGTTCAGCCAAGTGATTTCTTCTAAACAAGTTATCCATTACCAGGACTTTGCAGAGTGTTACCCTGATACGGTAACAAATCCAAAAGATGCTCTAAATGCTCTTTATTTTACTAGCAGCCATAGAGCGGAACTTGTTTACAGAAACGTAACCAGCCTAAACGATGACATTCTAAGCTGGAACCAACGCGGCTCATTTGACTTTCACGGAGATAATGGCTACTTACTTTGGCTTGCCGTTGGTTCTCTGGCATTGATTGAGGCATTACGGGAGCCAAGTTACTGCCAAAAGGTATTAACGGGGCGTGACAAACTGTATTTGCTAGTCGGCTTTGAGGAAATTTTCTTCCACCTAGACACCGTGACCGCCGAAGGGTTGACATATAATCGGCACCAGGCCGGTCAAGACCTGTCATTATTTTAGGTGCGAGAAAAGCCGACGGTACAGGTTCGTCTGGAGCAGGTTCTCCGGGTCGCACTCGCGTTTGAGGGCCAGGAACTTAGAAACGCGCTCCTCGCCCAATGCCTCCACCAGCGCCGAGCGGTGCAGGGCGCTATCTTTGGCGAAGTAGAAACGGCCCCCGGCGTCCAGCACGAGCCGGTCCATCTCCGCCGCCAGGCTCAGGAGCGCGCCCTGTTTGGAGGGCAGGACGGCAAAATCCAGGGCCAGCGAGTAACCGTCTACGGCATGGGTCATCAGGAAGTCGTCGGGGCGGTGGCGTTTGAAGACGCCGAGATAGGGCACGACGCCATACGCCTGGGCTAGTTTGAGCTGGGCGGAAAAGACGGCCTGGGCGCGTTCCTTGGGGACGAAGCTCTGGTACTGGATCAGGCCGCCCGGCTTGTAAGCGTGTTTCCAGTTCGGCACATAGTCGAGCAGGAACGCAAAGCCGGCGTGCGACTGCGTGTGGACCTGGCCGTCGCCCATCTTGGTCGCGCTCAGGTACTTGGCGAGGTTGATGGCCCGCATCCCCGGATCGTTGACGAACGGCTTCATGAAACGCCACATGACAGACTTGGGGACGACGCCGAACAGGCTGTCCGGCAGCTCCTGGTTCTCGACGCGCAGCGTCTGCGCGGGCTGGGGGTCCTCGCCGGGCGCGAGATAGTTTGCCTGGTGAATCTGTCCGCGCCCGAGGGCGTCTCCGTTCGCGAAACAGTCAATCCACCCGACCAGATAGTCCGACTGCGGCAAGCGTTCCTCGAAGACCTGGAACATCTCGCCGAAGTTGCGGGCCCCCAGGGGCGTGACGTGGAGCAGGCCGGAATACACCTTCTTGAGCTGCAAATCGAGCCGCGTGAGGACGCCGAGCATCCCGAAGCCGCCAATGGCGGCGTGGAACAGATCGGCGTTCTCGGAACGGGAGCACACTTTTGTCTCGCCGGTCGGCGTCAACAGCTCGAACTCCTGAATCCAATCCCCGATCGGTCCCGCCTTCCAGTTGTTCTTGCCGTGGATGTTCATCGCAGCCGCGCCGCCTAATGTCGGGAACATCGTCCCCGATACGACGTTCGGCCACCAGCCGTCTTCGATCGTATACTGCCACAACTGCTGGATGGTCACGCCCGGCTCGACCCGGATGATGCCCGTCTGCGGGTCCCAGGCCAGTATCCGCTTCATCCGCGTGAGGTCAAGGCTGATGCCTTCGGCGTTCAGTGAGGCGTCGCCATAGGAGCGGCCCGCCCCGCGCAGGCCGACCGGGCGCCCTGACCGGCGGGATTGGTCGAAGACGGCGCAAAGTCCGTCCACGGTGCTGGGCCGGTAGACATAGCTCAGGGCGGCGGAGGCCATCCCCCACCCTTCCAGACGCTCCAGATGGTCTGGAGGAAGGCTTTCGATCGGGAGTTGTGACACTTAGATGTTGAGGTACTTGAAGATCGGGGCGGGGATGGCGCGGATGACGGCCATGATCGGCTTCCACTTGCCGGGGACATAAGCCACCCGCACTTTATCCTTGGCGGCCAGCAAAATCTCCGCCGCCGCCTGCTCGACTGGAATCATGCCGGGCATCCTCAGCCCTTGCGTCATGGGCGTGTCCACCGGCCCCGGCTTGACGGTCACGACAAACGCGCCGCGCCGCTCGATCCGGTTACGCAGTGATTCCAAATACGCATTCAGGGCCGCTTTCGTTGCCCCGTAGACGGGGTTGCCGCGTCGTCCACGGTCCCCGGCCACGCTGGAGATGCCGACGATGGTGCCCGCTTTGGCCTTTTCGAATCGCCGCGCCGCCTCGTTCAGCCAGGCGACGGCTCCGGTGAAGTTGGCGGCGACGGTTTCGGCGTCTTTCCCCGTGTCGTACTCTTCCGGGCTGACGCGCGGCATGACGCCAGCGGCATAGATGATCAGATCCAGGCCGCCCAGGTCGCGCGTGATCGCCTCAAACAAGCCGGGAACGGAGTTAGTGTCCGTCACGTCATGGGCATAGGTCAGGGCGGTCGCAGCACCCGCATCAGCCAACGACTGCGCCAGTGCGCGCAGGCGATTCCCGCGCCGGGCGACCAGGGCGACCCGGCAGCCGTCCGCCGCCAGGGCGCGGGCCAGCGCCTCGCCGATGCCTGAGGAGGCACCGACAATGATCGCGCGCTTCCAATGTGGCATGATCAGCTTTTCTTTGCCACCCAAAGGACGGCGTTGTGCAAAATCCGGCGGACGTTCGGATCGAAGTAGGTCGGATACGTCTCGTGTCCGGGCCGGAAGTAGAAGACCCGGCCGACCCCCTCGCCCTGGCCCTTGCCGCCGCCCGGACCGCTGGTGAAGGCGGGGTCAATCCCCTCCCCGACCGTCGCCGTGAACGACGGGAAATACTCGCCGCCCAGCGGGAAGTAGGACTGAAAAACGACCGTCAGCGGCGGCGGCACATCGAAGGGCGACCCATACATCTCTTCGGCGGGCAGCGCAAAGTCTTCCACGCCCTGCGCGATGGGGTGCTTGGGCGCGCAGACCGTGATTTCTTCCGTGTCGGCGGGGTTCTGCGCCTCGCGCCAGCCGCCCTTTAAATGCCCGGTGCAGTTCAGGATACCCCGGAACGTCTTGGAATAATGCGCCGAGTGCAGGGCGATGAAGCCCACACCGCTTTGGGCGGCTTTGATCACTTTGGCCGCCGTCTCATCAGTGACCTCCCCGTGCCGGGCGTGACCCCACCAGATCATGGCATCTACGCCGGACAGGCCCTCATCGGTGATGCCCTGGTCGGCCTCGTCCAAGTTGGCGGTCGTGGCGACGATCTTGCCGCCCCCCATCTCGTTCAGACCGTCGGCGATGGCGCCGTTGAGGCTCTTCGGATAGAGGGACTTGGGCGCATGGTGCGGCGCCTCGTCCCAGACCAGCACGCGCACAGGGTTGTCGGACATGATTATCTCCTTGTTATTCGCCGCCGGCGCCGACGCCGGGTTCGGTCATCTTGCGGGCGTCCAGCAGGTCATCCAACTGTTCGACCGGCAGTATCTGTTCAGACACGCAGAGGTCGCGGACGGTCCGCCCCTCGTCCACCGCCCGCTTGGCGAGCTTGGCCGCCGCGTCATAGCCGATAGTCGGGGCGAGGCTCGTCACCATGCTCATGGACCACTCGACCAGGCTTTCGGCACGGGGCACGTTCGCCGTCAGCCCGACAACGGCCTTCTCGGTGAAGACCGTGATTGAGTTCGCCAGGAACGTCAGGCTTTCCAGCACGTTGCGCGCGATCACCGGCAGCATCACGTTCAGATCCAGATTGCCGTGCGTGTTCGCGACCGTCACCGTGACGGCGTTGCCGACCACCTGCGAGCAGACCATCATGAGCTGCTCGCACATCACCGGGTTGACCTTGCCGGGCATGATGGACGAGCCGGGCTGGACGGCGGGCAGCGAGATCTCGCCCAGGCCGCAGCGCGGGCCGGACGACAGCCAGCGGACATCGTTCGCAACTTTGAGGAGCGAGGACGCCACCGTGGAAAGCTGGCTCGCCAGTTCGACCGCGGCGTCTTGGCTACCCTGCGCCTCAAAATGGTTCTCCGCCTCGACGAACGGCAGCCCGAAGCGCTGCGCCAGCTTTCCCGAGACCGCCGCGCCGAAGCCTTCCGGCGAGTTGATCCCCGTCCCGACCGCCGTGCCGCCGATCGCCAGTTCCAGGAGGCGGGGCTTGACGCCCTCCAGACGGGCGATGCCAAGCTCCACCTGACGCGCCCACCCGGACGCTTCCTGGCCGAGCCGGATCGGCGTGGCGTCCATGAGGTGCGTCCGCCCGATCTTGACGATGTCGTCCCACTCCTTCGCCTTG
This sequence comes from uncultured Armatimonadales bacterium, assembly GCA_964247915.1. Lineage (GTDB taxonomy): Bacteria > Armatimonadota > Armatimonadia > Armatimonadales > Capsulimonadaceae > JANXMY01. Next base: position 4,316 of record CAXTWM010000046.1, on the reverse strand, counting down.
TGGGCCAGCGCCGTGTGCAGCGCGCGCAGCGCGGGCAGGAGCCGCGCCTCCAGTTCCGTCGCCGCCGCGATGTGGATCGCCGTCGGGATGACGTCGTTCGACGACTGGCTCTTGTTCACATGGTCGTTCGGGTGGACCGGCGATTTGGACCCGATCACGCCGCCCATCAGCTCGATGGCCCGGTTGGAGATCACCTCGTTGGTGTTCATGTTCGTGGACGTGCCTGACCCGGTCTGGTAGATGTCCAGGACGAACTGGGCGTCCAGGCCGCCCGCGATCACCTCGTCCGCCGCCCGGTAGATGCCGTCGGCGACGGCGGGGTCGAGCAGGCCCATCTCGACGTTCACCTCCGCCGCCGCCCGTTTGATCGCGCCCATCGCCTGGATGAACGGCCGGGGGAAGCGGACGCCGGAGACGGGGAAGTTGGCGACCGCGCGGGCGGTCTGCGCGCCGTAGTAGGCGTCTGCGGGAACCTGGAACTCGCCCATCGAGTCCTTTTCGGTGCGTGTGTTTGTCATGTTATTTGTGCGTATCACTGGAAAGGTGATAGGAGAGAACGGCAAGTTCCTGCAAGAAAGAGACGTTGCGGACGACGACGCGCTCCGGCACCCTCAGGATGATCGGGGCGAAGTTCAGGATCACCCGCACGCCGGCTAAAATGGACGCATCCGCCACGCCCTGCGCCGCCGACGCGGGCACGCAGATGATCGCGATGCGCGCGCCCACCTCGGCGTTGATCTGGCGCAGCCGCGTTTCGTCCTGAATGACCAGCCCCCCCTGCGGTCTGCCCACCTTGCCGGGGTCGCTGTCAAAGGCGGCGGCGATGTGGAACTTGTGCTCCCGCAGTCCGGGATAGCCGATCAGCGCGCTGCCCAGGTTGCCCGCGCCGATGACGATGATCGGCTGCATCTGGTCTATCTTTAGGATGCGCGCGATGCGCGTCTGAAGCTCGACGACGTTATACCCGACCCCCGGCTTGCCGAACTCCCCGAAGTAGGACAGGTCCTTGCGGAACTGGGCGGCGTTGATCCCCGTCTGCTTCTCCACGTCCGTGGACGAAATCGTCTCCACCTGCGACGCTTCCAGATCGATGAGGTAGCGCAGGTAGGTGGCGAGGCGTTCCAGGGTGGGGATCGGGACCTTCGGGCTGCTGTTCACGAGGAGTTTCTCTTGCCATTCCACCGCCTGCCGTCTTCGCCCAGGCTGATCCGATATGCTTGGTTATAACTCGGTGATGCTTGTGAATTCCGGCACAAGTATTATACTGCCGTCACGGAGCGGCGTCAAGCCCCGGCATCTGCGGCGACCACCAGGGATTCGTCCAAACCGCCTGCACCTGGTCGTCATCCGGTTCGGCTGCCCCGGCGGCGGGCAGCGCGCTCCGGGCCACATCGCCGGCAAAGAGCAGGGACGCCCCGCCCGCCCCCGCCGGCATCAGGCAGCGGAGCGTGAAGGCCGAAGCGGAGGGGCTGGCGGCGGCGGCGGCCTGGGCCGTGTGCAGCGCGCCACGCAGGACGGCGGCTTGGGTCAGGCCGTTCCCGACGGGCAGGCTGATGGTGACGCTGACTCGCCCGGCGCGCGGATCAAACTGGAGGTCATCAACGGTGATCCCTTGTGCGCTCAGGTCATTGGAGCCTCGCAGAGTATCGAGAACCGCCTGCTCGGCTGCGTCCCGCTGGGTGCTGACCGCTTCGGTGCCTGGGGGCGGGCCGGAGGCCGGGGGGACCACCACGGGCGCGGTCTTGATCTCCTGATACGGGCCGAGGCCCAGTGCGGCGAGCGTCGCCCGGCGATGGACGGCGGCGTAGGCAAGCACGACCACCAGGCAGACCAGCAGCGCCGCCAGCAGCGCCCCGTAGCGCAGCGCGGTTTCCGGGTCTCGTATCAGCCGCCGGCCCAGCGGAGGCGAAGCGAGCGCAGGTTCATCGGGTATAGGATAGGCACCCGGAGTGTCCGCTTCCGGCGTCGCGGCTTTGCGCTCGGGGTGGGAAAGCGGAGGCTGTCTTTGAAGCAGCCGGTCCAATTTCAGGCGATCCGCCGGACTGTCGGGGTTGGCGTCCAGCGCCATGCGATACCACTGGATCGCGTCATCGAAGCGGCCCTGGTTCTCGTAAATGTCGCCAAGCAGGCTCTGGGCGGAAGGGCTGTCCGGGGCGAGGCGCAGCGCGGCCATGCAGTTACCCACCGCCTCCTCCCAGCAGCCCCGCATCCGCAGCAGGTTCGCCTGGGCCAGAAGCGCGTAGGCCTCGCGCGGCAGCCCGTCACTTCTCCTGATGCTGTCCGGTCGATCCAAAGCCATTCTCACCTCGCGGCGTCGCCGGCAGTGTGCCGGGGGCCGCTTCCTCCCACTCAACACGCAGGGCGGGAGCGACCACAAGCTGGGCGATCCGGTCCCCCCGCTTGATGTGAATCGTCTCCTGCCCGAGATTGATCAAGATGACGCCGACGGTGCTCCGGTAGTCCGAGTCGATGGTCCCCGGCGAGTTGACCAGGGCCAGCCCATGCTTGAGCGCCAGGCCGCTGCGCGGGCGCACCTGCGCCTCATAGCCTTCCGGCACGGCGACGCGGATGCCCGTCGAGACCAGGGCGCGCTCGCCGGGCGCCAGACGCACGTCTTCCGGGATGGCGGCGTGGAGGTCCATCCCCGCCGATCCCGCCGTCGCACAGCGCGGCAGCGGCAGGTCTTCCGCCCCGGCCGCGCGCTCGACCGGGATGCGTACCACGGTCAAGAGGATGCCCGCCGCACCGGCAGGATCACGAGGAACGTCGTGCCCTTCCCCGGCTCGCTCTCTTCCACCGTTACCTTCCCGTGGTGCCCGTCTTCGACGAGGGCTTTGACCAGGGCTAGACCGATGCCCGTCCCGCCGATCTCGCGGTTGTCGCGGTTGTCCACCCGGTAAAACCGGTCGAATACCTTGTGGATGTGCTCCCGCGAGATGCCCATCCCCTCGTCCGAAACGCGGAGCGCGACCGACTGAACAGGGTCATTCAGCGCGCGCCCCGCGACCCACACGGTCCCGCCTTGCGGCGAGTATTTAACGGCGTTGTTGACCAGGTTCGTCAGGATCTGATCCAGCTTGTCCGGGTCGGCCTCGATTGGGGGGAAGTCCGGCGGGAAGTCCATGACCAGTTCGTGGTTTTGAGCGGAGGCGCGCTGCCCGGCGAGGACCTTCTCCGTCATCGCCACGACATCCACCTGGCTCCAATTCATCTGCATCGCCCGCCCCTGCTCGATGCGCGAGATGTCCAGCAGGTCGCTGATCAGACGGGTCAGGCGGTCGCACTCCGCGTCAATGATGCCGTAGAACTCGCGCCGCGTCGGCTCATCGTAGTACCCTTCCTCGTCGGTCAGCAGGGTGGAGATGAAGCCCTTGATGCTGGTCAGCGGCGTCCGCAGCTCGTGCGAGACCGTGGAAATGAACGCCGTCTTCATCTGCTCGACGCCGCGTATCTCGGTGATGTCATTGAAGATCGCCACGATGCCCGCCGGCGCACCGTCGTCGTCGCGCACCGTCGCGCACTGCACCTGATAGATGTGCTCCCGGAACTGGTCTTCCGGGGCGGCGTTGGAGATGGGGAACGCGACCTCGTCGGCGACCTCGGCACGGTCCGAGGACAGCGCGCGCTCCAGGATGGCCCGGACGCGCGGGTCCGTGATCGCCTTGTCGTAGGGGACATCAATCAAGGGCAGGTACGGCGCGATCCCCAGGATCGCCCGCGCCGAGGGGTTGATCTGGAGCAGCCGCCCGTTGTTGCCCACCATGAGCAGGCCCGCGTACAGGCTGTCAATGGTGTGCAGCAGCTCCTGCTTCTCCTGCACGACCTCACGGTACATCTGGGCGGACGCGATGACGGCCGCGCCCTGCTTGGCGAGCTGTTCCAGCAGGCGGACATCTTCATCCATGAAAATGCCGCCGTACTTCTTGTTGAAGACGTGCAGGACGCCGACCGTCGTCCGGTCCACGACGCGGTTGTCCTCGTCGCGCTTTTCCACGATCAGGGGCACGGAAACGGCGTTGCGAATCCCCCGCCGCGCCAGCCCCTCCGCCGCCGCGCGCGGGTCCAGGGCGGCATCGTAGGTGATGAGGGAAGAGTTGGCGCGGAAGACCTCGTTGGAGACGCCCTCCTCGGCCACGCGCCGCTCCATCGCCGAGAGGTCGTCGCGCGTCAGCCCCATCGCCGGCAGGGTGGCATACAGCGTCGCCGCGTTCGTGTCGTGGAGCATGAACACGCACTTCTCGGCTTGCAGGATCTTGGCGATCTTGTCCACCAGACGCTTGAGGATGTTCTCGAACTCGCCGGGGGACGGCAGGGGC